>NZ_CP160398.1:5728786-6047544 GCF_040729435.1 Pseudomonas sp. HOU2 | reverse complement strand
GCGATGGCCAGCGGTGGTATGGACACCCTGCCGCACAACGGCGCGGTGATCACCCTGCTGGCGGTCACTGGCCTGACCCACCGCGAAGCCTATAAAGACATTTTCTGTATTACGCTGATCAAGACCCTGGCGGTCTTCGTAGTGATCGGCACTTTCTACGCCACTGGCATTGTGTGAGGTATTCATGACGACTCTTTCGGGCAAGACCGCACTGGTTACCGGTTCCACCAGCGGCATCGGTCTGGGCATCGCCCTGAGCCTGGCCAAGGCCGGCGCCAACCTGATTCTCAACGGTTTCGGTGATGCTTCCAGCGTGATCGCCGAAGTCGGCCAGTTCGGCGGCAAGGTCGGTCACCACCCCGCAGATGTCAGCGATCCGGCGCAGATTGCCGACATGATCGCTTACGCCGAACGCGAATTCGGCGGCGTCGACATTCTGGTCAACAACGCCGGAATTCAGCATGTGGCCGCCGTTGAAGAATTTCCGGTGGAACGCTGGGATTCGATCATCGCGATCAACCTGTCGTCGGTGTTTCACAGCACCCGGCTGAGCCTGCCGGGCATGCGCGCCAAGGGCTGGGGACGAATCGTCAACATTGCCTCGGTGCACGGTCAGGTGGGTTCGACTGGCAAGGCTGCGTATGTTGCGGCCAAACATGGAGTGATCGGTTTGACCAAAGTGGTTGGCCTGGAAACAGCCACCAGCAACGTCACTTGCAACGCGATCTGCCCGGGCTGGGTGCTGACGCCGCTGGTACAGAAGCAGATCGACGATCGTGCGGCCAAAGGCGTCGATCCGCAGCAGGCGCAGCATGATTTGCTGGCGGAGAAGCAGCCGTCGCTGGAGTTCGTTACGCCGCAGCATCTGGGGGAATTGGTGTTGTTCCTGTGCAGCGAGGCTGGCAGCCAGGTGCGGGGGGCGGCGTGGAATATTGATGGGGGCTGGTTGGCGCAATAAGCGACGCGAAACCGCTGTGGCGAGGGAGCTTGCTCCCGCTGGGTGGCGAAGCCGCCCCCGGCACTTTACGACTGCTGCGCAGCCGATCGGGAGCAAGCTCCCTCGCCACAGAATTAAGTCCTACACCCTGGCCTGCGTGCTTGCACAACACAACAAGAGGCAAACCAATGTCCGACCTCCTCTGGCAACCCGATGCCAAGCGTATCGCCCAATCGCGCATGGATCAGTTCCGCCGCGACATCAATCAGCGCCATGGCCTGGCGCTGAACAGCTACACCGACCTGCACCGCTGGAGCGTGGAACAGCGCGAAGCGTTCTGGCAGGCGATCGTCGATTTCTTCGACATCCGCTTTCACACCCAGCCCGACGCCGTCCTGCGTGAAGGCGCGCAGATGCCCAGTGCCGAATGGTTTCCCGGCGCGACCCTGAATTTTGCCGAACACCTGCTGCGCCGTCGTGACGATGCCGTTGCAGTGATCGCCGTGGCGGAAAACGGTCAGCGCGAACAGCTGACCTGGGCTGAGATGGCCGAACACGTCGCCGGTTTTCAGGCCAGCCTGCAAGCCGCCGGTGTCGGCCTCGGCGACCGCGTGGCCGCGTGTATGCCCAACACCTGGCAGACCCTGGTGGCGATGCTCGCGACCACCAGCCTCGGGGCGATCTGGTCGTGCTCGTCGCCGGACTTCGGCACCCACGGGGTGATCGACCGTTTCGGCCAGATCGAACCCAAAGTGTTGATCACCTGCGCCGGGTACCGTTATGCCGGCAAAGACATCGACCAGACCGCCAAGGTCAACGAAATCCTCGCGCAACTGCCATCGCTGCAGCAGTTGATCATCGTCCCCTACGCTCGCGCGCAGGCCCATGTCGAGGATTACCACAGCCACGCCAACGTGACGTTGTGGGACGACTTTTACCAACCCGGCGGCGAACCGCGGTTTGTCCCGGTGCCGTTCAATCATCCGTTGTACGTGCTGTATTCCAGCGGCACCACCGGCGTACCCAAATGCATCGTGCACAGCACCGGCGGCGTACTGCTGCAGCATGCCAAGGAGCATGGCCTGCACGTCGATCTCGGCCCCGGTGACCGGTTGTTCTACTACACCACTTGCGGCTGGATGATGTGGAACTGGCTGGTCTCGGCCCTCGCGGTCGGAAGCGCGGTAGTGCTGTATGACGGTTCGCCGTTTCACCCCGGCCATGAACGACTGCTGGATCTGATCGACGACGAGCGCATCAGCGTATTCGGCACCAGCCCCAAGTTTCTCGCGACACTGGAAAGCAGCGGTTTGAAGCCTGCGCACAGCCATGATCTGAGTAGCCTGAAGACCTTGCTCTGCACAGGCTCCGCGCTGTCGCCGCAGAGCTATGACTTCGTCTACCGCGACTTCAAGCGCGACGTGTGCCTGGCGTCGATGTCCGGCGGCACCGATGTGGTGTCGTGCTTCGTCAATGGCAACCCGCTGTCGCCCGTGCGCCGAGGCGAGATCATGGGCAAGAGCCTGGGCATGGCCGTTGAAGTATGGAATGACAAAGGCGTCGCAGTGATCGGCGAAAAAGGCGAACTGGTTTGCACTCGGCACTTCCCGGCGATGCCCGTCGGTCTGTGGCACGACCCTGACGGCGCAAAACTGCGCAAATCCTATTTCAGCCTGTTCCCCGGCGTCTGGGCCCAGGGCGACTACGCCGAGCAATTGCCCCACGGCGGGATGCTGATCCACGGCCGCTCCGACGCGGTGCTCAACCCCGGCGGCGTGCGCATCGGCACGGCGGAAATCTATCGTCAGGTCGAGAAAGTCCCGCAGGTGCTGGACAGCGTGGCGATCGGGCAGCAATGGCAGGACGATGTGCGCGTGGTGCTGTTTGTCCGTCTGCAGGATGGCGTGACGCTGGATGATGCCTTGCAACAGCAGATTCGCCAGGTGATCCGCGCCAACACCACACCGCGCCATGTGCCGGCGAAGATCGTCGCGGTGACCGATATTCCGCGCACCATCAGCGGCAAGGTGGTGGAACTCGCGGTGCGCAATGTGGTGCATGGCGAACCGGTGAAAAATACCGATGCGTTGGCTAATCCTGAAGCGCTGGAGCAGTTTCGCAATCGCCCGGAGCTGTTGGATTAACGTTGATCCCTTGTAGGAGCCAGCCTGCTGGCGATAGCGAAGTGTCATCCATACAAATATCAACTGATACGCCGCCATCGCCAGCCTGCTGGCTCCTACAGGGGAACGGTGTTCAGTCCATCAAGCCCCAATCGCCTGATGATGAAGGCGCGGGCGCCGGGCCCGCCTCGGCGTGCAGTTTCAAACGCAGGCGCAGATTGTTCTGCGAATCGGCATGTTTGAGCGCTTCGTCTTCACTGATCACGCCCTCCACCACCAGCCCGTACAGCGCCGCGTCAAAGGTCTGCATGCCGACCTCGCCGGACTTCTCCATGATGCCCTTGAGTTCGCCCAACTCGTTGCGGCGGATCAGGTCGGCGATGGTCGGGGTGCCAAGCATCACCTCGACCGCCGCCCGGCGCTGCCCATCAACAGTGCGCACCAACCGTTGCGAAACAAAGGCCTTGAGATTGTTGCCCAGCGCATGCAGCAACTGCGGGCGGCGCTCTTCGGGGAACAGATTGACGATACGGTCCAGCGCCTGATTGGCGTTGTGCGCATGCAGCGTCGACAGCACCAGGTGCCCGGTGTCGGCAAACGTCAGCGCATGCTCCATGGTTTCGCGGTCGCGGATCTCGCCGATCAGCACCACGTCCGGGGCCTGGCGCAGGGTGTTTTTCAGCGCCGCATGGAAACTGCGGGTATCGACGCCGACTTCGCGTTGATTGATGATCGAGCGCTGGTGCCGATGGATATACTCCACCGGGTCTTCGATGGTGATGATGTGCCCGCTGCTGTGGCGGTTGCGGTGGTCAATCAGCGCTGCCAGCGAGGTGGATTTACCGGAGTCGGTGGCGCCAACGAACAGGATCAGCCCCTGTTTGAGCATCACCGTTTCCAGCAGTACCGGCGGCAGTTTCAGGTCTTCGAATCGCGGGATATCGAGTTTGACGTTGCGGATCACGATTGACACATCATTGCGTTGCTTGAAGATGTTCACCCGAAAACGCCCGACGCCCGTACGGGAAATCGCCAGGTTCATTTCCAGATCCCGATCGAACTCGCGCCGCTGCTCGGCGTCCATCAAGGAGTTGGCGATGGCCTCGACCTCACCGGGCTTGAACGGCCGCTCGCTGAACGGCGTCAGCACGCCATCGATGCGCGCACTGGGTGGCGCTCCCGTGGACAGGAACAGGTCAGAGCCGTGCTGGCTCGACAGACGGAGCAACAGTGCATCGATTTCCATGGCAAAAAGCACCCGCGAAGCATTCAATTAACAGAAATGACCCAGTGTCGTGACGTAACGGGTCATACAGCGTCTACCGCAAGTGCAAGAATAGTAGATGCCAACGCACTGACCGACGCTCAGGATACATGTGATGAACGCAGCACCCTCCCCCGATGACGCCCAAGCCCTGATCGCCCGGACCGACTGGAGCCGCACGCCGTTGGGCGCAGCGGGCACCTGGCCGCAGAGCCTGCGCACCGCGGTGGACATCGTGATTCACTCGCCGATGCCGATGCTGCTGTTGTGGGGGCCGCAGCTCACGCAGATCTACAACAATGGCTTTGCAATGCTCGCCGGCAGCAAGCATCCGCACGCTTTCGGACAGCCGGCGCACCTTATATGGCCAGAACTTCAGGACTTTACCGACCCGATTTATCGAGCCGTCCTACAAGGCCAGGTGCGTACCTACAGCGAACGGCGATTTACCCTGCAACGTGAAGGCAAGGAATCCGACTTCTGGCTGGACCTGACCTACAGCCCCATCCGCGATGAAAACACGCAAGTGGCCGGGATCCTGGTGACCGCCATCGAAACCAACGAACGCCGGCGCATCGCCCTCGAACTGCAACGCCGCTCCGAAGAAAGCCTCAAGGCCCAGCGCGACACTGAAGAACGCCTGCAACTGGCGCTGGCCGCCACCGATGCGGTTGGCACCTGGGATTGGGACATCGGCGAAGACCGTTTCATTGCCGACGCCCATTTCGCCCAGTTGCACGGCATTGATCCGGCCCACGCCAGTCAGCTACCGATCAGCGACTATCTGCAAGGCGTGCACCCCGAAGACCGCGCGCTGATCGCCCGCAGCATCAAGCATTGCATCACCCACGGCACCGAGTACGCCGAGGAATATCGCCTGCTGAAAGCCGACGGCGAGCTGCGTTGGGTGTTTGCCCGTGGCCGCTGTTACAAGGATCACCACGGGAGACCAGTGCGCTTCCTCGGCGCCGCGCTGGACCTGACCGAGCGCAAGCACACCGAACAGGCATTGCGCCAGAGCCAGACGGAATTGCAGCTGATCATCAATGCAATGCCGATCCTCATCAGTTACGTCGACCACGAAGAGCGCTTTCGCCTGAACAACGCGGCGTATCTGGACTGGTACGGCCTCACGCCGCAGGAACTGTATGGCCGTACCATTCGCGAAGTGATTGGCGAAGAAGCCTACTTCCTGCGCGCGCCGTACATTGCCGAGGCCCTGGCCGGGCGCCCTTGCTCGTTTAGTCTGTACACCCCGCATCGCGACGGCAGCAACCGCCATGCGCTGATGAACTATCTGCCGCGCCACGGCGCCGACGGCTCAGTCAACGGTTTCTATATTTTCGTGATCGACGAATCCGAACGGAAGAAGACCGAAGAAGCCCTGCGCAATCTCAACGAAACCCTGGAAGAACGGGTCAGCGCCCGCACCGAACAACTGGCGCAGGCCAATCAACGCCTGCAGAACGAGATGTTCGAACGCGAACGCGCCGAGGACGCGTTGCGCCATGCGCAAAAGATGGAAGCGGTCGGCCAACTCACCGGCGGTATCGCCCACGACTTCAACAACATGCTCACCGGGATCATCGGCAGTCTGGACCTGATGCAGCGTTACATCGCCGACGGCCGCGCCGATGAAATCGGCCGTTTCACCGAAGCGGCGGTGTCGTCGGCCAACCGAGCGGCGGCGCTGACCCATCGGCTGCTGGCGTTCTCGCGCCGGCAGTCGCTGGACCGCAAGACCCTCAACGTCAACGAACTGATTCATTCGCTGGAAGATTTGATCCGCCGCACCAAGGGCGACCCGATCGAACTCACGCTGCGCCTGGCCGACAATGTCTGGCCGATCAGCACCGACGTCAGCCAACTGGAAAATGCCCTGCTCAACCTGGTGATCAACGCCCGCGACGCCATGCCCGAGGGCGGCGAACTGCTGATCGAAACCACCAATGTCTACCTCGACGGCAACGACATCACCACCCTCGAACCGGTCAAGGCCGGCGACTACCTGATGCTGGCGGTCAGCGACAACGGCACCGGCATGACGCCGTCGGTGCGCGCCAAGGCGTTCGATCCGTTCTTCACCACAAAACCGATCGGCCAGGGCACCGGGCTCGGGCTGTCGATGATTTATGGCTTCGCCCAACAGTCGGGCGGGCATGTCAGCCTCGACAGTCTGCCGAATCAGGGCACCTGTGTGCGCCTATACTTGCCGCGCCTGAACCTGCTGGAACCGGAACGGCCAGTCGTGGAAACCCTCGGTGCCGCGCCGACGGCCACCTGTGGCGAAACCGTGGTGGTGGTTGAAGATGACCCGGCGGTACGCATGCTGGTGCTCGATCTGCTCAAGGAGCTGGGTTACCTCGCCCACGAAGCCGCCGACGCCAGCGCCGCCCTGCCGCTGCTGGAATCGGAGCTGCGCGTGGATCTGCTGGTGACCGACGTCGGCCTGCCGGGGATGAATGGCCGGCAACTGGCGGAAATCGCCCGCCAGCATCGTCCGGGCCTGAAAGTGCTGTTCATGACCGGTTATGCGCAGAAGGCCGCCGAGCGTCAGGGCTTTCTGGAGGATGGCATGGACATGGTGGCCAAGCCGTTTTCGATTGAAGTGCTGGCCAACAAGATCCGCGAGATGATCAACCAAACGCCGTCACTTGAGGCATAATCCCGCGCCCCGCCGTCACCCCGTTACAGGTATCGCACGATGAAAGCCCAAGCCCGCCACATTCTGGTGAAAACCGCCGAAGAGGCCGAACAGCTCAAACAACGCATTGCCAAGGGCGAAGCGTTCGATGTGCTGGCAAAGAAATATTCGACCTGCCCGTCCGGCAAGCGCGGCGGTGATCTGGGTGAAGTGCGGCCGGGGCAGATGGTCGGCGCGATTGATGCGGTGATCTTCAAAAAGCCGCTGCGCACGGTGCATGGGCCGATCAAGAGCAAGTTCGGCTATCACCTGGTGCAGGTGTTTTTCCGCGATTGAAGGCTTTGCTTTCGGGCGTTTGTGGCGAGGGAGCTTGCTCCCGCTGGGTGGCGGAGCCGCCCCGACAAGGCTTGCGCCTGCTGCGCAGTCGAGCGGGAGCAAGCTCCCTCGCCACAAGAACACTCACTTTTTAGGAATCAATGCTCCCGGGAACTGGATGACCCGACTCGCCAGCCAATGCCCCGCCTGCGCTGCCTCGACCGGACTGCCACCCAGCAAACGCCTGGCCAGATACGCCGCACTGAACGAATCCCCCGCCGCCGTCGTATCCACCACCTTGTCGACCTTCTGCGCCGGCACTTCGAACGCCTCGCCATCACAACGAATCAGACACGCCTCGGCGCCGCGCTTGAGCACCACTTCCGGCGTGCCGATCTGCGCGTACGCCTCGAACACCGCGTCGCAATCGGAAAAATGGAACAGCGCCTGCTCGTCATCCACAGTCAGCAACGCCAGATCGACGTGCGGCAACACGCTGCGATAGGCCGCCCGCGCCTCTTCCTGTGAGGCCCACAAACGTGGCCGATAGTTGTTGTCGAAGACGATCCGCGCATCGCGCTGGCGGGCTTCGATCAGGGTCTGGATCAAGCGCTCGCGACCCTTGGCCCCCAGCACCGCGAGGGTGATGCCGCTGAAATACAACACGTCGTAGTCCGCCAGCGCCGCCAGAATCGGCTCGGCGGCCGGGGTGGTGAAGCAATCGCGCACCGCCGCCTCATTGCGCCAATAAAGGAAACGCCGCTCGCCATTGGCGTCGGTCTGAATGCAGTACAGGCCCGGCAGACGACCGGGCAGTCGCTGCACAAGATCCAGGCCAATGCCTTCGTCGACCCAACTCTGGCACATGGCGTCGCTGAAGCTGTCGTCGCCGAGCGCGGTGACGTAATCGACCTGGGCTTTCTCGCCGAGGGCGCGGGACAGGTACACAGCGGTGTTCAAGGTATCGCCGCCGAAGCTTTGCTGCAGGCTGCCATCGGCGCGGTGCTGGAGTTCGATCATGCACTCGCCGATCAGGGCGATGCGCGGGGTGTTCGGGCCCAGGGGGCTGAGGGTGGTCATTGGGTGGCGTCTCTGCTGATTCGGTGGTGTTTGATCCGGCCTCATCGCTGGCAAGCCAGCTCCCACACAATCTTCACAGTTCATGAGATCCCTGTGGGAGCTGGCTTGCCAGCGATTGGCCGCAACGCGGTTCCAAGCCTTAGAAACAAGTCTCCATGCTCTCGACCACCACCAACTGCTCATCCACCAGCAACCCCACCCGCCACTTGTCGAAGGTCAGGCACGGGTGCGAGGTGCCGAAGGAAATGATGTCGCCCACCCGCAACTCAACCCCCGGCGCCACGCTCATGAACGCATGCTGGTCCATCACCGCTGTCACCTTGCACGCACCCACATCATCGCCGACCGCCGGCACCACACCGGCCTTGTAGCGCAGCAACGGCACCGGCAGGCCGGCATCGAATGCCACATCGCGCTTGCCGAGGGCGATCACCGCGAAACCCGGCTCCGGCAGCGATTGCACGTGCGCCCAGACTTCCAGCGCCGGGCGCAAGCCTTCGTGCAGATCGCTACGACGATCCAGCACGCAGCATTGCGCTTCCTTGTAGATGCCATGGTCGTGGGCGACATAACTGCCCGGGCGCAGCACGCTGAGGAAGCGTCCGCTCGCATTCTGCGCCTCGAACGACTCGGCGATCAGGTCGTACCACGCCGACCCCGAGGCAGTGATGATCGGCTTGGCAATGGCAAACGCGCCGCTGTCCTGCAACTGCACCGCCAGGCGCACCAGCGACGCGGCGAATTCACGAATGCCGCTGACCGCGTGATCACCGTGGATCACCCCTTCGTAACCTTCGATGCCAGTCAGGGCCAGCGCCGGTTGTGCGTTGATCGCCTTGGCCAGTTCGATGACTTCCTGCTCACTGCGGCAACCGCAACGGCCACCGACCACGCCGTACTCGATCATCACGTTCAACTTGACCCCGCGCGAAGCGAAGTACGCGCCGAGATCGGCGACGTTGTCCGGGTGATCGACCATGCAGTAGAAATCGAAATCGACATCGGCCAGCAGATCGGCGATCAGCGCCATGTTCGGCGTGCCGACCAGTTGGTTGGCCATCAGCACCCGGCGTACACCTTGGGCGTATGCGGCGCGGGTCTGGGTGGCGCTCGCGAGGGTGATACCCCACGCGCCAGCGTCGAGCTGACGCTGGAACAGCGCCGGGGTCATGCTGGTCTTGCCGTGGGGCGCGAGCTCGGCGCCGCTGTCGCTGACAAACTTCTGCATCCAGCGAATGTTGTGCTCCAGCGCCTCGCGGTGCAGCACCAGCGCCGGCAGGCTGACGTCACGCACAAGCTGCGCGCCAATGGCAGCGTCGCCCTTTTCCACAGCGGTATTGATGGCAGTCGTCATGGTCAAACTCCTCGCATTCATTCGCGGCCGCAGGCAGCCGCGGTTATTCGTTGATGCGCCGGGCGAGGCTGTTGGCGCTCTCGATCAGCACCCGGCGATAGTCGTCGTAATTGTTCTTCGCATCGGCCCGTGGGGCGACGATGCACAGGGTGCAGATGGCGATGCCACTGGGGTCTTTGACCGGAGCAGCAAAGCAATGGGTGAAGGTGTCGGCCACGCTGTCGAAGGAGAAGAAACCGTCGATGCCGGCCTGCCGGATCTCCGCCAGAAAGCGTTCCAGCGGCAGGCGTTCGCCGTCGGGCAGGATGTAGTCGTCCTCGTCGATCAGGTCGATGATCTGCTGGTCGCTCAAATGCGCCAGCAGCAGGCGTCCGGACGCGGTCCACGGGATCGGCGCGTTTTCGCCGATGTCGGAAGAAATACGGAAGTGCCGCTCGCCCTCCTTCATCAATGCCACCGTGTATTTGCGCCCGTTGAGCAGGCACATCTGCGCGGTTTCCCGGGTCTGGCTGACGATTTCCTGCAAGGCGTGATCGGCCTCGCGACTGAGGTCGAAATGGCGCAGATGCGCCTGCCCGAGGAAGTACAACTGGCGACCGAGATAGACGTGACCGTCCTTGCCCACCGGCTCCAGAATCCGTCGTTCCAGCAGCGATGCCACCAGTTCGTAGACCGTGGATTTCGGGCTGCCGATGCCATTGGCAATGTCGTTCGGACGCAGCGGCTGGCCAATCTCCTTGAGGAAATCGAGGATATCGAACGCCCGGTCCAGACCACGGGCCCGGCGTTTGATGGTGTCTTCGGTCATGTCAGTGGTTCCCATAAGAAGTGCCGGGATGGTAACTGGCCTGAGGTGTTGTGTCAGTTGGATCGAGGCCCTCACCCCCCGCCCTCTCCCGGAGGGAGAGGGAGCCTGACCGTATCGATGCAAATGTAAGCGTCATACGCAAAATTCGCATCGATACAGACCAGTCCCCTCTCCCTCCGGGAGAGGGTTAGGGTGAGGGGCAGCCATCACTCAAACCTTTTTCTTGTAGGCGATGCAGTCGATCTCGACCTTGCAATCGACCATCATGCTCGCCTGCACACAGGCCCGTGCCGGGGCGTGCTCGGGTTTGAAGTACTCGCCGAAGACCTTGTTGAAACTGCTGAAATCCCGTGGATCGTCCAGCCATACGCCGGCCCGCACCACATCTTCCAGGCCATAACCGGCCTCTTCGAGAATCGCGATCAGGTTTTTCATGGTCTGGTGGGTCTGCTCGACGATACCACCAACGATGATCTCGCCATCCACCGCCGGCACCTGGCCGGACACGTGCAGCCAGCCATCCGCTTCAACCGCGCGCGCGAAGGGACGTGGCTGACCGCCAGCGGCGGTGCTGCCGGTGCCGTATCGAGTAATGCTCATGGGTACTTCTCCTGATTACAAAGCAAAAATTAGAACCGCGTGCTCTTGAGAAACTCAGCCAGACGCGGTGATTGCGGGCGTTCGAACAGTTCCTTGGGCGGCCCCTGCTCTTCGATGCGCCCCTGATTCATGAACACGATCTTGTCCGAGACCTCGAAGGCGAAACGCATCTCGTGGGTCACCAGCAACATGGTCATGCCGTCTTCGGCCAGACCCTTGATCACGTTAAGCACTTCACCGACCAGCTCCGGGTCGAGGGCCGAGGTGACTTCGTCGAACAGCATCAGGCTCGGGTTCATCGCAATCGCCCGGGCAATCGCCACGCGCTGTTGCTGCCCGCCGGACAACTGCCCGGGAAAGTGATTGCGCCGTTCCAGCAGGCCGACCCGCTCCAGCCATTTCTCGGCCAGCACCACGGCTTCGTCCTTGTGCATTTTCTTTACCTTGAGCAGACCGAGGGTGACGTTCTGCAGGGCTGTCAGATGCGGGAACAGGTTGAATTGCTGGAAGGCCATGCCGGTCATGGCGCGATGGCGGGCGATGACTTTTTCCGCATGACGCACGCGTTTACCGCCGACCTCGTCATAGCCGATGGACTCGCCATCAAGCAGGATCTGCCCGCCCTGAAACTCTTCGAGCATGTTCACGCAGCGCAGCAAGGTGGTCTTGCCCGAACCGCTGGAGCCGATCAGCGTCACGACGTTACCGCGCTGCATGCTCAGGTCGACGCCCTTGAGCACTTCGACTGCGCCGTACTGCTTGTGCAGGCCACGGATGTCCAGCAGCGGCTGAGCGTGCTGAACGTTGGAAACTTGAGCTTGAGTCATGGCAGGGCCACCCGCTTTTCAATGTGCCGGCCGAGTAATTCGATGCCGTAGTTGATGACGAAGAACAGAAAACCGGCGAACAGGTAGAACTCCAGGGTCATGAAGGTCCGGGCGATGATCTGTTGGGTACTGAGCAGCAATTCAGCGACGCCGATCACCGAGAGCAAGGTCGAAGCCTTGACGATTTCGGTGGACGAGTTGACCCAGGTCGGCAGGATCTGCCGCAACGCCTGGGGCAGCAGCACATAACCGAGGGATTGATAAAACGTCAGGCCGATCGCCTTGCTCGCCTCCATCTGCCCCCGTGGCAATGCCTGCAAGGCACCGCGCACGATCTCGGCAACGTGCGAGCCGCAAAACAGCGTCAGGCCCAGCGCACCGGCCTGAAACGCGCTGATCTGCCAGCCCAGCGCCGGCGCCATGTAGAAGCAGGCCAGCACCAGTACAAACACCGGCGTGCCGCGAATAATGTCGACATAAAAGCGGAACGGCGCGCGCATCCAGAACTTGCCGTAAGTCAGCATCAGACCGGTGACAACCCCGAGCAATGTGCCGAACAGAATCGCCAGCGCCGACACCTGCACGCTGGTCAGAAAGCCTTGCAGCAACGTCTCGCGTGCCACCCACAATTCATGCAACCAACTGGGAGATTCGTACATCGCAGCCTCCTATCGGCGGATTGCCAGACGCTGCTCGAGGTAACGCAGCAGCATGGCAATGAGGTAACAGGCCGCGACATACAACGCCGTGGTCACCAGCCAGGTTTCGATCACCCGGTAGCTTTCGACGTTGATCTTGCGCGCGTAATAGGTCAGCTCCGGCACCGCAATCGCGGCGGCCAGCGAGGTGTCCTTGAACAGCGAGATGAAGTTGTTCGACAGCGCCGGCAACACGTTGCGCAGCATGACCGGCACGGTGACGTAGGCCTTGACCTGCCACTCACCGAGTCCGATCGCCAGCCCGGCTTCACGCTGGCCTTTGGGAATGCTCAGCAAACCGCCACGGAACACTTCGGTCAGATAAGCACCCGCATACAGCGACAGCGTGATGATGAACGACGGGATCTTGTCCAGACGAATGCCCAGGCTTGGCAAGGCAAAGTAGATCAACAGAATCAACACCAGAATCGGCGTGTTACGCACCACCGTGACGTACACCGAGGCCAGCACCCGCAAGGCGCGATGCTTCGACAGCAAGGCAAACGCCATCAGCAGGCCGATCACGCAGCCGATGGCGATCGACACCAGCGCCAGTTCGAGACCCAGACCGAGCCCCGCCAGCAAGGTGTCGAAATCGCGCCATACGGCGGCAAAGTTCAACTGATAGTTCATGGTCAGCAGTACCTTGAGCGGGGCGATTCAGGCGCCCCGCTCTCACGGGATCATTTGAATTCGACTGGGAAACCGATGGCCGGCGACGGCAGGTCGACACCGAACCATTGCTTGAAGGAGGCCGCGTAAGTCGGGAACTCGACGCCGGTCATGGCTTCATGCAGGGCGGTGTTGACGAAGTTCAGCCAGTCCTGATCGCCGCGCTTGACTGCACAGGCGTAGGTTTGTGGGCTCCAGGCGTAGGTCGGGCTACGGTAGCGGCCAGGGTTCTGCACCATCAGGTATTTGACCGAGGACTGGTCGGTGGCGGCGGTGTCGGCGCGGCCGGAGTTCACCGCCTGATACATCAGGTCGACACTGTCGTACTGATCGACCTTGGCCTTGGGCAGCGCCTGATGCACCAATTCTTCGGCGTAGACGTTTTGCAGCACGGCCACGGTGACGCTGTCGCCAGCGGCCTGCAGGTCTTCGATTTCCTTGTACTTGCTGTTGGCCGGCAGCAGCAGGCCAACACCTTCGCGGTAGTACGGCAGGGTGAACGCCACTTGCTGCGCACGACTGGCGGTAACGGTGATGAACTGGCAGCTCATGTCGACCTTGTCGGTCAGCAGATTGGGAATCCGCGCATCGGACGACTGCACGACGAACTCGACCTTGCTCGGGTCATTGAACAGTCCTTTGGCCACCATCCTGGCGATATCAATATCAAAGCCCTGCAACTTGCCGTCCGCCCCCTGAAAGTGCCACGGCGCATTGGTGCTGCCAGTGCCGACAATCAATTTGCCACGGGCCAGAACACTGTCGAGCTTGCTATCGGCTGCCTGGGCCATGCCCATCACAGCGGACGAAGCCGCAAGAACGAAAACACACGCTTTGAACAACGAAGGACGGCGATGCATGGCAAGCACTCCAGATGATGTTTATTCCGCTATACCGGAACACGGTTTGTTACTACGGAATAGACAGCAGAAAGTGTGCCACAGGAAGCGGTGACCGTCTCATAGATAAAAACGTACTTTGAATCAGTGAGTTACATTTTGGAGATAAACTGGGTACGCGGACGCAGGGAAATCCAGCGCTACGATTGGCAACAAAGTTGGGCATTGGTGACACGTTTGGTGAGCACTTAGCACCCTTTCGGTGTTGCCGGGATCGGATTGGATTGAATCCGATCCCGACGAGCTCTTTTATGTGAGAATCAGCTTCTTACCCTGCGCTTCATTCGTTAAGGGTCAAGAAATCTGAACGAGCTTGATCTTGCGAAACTTCCCGCCGGCCTGGTGCCCATTCATCCCCAACGAAAACCAATCCTTTTTACCCTCTGCAACTTTAGTAACCTCAAACTCGATTGCGGTGTGCGAGTAATCCCTCCCAGGCTGAATTTTTAGTTCTTGTCGGTAACCCGTCATCTCCAGAGCCAGATTCACGTAGCTCTCGGAAGCCTCGCGAAAAAGAGATTCAAAGCTCAGACGGTACTTGCCGATTTCCAGTTCCACTGTTTGGCTCACCAAGACACCCCACTCTACATGACAATAACCGTCACGGAACTCGGCCTTCGCTTTTGGATTGTGAACGGGTTTATGAATTTGCCAGTGCTTTTCGCCTTGAGAAAAATCACCATTGAGAATCAGATTTTCTGCACTCATGTTTGCAAGTCCTTTCATTGAGTCGAACACCTCCGTGCGTCATCGGGAATCAATGTGCTCAGGAAGCGGCTCATTCATTCAACGCTCAAAAAAGTATTCGCACACCTGTCAGGTCTGACAGTAGACACGCTTTGGTTTCTGCTCTTAACTTTCGAAATCGTTCTCGGATGGTCACTGAAAAGGAGATAACAGTGAGCACGATGACCACGTCTTCCCGCTTGGCTCCGATCTACCGCAAAGCCCTGAAAACCTGGCGTCCGGTGATCCTGTACTTCGCCAACGATCACTGCCCCGCCTGCGAATGGGCCGGGCCGGTGTTTCGCGAGGTGGCCGAGCCGTATCGGCTGCGGGCCAACATTTACATGCTCAATACCCGTGAGTCGCCGCGTCATCCGCTGGTTACCGGCACGCCGACCGTGCTGTTCTACAAGAACGGCAAACTCATGAAGAAGCTCAAAGGCATCGGCACGGCAGAAACATTAAGTGAAGATTTCGCCCGACACATCGGCAGAACCAAAGCGCCTGCCCTGGCCCGCCAGCCACAGCATGATCTGCTCTGGCTGCGTCATACCCTGCGTACCCTCTGCACCCTCCCTCGCCCACGTCAGCGGAACTTTTGCTGAAAGTGCCACCTAAGTGCCATTCAATCGATGGCACTTTCGTTCCAAATCATCGGTAACACACAAGCCTCGCGCCGGATTGGACAAGCTCCCTTCCGGCTGCTTTTCTTTATTTCTCAGCAAGAGAACACACGCTCGCGGCGTTTTCGCCCGGCGTTGCCATGTCCCAGGAGGGGTCAATGTCGTTCAAAGTCATGATGGTTTTCGGTACTCGTCCGGAGGCCATCAAAATGGCCCCGTTGGCCCGGGTTCTGCGTCAGTGGCCTGACATCCAACTGAACATCTGTTCCACCGGCCAGCATCGGGAGATGCTCACCCAAGTGCTCGACGCCTTTGAACTGACGGTCGACGAAGACCTGCAAGTGATGACTCAGGGCCAGACCATCAACGGCCTCTCGCAGAACCTGCTCGGACAGCTCGACCAGGCCTACGAACGCATCAAACCGGACATCGTGCTGGTACACGGTGACACCACTACCAGCTTCATCGCCGCCCTCGCCGCGTTCAATCGCCAATTGCCGATCGGCCACGTCGAAGCGGGCCTGCGCACCGGCAACCTGCGCGCCCCCTGGCCGGAGGAAGCCAATCGGCGTCTGACCGGGGTGATCGCCGACCTGCATTTCCCGCCGACCTCAAAGACAGCTGCCAATCTCCTGCGCGAAGGCGTGCCCGAGGACAACATCGAGATCACCGGCAATACCGTGATCGATGCCTTGCTGTGGATGCGCGATCACCAGCAACAAACCCACTGGCAGCCCGCCGCAGACTCGCCGCTGGCTGTACTCGATGATCAACGCCGGATGATCCTGATCACCAGCCATCGCCGGGAAAACATCGGCGATGGCTTTCGCAACATCTGTCAGGCGCTGGCCGAACTCGCCGAGCGTTACCCGCAAGTACAGTTTGTCTACCCGGTACACCTCAACCCGCTGGTGCAGGAAGTGGTGTATGGCACTCTCTCGGACAAACCCAACATCTATCTGATCGCCCCGCAGGACTACCCGAATTTTGTCTGGTTGATGGGTCGGGCGCATTTCATCCTCACCGATTCCGGTGGTGTACAGGAAGAAGCGCCGGCCATCGGCAAACCGTTGCTGGTGCTACGCGATGTGACCGAACGGCCGTCGGTGCTGGAAAGCGGCACCATGCTGCTGGTGGGAACAGACAAGGCACGTATCGTCGAAGAGTCCAGCCGTTTACTGGACGACAAAGACACCTACACCCGCATGAGTCGCGTGCACTTTCCTTATGGCGACGGCCACGCCAGTGAACTGATCGCCACCCGCCTCCACGCCTGGCTGAGCGCTCGCTCGGCGGCGGGTACCGACGTATGAGTCTGGGTTGGGTCGACTTCTTTGCGTACGTGCTGTTTGCTCTTAAATATGTGGCGATTGGCCTCGCCCTGTTGATGTTCTTCCTCGGTCTGGATGACCTGTTCATCGACCTGGTCTACTGGTTCCGCAAGCTGATCCGACGCTGGCGGATCTACGAAAAATTCGAGCGCGCCGACGAACAGCGGCTCTACACCATTCCCGAAAAGCCGCTGGCAATCATGGTACCGGCGTGGAATGAAGTCGGTGTGGTCGGCGAAATGGCACGACTGGCAGCCTCGACCATCGATTACGAGAACTATCAGATTTTCGTCGGCACCTACCCCAACGACGCCGAAACCCAGGCCGACGTCGACGCGGTCTGCCAGCACTACCCCAACGTGCACAAAGTGGTCTGCGCCCGCCCCGGCCCGACCAGCAAGGCCGACTGCCTGAACAACATCATCGACGCGATTTTGCGCTTTGAAAGCGAGGCGAAAATCCAGTTCGCCGGCTTCATCCTGCACGACGCCGAAGACGTGATTTCGCCGATGGAATTGCGCCTGTTCAACTATCTGCTGCCGAACAAGGACCTGATTCAGATCCCGGTCTACCCCTACGCCCCCGAATGGAAAGGTTTTACCGCCGGGCACTATGTCGACGAGTTCGCCGAGAACCACGGCAAAGACGTCATCGTCCGCGAAGCGCTGACCGGCCAGGTGCCGAGCGCCGGGGTCGGCACCTGCTTCAGTCGCAAGGCGATCAGCGCCCTGCTCGAAGACGGCGACGGCATCGCCTTCGATGTGCAGAGTCTCACCGAGGACTACGACATCGGCTTCCGCCTGAAGCAAAAAGGCATGAAGTGCATCTTTGCCCGTTACTCGGTCAGTGATCCGAAGCTGGCACTGGAGCAACCGTGGGTGCTCGGCATGAACCGCGAGTTCTCCCAAGTGATCTGCGTGCGCGAGCATTTTCCTCGCGACCTGCAACATGCGATCCGGCAGAAATCGCGCTGGATCGTCGGCATCGTCTTTCAGGGCACGAAAAACCTCGGCTGGAGCCGCAAGGGCCTGCTCAACTACTTCCTGTGGCGTGACCGTCGCGGCCTGATCGCCTACATGTTGAGTTTTCTGGTCAACCTGCTGTTCGTGGTGCTGATCGCGATGTGGCTGATTACGGTGATTTCGCCCGACTCGTGGCGCTATCCATCGATTCTCTCCGACAGCTCGCTGCTCTCGGTATTGCTATGGCTCAACGGCTTCATGCTGCTCAACCGGCTGTTTCAGCGCGGTTGGTTCGTTACCCGTTATTACGGGCTGGTCGAGGGCCTGCTCTCGGCACCCCGCATGATGTGGAGCAACTTCGTCAACTTCTTCGCCAACCTGCGCGCGCTGCGTCAGGTCATGGAGATGGGCGATTCGCGGCGCGTAGCCTGGGACAAGACAACCCACGAATTTCCGGCATTGACCAAGGCCCAGCGTACCCCCTTGGGTCACCGACTGGTGGATAAAGGCCTGCTCACCGAAGAGCAACTCGAAGCCGCGATCACCAGCCCCGTGCGTCGCCGTCTGGGCCGTGAACTGCTGCTGCGTGAGTACATCAACAGCACCCAACTGGTGCAAGAACTGGCCGAACAGCTCGAATTGGAATGGGCACCGCTCAATCCGTTCAAGCTCGATAAACGTCTGATCGAAGCCGTGCCGCGCCGGGTTGCGACCCACTACGGCGTGCTGCCGGTCGCCGAGGAAGGCGAGACTCTGGTGCTGGCCTCCGAAGGCCCGGTCAGCCAGGTTTCGCTCGGCGCCATCAGTCGCCAATTGAAACGCCCGGTGCGCTGCCGACTGGCACCACAGGGCCGCGTGACGCTGGGGATTCGCTACTGGTACGCCAGTCCCCGGCAAAATGAGGAAGTGCTTCATATGCTGCAAGTGCTCGAACGTCATCAGGACGACGAAGCCCTGCTGGAACGGGTGAGCCGCCATCAGGTGTTGCTCGGCAATCTGCTGCAGGTGCGCGGCATGGTGCCGCCGACCCTGTTCAATCAGGCACTGATCGATTTCGACGCGGACAAGATGTCCCTCGGTGAACACTTGATTTCCCGCGGCATGATCACTGAGGAAGTACTCCAGCAAGCCCTGGCCGATCAGGCCAGTGAACAACAAGCGGCTTACCGCATCGTCCGGGAGGTCGCATGAAACCAGTACATCGTCATACCTTGTTGATGGGCAGTCTGCTGCTCGGTCTGAGCAGCGCCTACCCGCTGCAAGCCGCGCCGCTGAGCGATTTCGAACAGTTCCGCAGCTATCCGTACATGGACCGCAGCTACCGCGAAGCGAAGAAAGGCAACTGGAAAGAAGTCGAACGCCTGATGCGCCACCTGCTGGAGAAGGTTCCAAAAAATGATGAAGCTCGGGCGCTGCTGGTGGACGCCCTGGCCAAGCAACGCCGTTACAAGGACGCCGTCGAAGCGTTGCCGGAACGCGACAGCGCAGCCACTCTCGACCTGCGCCTGACCTGGATCGAACAGGATCCGCCGAGCAGCACCCAGGTCGAGCAATGGATGGCGACCAGCGACCTTAACGACCGCGTGCGCCTGTGGCAGGCCTACAGCTTGAGCCTGGCTAAATTCGGTGGCGCGGCCAAGGCCCACGACTGGCTGGCGCAACTGGCGCCCAAGGGCGACGACAACATCTTGCGTCTGGCCCGCGCCAACTGGTCAGAGCAACTGCGTGACTGGAGCGGCACCATCGAGCAACTGGCACCGCTCGCGGCGCGCAACCAACTGGATGCCGAGGGCTGGCAACGTCTGGCCAACGCCTATGTGCAGCGACTGGACGAAAAACCGCTGCAACAACTGTTGCAACAGGCACCAAGTCCTGCAGCCGCGCGCAAGGTGCGCCTGGCGATGGTCGACCGTGCCATCGCCATGGGCCACGATCAACAGGCTCAGCGCTGGTTGCAGTCACTGCCAGCCGAAGACCTGGCGGATCCGGCGCAACGCCAGCGGCTGTGGGAACTGGCACGCCAGACCGACGATGTGCCCAGCGTTCAACGCCTGAGCAACGACCTGCAGCGCCCCTGCCTGGAAACCGCCGACTGGTTGTCGCGTCACGACCCTGAAGCCGCACTGACACAACTGCGCAGTTGCCAGCCAAGCGATGATCCACAAGCGTGGCTGGTGCTCGCCCAGCGCCTGCAAGCCACCGATCTGCTGCAGAGTACGACGTTGCCGCAACCGTGGGATAGTCGGCGACAGGCGCAACTGCTCGATGTCTGGCAGGAACAGGGCCAGAGCAGCAAGGTCATGGTCTGGCTCGCCGGGCAACAACAGACCCCGGCTGTGGTCAAACGCCGCGCGCAACTGGCCCAAACCATGGGGCGCCGCACCGAGGAGCAAACGCTGTGGGAATACCACTACCGTCAGACCGGCGATCTGGCGTCGCTGAATCAGGCCAGTTTCCTCGCACTCGACAGCGGTGATCGTGCCCACGCTCAGGAACTGCTGGAAAACGCCTATGACCGCTTCGGCGCACGCCTGCCAGGCACCGCGCTGCAGCGTCTGGCCGGAATCTACGCGTCAGCCAAACAGACCACGCCCGCACAGCAGCAGCGGATGGCATTACTGATCCGTCATATCGACGGTGCCACTCGCGGCCAATTGCTTGCGCAACTGGCGGAAAACGGTCAGTGCAATGCTGTTCAGCAAGCGCTTGGCAATCACCCGCAAGCCGCTGGCGATTATCGTGCGCTCGGCCGTTGCGCCATGCCGGATCGCCCCGGTGAAGCGGTGGTTTATTACCAGCAAGCGGAAAAACTCGGTGACCGCAGCAGCCGTTTGCCATTGGCCTACGCACTGGAAGCTGCGGGCGATTCCGCAGGTGCCTTGGCGATCTGGCGCAGCATTCCTGCCGCCGAACTCAGCGACAACGCCCGCCTGACCGCCAGCCGTAGCGCGCTGAATGCCGGTGACAGCCAGGCTGCCGAGGGTTACTGGCAACAAAGCAGGACTCGCGGTGCCAACGAATGGGCGCTCGGCGCAGCGATTGCCGATGCCCGTGGCGATCATGCCCAAGCCTTGCAGCGCCAGCGTCAGGCCTTGCAGCAAGCGCCGGATGCCGGGCATTTCTATGCCGCGTCTGTCACCGCACAAAAGGCCGGCGACCTGGCGCAAAGCAATGCGTGGCTGGCGGAAGCGGTACGCCGTGAGCCGGACAAGCCGCGTTACCGCGCCGATTACGGTATGCGCCTGTCCGGCGCGCCGACTCGCGAAGAACGCGCCCGGGCGATTCCGTACCTGCAGCAGGCCACCCGGGATTTTCCCGAGGATTATCGTCTCGGCGAAACCCTGGCGTGGCGTTATGACGAAGTCGAAGACAGCGCCTCGGCCCGCAAGGAACTGCGTCGGGTCATTGATCTGGAGCAGAACCCGGTTGCCGCCGACGACGAAGACGGCAGCATGGAAGCCCGGCGCTACCGCCAGCGTCGCGCCCACGAAACCCTGTCGCGTCGTGACAGCTTCACCCTCGCCAGCACCTGGTCGCCGGCAGGGGTCTCGACCAACGATTTCCTGCGCGACGACAACAGCAAAGGTACACGCCGCAGTGCCAGCTCGCAGAACGTGCAAGTGGCGATGTGGGACCACGCGCTGGGCGAAGAACCGAGTCGCGCGGGCAGCACGCTGTCAGTCTACGGGCGGGTTCTGCTCGGTGGTCAGAGCCGCTCCAGCTACGCTGAATCCGCTGCGGCGGGGGTTGGTCTGCGCTACAAGCCGTGGGGTACGCAGAACATCAACCTCTATGCCGAGATCTACAAGCAGAGCCAGTTCGATGATCAAGATAACCACGGCCTGAGCCTTGGGCAGATGATCAATCCGCACAAACTTTCGGATCAGCTCGACGATCATCGCCAGGACGGCCGCACCACCACCGACTACCTGTTGCGCGCCACAGCCTCGTTCCTCGATCAGGGCCAGTACCGCAACGACTGGCGCGTTGATGAAAGCGACTGGGATGAGCGTTTTCTCTACCTGGATGCCGCGTGGTGGACCAAGGCTGGCGACCATCAGTGGCTGTCGCGTTTCCAGCAAGGGCATGCGTGGAAGCTGCCGTCCAACGCCGCGCAGACAATCATGCCGTACGGCTTTCTCGAATTCGCCAGTCAGGACCCGAGCAACGACTGGCGCCAGGACCTGCGCACCGGGGTCGGCCTGCGCTGGCAATGGTGGTACGACGATGATCGCTACAACGCTTACCGCTCGAAATTGACGGTGCGCACCGAGTACCAGCAATCGCTGGGCGGCAATCTGTATGACGGTGGCAACGGTGTGTTACTGGGCGTGGAGTGGAATTTCTGATGGCGCGCTGGATGATGTTTTTCTGTCTGCTGCTTGGCGCAGTTGTCGTGCGTGCCGACGAGCGTGTGTTTTACCAACCGCTGAATGTCGATGCCAGCCTCAGTCAGGCTCAGTGGCAGCAAATCTGGCAGGACACCGCGCGTCAGGGTGCCCGCAGCGTGATCGTGCAGTGGACAGCCTATGGTGATTCGGACTTTGGCGGCGCCAGTGGCTGGCTCGCCAACAGTCTGAAACTGGCGCAACAACAAGGCTTGCAGCTGGTGCTCGGGTTGAAGATGGATCCGGCCTATTACCAGCGCATCGACGAACTCGACAGTGCCGGTCTCGGCACTTACTGGCAGGCACAGTTGGGCCAGTCACTGGCGCAACAGCAAACATTGCGCGAGGACTGGAAGCTGCCGGTCAGTGGCTGGTATCTGCCACTGGAGCTGGACGACTTCCACTTTTTGGCGACAGATCGCCGAGCCATATTGCAACGCCAGCTCAAGGATTTCGCCAGCAAGCTCGATGCACCGTTGCACATCAGTGCATTCAGCGCCGGCAAACTCGCGCCGGGGGTAAACGGGCAATGGCTGGGCGAACTGAGCGCCGTCGGGATTCAGGTGTGGTGGCAGGATGGCGCTGGCACCAAGAAACTGTCACCGGTGGTACGCAGCGGTTACGCCAATGCACTGCCCTGCTCCGTGGGCATCGTGCGCGAGGCGTTTCGGCAGGTCAGTGCCGAGGGCCAGCCGTTTCGTGCCGAACCTGCGCCGCCCGATGCGACCTCCACAGGCTGCCACGCCAGCGCGGTATTTTCCCTGCGTTACCGCCCGTGGGGCCGGGTGATCCTCGACAACCAGCGCAAACAGCAAAGCAGCAATGTACAAACTCATTGAAGAGCAGGTACTGAAAAAAACCGCGCCCGCCGAGTTGCGGGTCGAGTTCATCCAGCATGAATTCGAACGGCTGCACACGTTCAGCCTGCTGATCTACGCCGCCAGTATTGCGATCTGGCTGGTGTTCGATCTGGTCGTCAGTTTCCTCGGTGAACAGGGCTTCACCTGGCGCTCGATGGCCTTCGTCACGTTCTTTGCAACGCTGACCGTGGTGCTGGGCTTCACCCGCAAGGCCCGGTATTTTGACGTGATCACGCTGCTGTTCGTACTCGGCCTTACCGTTGGCGTGCGATTGATCGTCACCGGCATCCCGCCTGCCGTTCATAGCTCCTGGCTGGTACTCGCTGCGGCCAGCATGCTGTATAGCGTCTCGGTGTTGCCACTGAGTCGCTGGGCGTTCTTTGCGACGCAAGTGATCATCTGGCTGGTTCTCAACCCGTTCATCAACACCCCCACTACCCTGATTGAGCTGCGTGGCGTGATGACCGCTTGCTACAGCGTGTTTCTCTGCTCGTTGACGATCTACACCTTTCTCAAACTGCGTGAGGCCAAGCTCTACAACTACATCATGTCCCGGCTGCTGCTGGATCAGGCCTATAACGACACGCTGACCGAAATCCCCAATCGTCGATCGTTCATGACAATGGCGCAAAAACACCTGCAGGCTGTCCCTCGCGAGCACGACCATTACCTGGCGATGATCGACATCGATAACTTCAAGAAAGTGAATGATGTGTACGGTCACGACATCGGCGATGAAGTGCTGAAACGCGTGGCCGCCGATATCAAAACGGTGATGGCGCAGCACGATTTCGCGCGTCTGGGTGGCGAAGAGTTTGCAATTTACCTGACGGGTGTGCGGCGCGAGGATGTCGAGGCGCTGGCTGGCGAGTTGTGCCGGGTGGTGCGCGAACAACCGACGCAGTACCCGGTCACGATCAGCGTGGGTGTGGCGCGGGTGGAGGATGGCGATACCTTGAATCAGGCGCTGATCAAGGCGGACGATGCGTTGTATCAGTCAAAGCATACGGGCAAGGATCGCTTCACTTTTCATCAGTGATTTTGTGGCGCAGGACAGATTGCATTCGCGAGCAGGCTCGCTCCCACAGGGAATGTGCAGGTACACAGACCAATGTGGGAGCCAGCCTGCTGGCGATGGGGCCGGCAAGACAGCAAAGCATTACACAGCAGCGTCCCGCGCCAGCGACACCCGCGTCACCCGTCGCTCTTCCACGGCCACCACGGTCATCTGCCAACCTTCGTACTGCAGGCGATCCCCCTTCATTGGCAAGCGGTCCAGCAGGCTCATCACCAGTCCGGCCAAGGTCTGATAGTCCTCGGTCGGCTCAGCGCCAAACCCGGTGCGCTGGCGAACACGGGTCAGGTTCAATGCGCCGTTGACGATGAACCCGTCCTGCTCCTCGATCACGTCCGGGCCTTCGATTTCGCTGGCATCGGGCAGTTCGCCGGCAATCGATTCGAGGATGTCGGTCATGGTCAACACGCCAACGAAGTCACCGAATTCGTTGACCACGAAGGCGATGTGGGTCGACGCCGTGCGCATCTGCTCCAGCGCATTGAGAATCGAATAGCTGTCGAGCAGGTTGATGGTCTTGCGCGCCAGATGCTCCAGATTCGGCTCGGTACCGGCCAGGTATTCCTTGAGCAATTCCTTCTTGTGCACGAAGCCCAGCGGCTCATCCACCGCGCCGTCACGAATCAGCGGCAGACGCGAATACGACGAGTGCATCAATTTTGTGCGAATCGTTTCGGCGTCGTCGGCCAGATCGATGGTGTCGACGTCGGCGCGCACGGTCATCAGGTTGCGAATCGGCCGCTCGGCCAGTTGCAGCACACCGCTGATCATCACTCGCTCACGACGGTCGAACAGCTCCGAACTCGGGGTTTCGCCGTCATCCAGCAGGTCGGAGATTTCCTCGCCGACCTCCTCCACCGCCAGCTTGCGTCCGCCCAGCAAGCGCATCACCGCATGCGCCGTGCGCTCACGCATCGGCCGCATGCCTTGCATCGAGCGCTTGCGTCGAGTACGAGCGATCTGGTTGAACACCTCGATCAGGATCGAGAAGCCGATGGCTGCGTACAGATAACCTTTCGGGATGTGGAAACCCAGGCCTTCGGCCGTCAGGGCAAAACCGATCATCATCAAAAAGCCCAGACACAGCATGATCACCGTCGGGTGCGCATTGACGAAGCGGGTCAGCGGCTTGCTGGCCACGATCATCAGAGCAATGGAAATGATCACCGCGATCATCATCACCGCCAGTTCATCCACCATACCGACTGCAGTGATTACCGCGTCCAAAGAGAACACCGCGTCGAGCACCACGATCTGCGCGACGATCGGCCAGAACAATGCGTAAGCGGCATTGGTCGAGCGCTGGCCGACGTGCCCCTCAAGTCGTTCGTGCAACTCCATCGTCGCCTTGAACAGCAGGAACACACCACCGAACAGCATGATCAGGTCACGACCGGAGAAGCTCTTGTCGAACACCTCGAACAACGGCTGTGTGAGAGTCACCAGCCAGGAAATACTCGCCAACAGGCCCAGGCGCATAATCAGCGCCAGCGACAAGCCGATGATCCGCGCACGGTCGCGCTGATGCGGTGGCAGCTTGTCTGCCAGGATGGCGATGAACACCAGGTTGTCGATACCCAGCACCAGTTCCAGCACGATCAGAGTCAACAGGCCTAACCAGGCCGTGGGATCCGCTAACCATTCCATAAAATGTCTCGATCTCTCTTCAGTGAATTCAGGCTGCCGGGCACGGCAAAGTGCAACGCGAAGGCTCTGAAGCCGCGTTGTCAACGATAGTCGGGAGTCGGAAAACCGGATACTGCGAGTGCGTCAAGACCGCGCCATGGCGCGAGGAGAAAATGCGACTGGGAGGCTCCAAGAGGGTGTTCATGCAAATCCTGAATGAAAAATGGCCTTGGAGCGTACAGGCTCAGGGCACATTTTCTACAGCGGCAAATCATTTCAAAATCTGTATCAACAGCCCACCGCCCCCCCTTGTAGGAGCTGCCGAAGGCTGCGATCTTTTGATCTTGACCTTAAAAAAACAAAGTCAAAAGATCGCAGCCTGCGGCAGCTCCTACGGTTGGCTGTCATCGTCCGGCAAAGCGCAACCGCGACAGCTGGCGCAAATCCCCCTCGACGTAATAATCGTGGGTCCAGCTGTCATCCACCGCCAAGGGACTCACCTGCTTCAACTCGAGTTTTTTCGCGAAATAGCGAAAGCGGTAATGCTCATAAAACCGCAGCAATTCCAGGCCATAGCGGTCCGCCAGGTCGGTATCGCCTCGAATGATCAGGTAATTTTCGTCATTGCCGTTACTGGCCGAGGTGCTGAGGTTGTGGCTGCCGCTGATGATGGTCGGTGTATCGGTGGTGAAGTCGGTGACCACCGCTTTGGTGTGCACCAGCAGGTTGCCCTTCTGGCCTTTCATGTTTTCTTTCAGCCAGCCTTCCAGCCCAGTGTTGAGCAAAGCTGTGGCGGCGAACTCGGCGGTGCGATCGGCGTGAAATCCGGTGATGCGGCTGGCGGTGTTCTGCAGACCGTAACGCAGAATGTCGTCATGGGGCTTGCCGAGCAGCGCGTTGAGGATCGCGTCCGGCAAGGTGAACGCGGTGACGAACAGCACGTCCTTCCTGGCCGCCTCGATGATCTCGACAAACTCACGCAAATCACCACCACCGCTGCGTGGCGAGAACCCGGCGAACAGCGCCTGTGTCGGGTCCATCGGGTTGTGCTCGGTGATCCAGCTGCGCGTCGCAGCGACGTCGGCGGGGTTGGCCCAGACCTCATCGAACACTTGCAAATACCGCGCGGCAATCATCACGTCGTCGAGCGTATGCACCACATTGGCCTGGCGATAAACACCATTGGCGGTGAAATTAGTGCTGCCGCACAGCACGGCCTGCGGTTGCCGCTGACCGGCGCCATCGACTCGGCTGAGGACGATGAATTTGTCGTGAAAAATATTGTGAGTGACCCGGCCCCGCTTGTTTGCCGCCGGCAATTGGGCAAGGTTCGCTTCGTTGAGGGTTGTATCCGGGTCCTCAGGCTGGGCGTGATACAGCACCCGCACCTGTACCCCTCGGGCGAACGCCGCGTTCACGGCATCGATGATCGCCTGCAACTGATACTCGTAAATCGCGATATCCAGCGCCCAATTGGCGTCCACGGCACGCTCGATGTACCCGAGCAATCGCTCCAGCAGTCCGTTCTCCAGCCACAGTCGTGCCGCGTCGGGCCAGGCTTCGATGGGCATGTTCTTGTTGGCGCTGATCTGCGCGTCGAGGTCGGGAAACTTGCGCTGGAAGGCCTGACTAGCGGCCACGGCACGGTTGAAGATCACGCTCTGGTTGGCTGGGTGGCCGTCGTCACTGGTGATGCTCAGCTCCAGTGATTCGCCCAGTTGCGGCGCATCCGCCGTGCCGTAGGCCAGATGCACGCGATAGTGCATCGTCGTGCCCGGATTGACCGCGTAATCGGCCCAGCGGAATTTCTGCAGCGGCGCTTTATCGCTGGGTGTGGCGTGATACTGGGGGAAGGTGTGCGACTTGCCGGGAAATGTCAGGCTGTTGAACAGGAACAACCACGGTTTGTCGCCCTGCTGCTTTTCGATGGCAAACCCGAGCAAGCCTTTGCGGCGGGGTTCGGCCAGGTCCATGGCGAGTAATACGCCGTTGGTGCCGGCGTAGGCTTTGACGCGAAAATCGTCCTGAGGATTGGCGACCAGTACCCGCATGATTCACTCCTTGTGATTGGGCTGGGGTGGAGCATAGAGCAGCGCTGCAAGTTTTGATGATATCCGTTTGAACCGAGGTGGCCTCTTCGCGAGCAAGCTCGCTCCCACAGGTAAAGCAGCGTTCACATTCCTTGTGGGAGCGAGCCCGCTCGCGAGGAGGCCTGTTCAGACTTCACACATCATCGATATGCCGATAATCCACATTCAGCGCCATCGCCAATTCTCGCGCCCGAGCCAGACGGATCGGCCCACGCTCGATGTCGATCAACAATCCCGGACACTCCAGCGGCGACAGCGGCGACAAGACTTTCAAACGCCCATCCGTCACCACCAGCAAGCGCTGCTGCTCCGCCGGAAAGCGCTTCTGTCGCTGTACCAGCCATTGCTGCGCCTGCATCAACGCTGACACCAACGGCGTGCCACCGCCAGCACCCAACGCCTCCAGCCAAGTGCGCAAGCCACTTGACGCCTTCAATCCTTGCACCTGCCATTTCGGCGCGCTGCCGCTGGCGGTCAGCAAGGCCAGCCGTGCGCGCTGACGATAAGCATCATCGAACAATTGCGCGAGCAAGCCCTTGGCATCGCTCAGCGACTGATGCCTACGGGTCGATGCCGACGCATCGACGATCACCAGCCACAATTCATGGGCAGAACGCGTGCGCAGCTGGAACTGCAAATCGGCGCGTGTCTGCGGCCGACCGTTGAGCAACGTCCCCGGCCAGTTCACCAGACCGCTGCGCGCAGCGTGGCGCTGGCCCTGACGTCCGTGGTCGAGTTGTCCGGCGCGGGGTCTGGCATTCGCCCCCGCGTCGGATCGGGGACGAATGCCGGTTACTTTTTTGGCCAGCTCGGCACTTCGCGACGGGCGCCGGTGGCCAGTGCCGGGGCGGGCATATCACCCCACTGGCCCTGCCCCTCGCTTGGTTCAGCCTGGGATTTGGCCGAGCTCTGTGCGGGCGATTGCGGACTCGACGAAGATGGCTCGCGACGGCGATGACGCAGGGCAAATTCAGCCACGGCGTCGATGTCCTGCTCGGCAATTGCTGAGGCGCCGCGCCATGCCGCATGCGCACGGGCCGCACGCAGCCAGACCAGATCGGCGCGCAAGCCATCGACACCCGCCGCAAAGCAACGCTCGGTGATGCTCGCCAACGCGTCGTCATCCAGCGCAATGCTCGCCAACAGGATGCGCGCCTGTTCGCAGCGTTCACGCAGCGCCTGTTGCTGTGCTTCCCACTGTGAGCAGAACGCTTGCGGATCGCTGTCGAAATCCAGTCGACGACGGATGATCTGCCCGCGCTCGGTCGGCGCGGTGTGACCGCTGAGGGCGACGTTCAGGCCGAAACGGTCGAGCAGTTGCGGGCGCAGTTCGCCCTCTTCCGGGTTCATCGTGCCGATCAACACGAATCGCGCCGAATGCCGATGAGAAATGCCGTCGCGCTCGATCAGGTTGGTGCCACTGGCCGCCACATCGAGCAGCAGATCCACCAGATGATCGGGCAGCAGGTTCACTTCATCGACGTACAGCACGCCGCCGTCGGCCTTGGCCAGCACGCCGGGGGAAAACTGCGCGCGCCCTTCACTCAGCGCGGCGTCGAGATCGAGGGTACCGACCAGACGTTCTTCGGTGGCGCCCAATGGCAGGGTGACGAATTGACCGCTGGCGAGCAGATCAGCCAAGCCACGGGCCAGGGTGGATTTGGCCATGCCGCGCGGGCCTTCGATCAGCACGCCACCGATTTTCGGGTCGATGGCGGTGAGGCACAGGGCGAGTTTCAGGTCATCGGCGCCGACCACGGCGGAGAGCGGGAAATGCGGGGTGTCGGTCATCTTCAATACTCGGTCATGGTCGGTGTGAATTCATTTCAATGTAGGAGTGAGCCTGCTCGCGATAGCGGTGGGTCAGCAACAAACAGGTTGGCTGATACACCGCTATCGCGAGCAGGCTCACTCCTACAAAATGTTGCGGTGTGTCAGGTATCTTCTTCTATATCCAGCAGCAGGTTTTCCAGGGCTTCTTTATACACGCCGGGTTCCTGCCACATCCCACGTTGTTGTGCTTCGAGCATGCGCTCGGTCATATCACGCAGCGCATGCGGATTGTGCTCGCGGACAAAATCGCGGGTCGCAGGATCGAGCAGATAGGCATCGGCCAGCAACGCGTACTGATGATCGTCAATCAGCTGCGTGGTGGCATCAAAAGCAAACAGGTTGTCGACCGTCGCCGCCAGTTCGAAGGCGCCTTTATAGCCATGACGCTTGACCCCGTCGATCCATTTCGGATTGGCCGCCCGCGAGCGGATCACCCGGTTCAGTTCTTCTTTCAGGGTGCGGATTTTCGGCAGATCCGGCTGGCTGTGATCGCCGTGATAACTGGCCGCCGCTTCCCCGCGCAAGGTTTCCACCGCCGCGAGCATGCCGCCCTGAAACTGGTAATAGTCGTTGGAATCGAGCAAGTCGTGCTCGCGGTTGTCCTGATTCTGCAGCACCGCCTGCACCTGACTCAGGCGCTGGGCGAACTGTTCGCGGGCGGCGGTGCCCTCGTCCGCCCCGCCGTACGCGTAGGCGCCCCAGTTCAGGTAGACCTCGGCCAGATCTTCGCGGCTCTGCCACAGGCGACCGTCGATCGCGCCCTGTACACCCGCGCCATAGGCACCGGGTTTGGCGCCGAAGATCCGCCAGCCGGCCTGGCGCCGCGCCGCGTCGGCATCCAGCCCCGATTGCAAAAGCGCCTCGCGTTCAGCGCGCACCTTCGCGGCCAGCGGATTGAGGTCATCCGGTTCGTCCAGCGCTGCCACCGCTTGCACGGCGGCGTCGAACAGCCGAATCAGATTGGCGAAAGCATCGCGGAAGAAGCCCGAGACCCGCAGCGTGACATCGACCCGTGGCCGGTCGAGCAGGCTCAGCGGCAGAATCTCGAAATCATCGACGCGCTGACTGCCGGTGGCCCATACCGGGCGCACGCCCATCAGCGCCATGGCCTGAGCGATGTCGTCACCGCCAGTGCGCATGGTCGCCGTACCCCACACCGACAGACCGAGCTGACGCAGGTGATCACCGTGATCCTGCAAATGCCGCTCGAGAATCAACGTGGCGGACTGGAAACCGATGCGCCACGCGGTGGTGGTCGGCAGGTTGCGCACGTCCACCGAGTAGAAATTGCGCCCGGTGGGCAATACGTCGAGACGGCCACGACTGGGTGCGCCGCTTGGGCCGGCGGGGACGAAGCGGCCGTTCAGCGCGTCGAGCAGGCCGCGCATTTCGGCGGGGCCGCAGGCGTCGAGGCGTGGGGCGACGACTTCGCGCAGGTTGTCCAGAATCGCGTTGACTTCGACCCTTCCTGCCCCTTGTGGGAGCGACGGTGCGACGATTCGACTTGCTCGCGAAAGCGTCGTGTCAGTCGACATTGATGTACCTGACCCACCGCTTTCGCGAGCAAGCTCGCTCCCACAGGGGATTTGTAGTGCTTGGGAGATCAGTTGAGTGGCGAATAGCTCCAGGCGTTCGCGGGTGTCGCCGGCGGTGCGCCAGATTTCGTCACTGACGTTTTGCAGCTCTATCGGGCGCGGGCCGTTCCACGGATCGGCCAATGCACAGTCCAGCGGATCAAACCCCAGCTCAAACGCCTTGGCCAACGCCCGCGGCAAACTCGATTGCGCGCCCTTGCCATCGCCTCGGGGAATGCGCAGCAAGGCCAGTAGCGTGTCGATGCGCAAACGCCCGGTCGGCGATTCGCCGAAAATGTGCAGGCCATCGCGGATCTGCGATTCCTTCAGATCACACAGATAGGTGTCCAGACGCGGCAGCCAGATTGCTGCATCGGCGTCGCTGTCCAGACCGGTGTCGAGTTGCAGTTCGCGATCGATCTGCGTCTCGCGCACCAGTTGCAGAATGTCGCGCTGCAGCTCCCGCGCACGACGCGGATCGAGCAGTTGCGCCTCGTAATATTCGTCGGCCAGCAGTTCCAGATTGCGCAGCGGGCCGTAGGTTTCGGCGCGGGTCAGCGGCGGCATCAGGTGGTCGATGATCACCGCTTGTGTGCGCCGTTTGGCCTGGGCGCCCTCGCCCGGGTCGTTGACGATAAACGGATAGATGTTCGGTAGCGGCCCGAGCAATGCGTCCGGCCAGCAATTCTCCGATAGACCAACGCCCTTGCCCGGCAGCCATTCGAGGTTGCCGTGCTTGCCGACGTGAATCACCGCGTGCGCGCCGTAGGTGTTGCGCAGCCAGAAATAGAACGCCAGATAGCCGTGGGGTGGCACCAGATCCGGGTCGTGATACACCGCGCTCGGATCGACCTGATAACCGCGCGCCGGCTGAATGCCGACGAAGGTCAGGCCAAAACGCAGCCCGGCGATCATCATCCGCCCGTCGCGACACATCGGATCGTTTTGCGGCGCGCCCCAGCGTTCCAGCACTGCCGCGCGATTGGCTTGCGGCAGCGCATTGAACATCGCCAGATAGGCGTCCATCGCCAGACTTTGCTGGCACGGACGCAAGTCGATGCTGTCGAGGTCGTTGCTGACGCCGCCGAGCAATTGCTGGATCAACGCGGTGCCGCTGTCCGGCAACTGCGCCGCCAGCGGAAAGCCTTCGGCCTGCAACGCCCGCAGGATATTCAACGCGGCCGCCGGCGTATCGAGACCGACGCCATTGCCGATGCGACCGTCGCGAGTCGGGTAATTGGCGAGAATCAGCGCGATGCGTTTTTCAGCGTTCGGCAGTTGCGCCAGATCGCTCCAGCGCCGGGCCAGTTCGGCGACAAAATCCATGCGCTCGGGTTGCGCCCGATAGCAGACCACGTCGGACTGACTGCGCTCACTGCGCCAGGCCAGATCCTTGAAGCTGATCGGCCGGCTGATGATGCGCCCGTCGAGTTCCGGCAAGGCGATGTGCATCGCCAGATCCCGTGGCCCCAGACCCTGCTCGCTGTCGCGCCAACCGGGTTCGTTGTCCTGGGCGCAGATCGCTTGAATCACCGGAATATTGCGCCGGAACGGCCGCAGATGCGGCGCTTCCGGGCTGGATTGCGCGAAGCCGGTGGTGTTGAGAATCACCGCCGCCTCGACCTCATCCAGCCAGTCCTCGACCACACTCAGACAGCCGGGTTCTTTCAGGCTGGCGACGGCGATCGGCAACGGATTGAGCCCCGCTGCCTGCAAGCGCTGGCAAAACACGTCAATGAACGCGGTGTTCGCCGCTTGCAAATGCGAGCGATAAAACAACACCGCCGCAACCGGTTGACCGGGCAGCCATTCGGCTTGCCAGTCGCACAGTGCGGCGGTGTTTTTCTGGGGGTGGTAAATCGCCGTACGCGGCAGCGCTTGCGGCTCGCCCCAGACGTAGTCGCGCGCCAACCAGCGGTTGGCCAGGCAATGGAAGAAGTCCAGCGCATTGCCCATGCCGCCCTGACGCAGGAACTGCCAGAGGCGGTCGCGATCTTCGGCGGGCACAGTGCTCAGGTCGCTGAGCTCCGGGTCGGGACGGTCATCGCCCGGCACCAGAATCACCTGCACGCCGCGTTCGGACAACTCCACCAGACGCTCGACGCCATAACGCCAGTAAGCGATGCCGCCGTGCAGCGAAATCAGAATGACCTTGGCGTGACGCAGCACCTCATCGACATACAGATCGACCGAGGCATGATTCTGCACCTGCATCGGGTTGGCCAGACGCAGGCTCGGATAATCCTCGGGCAACTGCTGCGCAGCTTCGGCGAGCAGCGCCAGGCTGGAATCGCCGCTGCACAGGATCACCAGTTCGGCGGGGGTTTGTCCAAGGTCGGCAATGTTGTCATCCGACACGAAACCGCCGGGCTGGGTCCTGAGCAGGTGCATGGCTTAAACGCTGAGCGCGGCGCGCAGTTGCGCTTCGAGGTGCGCGGCGTCGAGTTCCTGACCGATCAGCACCAAACGTGTGACGCGCGCTTCGTCAGCGCCCCACTGGCGGTCGAAGTGCTTGTCGAAACGCGTGCCCACACCCTGAATCAACAGGCGCATCGGCTTGTTCGGAATCGCCGCGAAGCCCTTCACGCGCAGAATGCCGTGCTGGACCACCAGTTGCGTCAGTGCATCGAGCAGCAGGCTTTCGTCGGCTTGCGGCAGTTCGATGGAGATCGAATCAAAGGCGTCGTGATCATGGTCATCGTGATCGTCATCACCGTCGTGGTGGTGATCGTGATGACTGTGGCGGCTGTCGATGTGTTCTTCGGAACCGGCACCGAGACCGATCAGCACGTCCAGTGGCAGGCGACCGTTGCTGGCTTCGATGATTTTTACAGCGGGCGGCAGTTCTTCAGCGACTTCCAGACGTACGCGAGCGAGGTCTTCAGGGCTGGTCTGGTCGGCCTTGTTGAGGATCACCAGATCGGCGCTGGCCAGTTGGTCGGCGAACAGTTCGTGCAGCGGCGATTCGTGATCCAGGTTCGGGTCAAGTTTGCGCTGGGCGTCGACCTGATCCGGGAACGCGGCGAAGGTGCCGGCGGCCACGGCCGGGCTGTCGACCACGGTGATCACCGCGTCAACCGTGCAGGCGCTGCGGATTTCCGGCCACTGGAAGGCTTGTACCAGCGGTTTTGGCAGGGCCAGACCGGACGTCTCGATCAGTATGTGATCGAGGTCACCGCGACGGGCGACCAGTTCGCGCATCACCGGGAAGAACTCTTCCTGAACCGTGCAGCACAGGCAGCCGTTGGCCAGTTCGTAGACGCGACCGGTGGCTTCTTCTTCGGTGCAACCGATGGTGCATTGCTTGAGGATTTCACCGTCGATACCCAGCTCGCCGAATTCGTTGACGATCACCGCGATGCGGCGGCCCTGAGCGTTGTCGAGCATATGACGCAGCAAGGTGGTTTTGCCCGAGCCGAGAAAACCGGTGACGATGGTGACGGGGAGTTTGGCCAGTGTTTTCATCGGATGCCCTTTGGCAAGGTGGCGGGCATACGGGACGAGATCCGCTGCGAGCGTGCGCGCGGAAGAATTCGCCACCGGATCACCCCGCCCGGTTGTAGTGAGAAATCTGTGACGAGGCAGGTCTCCTGGCTGACGGTGTTCAGGTTTTGAGCCTGGCGTTCGTTGCGCCTTCCCGCGGGCTCTGTGGATTGAGCTGGCAGTGGCGTGGCAACGAACTTCACCGTTCACAGTTGCGGGGGCAGCCGCGGCTTTGACCGCGTTCCCTTCTTAGCTTCGGCGTGGGCCGAAGAACCTCGAAGGTGCAAGGCTACGCATCGGGTGGTGACCGGTCAATGGTTGGATTGGGGGCATATCCGTTGCTTCGGGTGCTGCCGCTGGCGGTTTCGCTCTTACAGCGAGTCACCTTTTCCAAACGCCGAAAAGGTAACCCAAAAGGCTTTGCCCCGGCGTACGGCACTTCGCTGAGGCTCAGTGTTCCCTCGCTACGGTGTCCATCCGGGGGCATCGCCTATGGTTTGCTTCGCTGCACCTCCTCTCGATGTATGCGGCTTCGCCGCATGGCGCTGCGCGCCTACCCCCTGATGGACACCTACGCTCGGCCTGCCGAAGGGGCTGAAGATCAAAAGCCACATCAAGAGCCAGAGCCAATGCCAAAGCCAAAGCCAAAGCCAAAGCCAAGGCCAAGGCCAAGGCCAAGGCCAAAGCAGATCAAAAGATCACAGCCTTCGGCAGTTCCTACAGGGGATTGGGTGTATTCGGTTGGAAATTGGTCGGCTGTCAGGCCGCCATCGCTGGCAAGCCAGCTCCCACAAAAATCAACAGCAGATCGCACCCGCTTTTCACCACTCAACACGATGAGCGTTAGCTCGAGTAAAGCTTTTGATCTGAAGGCCCGTCGGCAGGCTGAGTGGAGGGATTTATCCGGGGGTGGGAGCGCAGCGACCGTTTGGCGCAGCCAAACACAGCGAGAGGAGGTGCAGCGAAGCAAACCGTAGGCGCTGCCCCCGGATGAATCCCGGAGCGAAGGAACCCGAGCCTAGGCGAGGGCCGAACGTCAGGGCATAGACCTTTTGGTTACTTTTGGGGCGTTTGCCAAAAGTGACCCGCCGTAAGGGCGGAACCGTAATCAGCAACACCCGCAGCAACGGATCCCCCCACAAAATTGACTACATTCCCCAACCCATGCTCTCCTACACAACTTGTTACGGGTGCCCTTCACAGGGTGAAACGGGAAACCGGTGAATCATGTGCTTTACTCAAAGCCATGTCAGTCCGGTGCTGCCCCCGCAACGGTAAGCGAGCGAAGCGTCAGATCCACTGTGCCAATGCGGCATGGGAAGGTGATGCTTGCAGGTCGGCCAGACGCCAACCCCTCGTGAGCCCGGAGACCGGCCCGCAACACACAGCACGCATGCTGCGTCGCTGAACATAACAAACCCGCGGTGGGCGGGCGCTGTTCGAACCTCTGCGTGCCTGACCCGCAGGGGTTTTCATGCGCTCTATTCACCCGCTGACACTCCAGAGGGAAGCGCCATGTCGATCATCAGCAGCACCGGCAGCAACACCGACAAAATCTCCAGCACCGCCACCTTGAGCCAACGCCTGACCGCCGCGATTGTCGCGTCGATCCTCGGCGCCAGCCTGGTTTACTTCGCCGGTTTCTCGCACATCGAAGCGGTGCACAACGCCGCCCACGATACCCGCCACAGCGCCGCGTTCCCGTGCCACTGAGACCTGCCGCCATGATCAAGCGTATTGCGCAAACCGCAGGTTTCACCGGGCTGCTGGCCGCCCTGTTGCTGACCTTGCTGCAAAGTTTCTGGGTCTCGCCACTGATTCTGCAGGCCGAAACCTTCGAGAAATCCGAACCGGTGGCCGTTCACCAACATGCCGACGGCGCCATGGCCGGGCACACTCACGACGCCGAAGCCTGGGAACCGGAAGACGGCTGGCAACGCGTGGTCTCGACCACCGGTGGCAATCTGGTGGTGGCGGTCGGTTTCGCCCTGATGCTCGCCGGCCTGTACACCCTGCGGGCACCGACCAAAACCTCACAAGGTCTGCTCTGGGGTCTGGCCGGTTACGCAACTTTCGTGCTCGCGCCGACCTTGGGCCTGCCGCCTGAACTGCCGGGCACAGCCGCAGCCGATCTGGCGTCGCGGCAGATGTGGTGGATCGGCACCGCCGCATCCACCGCTGTTGGTCTGGCCCTGATCGTGTTCAGCCGTCATTGGTTGATGAAGCTGCTGGGCGTGGCGATTCTGGCTATGCCGCACGTGATCGGCGCACCACAACCGGAAGTGCATTCGATGCTCGCTCCGGAAGCGCTGGAAGCCCAGTTCAAAATCGCTTCGCAGTTGACCAACGTGGCGTTCTGGCTGGCCCTGGGCCTGATCAGCGCCTGGTTGTTCCGCCGCAAAAGCGATGGTCAATACCACGCATGACCGATGACCGCGCAGCGCCGACCTTCGTGGTTGGCCTGGGCTGCCAGCGCGGCTGCCCGGCCAGCACGCTGCGCGCGTTACTCGATCAGGCATTGCAGGCGCATCGCATCGAGCTGGAAGCGGTCAAGGCCCTGGCGAGCATCGACTTGAAGCGCGATGAGCCGGGCTTGCAGGAACTGGCCGCACAACTTGCGTTACCACTGTTGTATTTCAGCAGCGACGAACTGGCCAGTTACCAGCAGCGACTCAGCCACCATTCGCAGATCGCCTATGAGCGCACCGGCTGCTACGGCGTGGCGGAAAGTGCCGCCCTGGCCCTTGCCGAGCAGTTGATTCAGGCACCGGCAAAACTGCTGATTTCCCGGCAAAAATACGCTCAGGCAACCCTGGCATTGGCCGGCGCTGCGTAAAATCCCGATAATCCCCCTGTTTGATCATGAGCAATCTTCATCTGAAGCGTTGCCCTGCCCCGTTTTTCACAGGATTTCTGCATGACTGTCTACTTCATCGGCGCCGGCCCCGGCGACCCGGAATTGATCACCGTCAAAGGCCAGCGGCTGATCCGCAGCTGCCCGGTGATCATCTACGCAGGCTCGCTGGTACCGGCTGCGGTGCTGGAGGGGCATCAGGCCGACACCGTGGTCAACAGCGCCGAATTGCATCTCGAACAGATCATCGAACTGATCAAAACCGCGCATGCCAACGGCCAGGATGTGGCGCGGGTGCATTCCGGCGATCCGAGTCTGTATGGCGCGATTGGTGAGCAGATTCGTTATCTGCGTGAGCTGAACATTCCGTTCGAAATCATCCCCGGCGTCACCGCGACCGCAGCGTGTGCGGCGTTGCTCGGCGCCGAGCTGACACTGCCGGACGTTTCGCAGAGCGTGATTCTGACCCGCTACGCCGATAAAACTGCCATGCCGGCGGGTGAGGAGTTGAGCAGTCTGGCGCAGCATGGCGCGACCATGGCGATTCACCTGGGGGTCAATCATCTGCAGAAGATCATCGCCGAACTGCTGCCGCATTACGGCGCGGATTGCCCGATTGCGGTGATACACCGGGCGACGTGGCCGGATCAGGCTTGGGTGGTGGGGACGCTGGAAGATATTGCCGCGAAGGTCGCAGCCAAAGGATTTCGGCGTACGGCGCTGATTCTGGTCGGGCGGGTGTTGAGCAGTGAGGTGTTCAGCGAGTCGTCGCTGTATCGCGCGGGGCATGCGCACCTTTACAGACCCTGAAAGCAATTGTGGCGAGGGAGCTTGCTCCCGCCGGATCGCGGAGCGATCCCAAAACCAGACAATCCACTCATCACGGGTAAATGCATTGTCAGGTTTGTGACTGCTTTGCAGTCAAGCGGGAGCAAGCTCCCTCGCCACAGCGCCGTTTTTCAGGCCCGCAGTGAACACCTTACTCAGTAGTAGGCGTTTTCTTTCTGCGTGTGGTCGGTCACGTCGCGCACACCTTTGAGCTCTGGAATACGCTCGAGCAAGGTGCGCTCGATGCCTTCCTTCAGGGTCACGTCGGCCTGGCCGCAGCCCTGGCAGCCGCCGCCGAACTGCAGCACGGCAATGCCGTCCTCGACCACATCAATCAGGCTGACCTGACCGCCGTGGCTGGCCAGTCCCGGGTTGATTTCGGTTTGCAGGTAGTAGTTGATGCGCTCGTTGACCGGGCTGTCGGCGTTGACCATCGGTACTTTGGCGTTTGGCGCCTTGATGGTCAGCTGGCCGCCCATGCGGTCGGTGGCGTAGTCGACGACGGCATCGTCGAGGAACGCTTCGCTGAACGAGTCGATGTAGGCGGTGAAGCTTTTGAGCCCCAGCGCGGTATCTTCAGGTTTTTCTTCGCCCGGCTTGCAGTAGGCAATGCAGGTTTCGGCGTACTGGGTGCCAGGCTGGGTGATGAAGACGCGGATGCCGATGCCCGGGGTGTTCTGCTTGGAGAGCAGATCGGCCAGGTAATCGTGGGCGGCGTCGGTAATGGTAATAGCGGTCATGGAAACTCCTCGCAGGCTTGGGCGCAGTTTACGCCAATCATTGCGCCGGACAAAGTCCTAGTATTTTTGTCAGGAAAGATTCTTGACAGGCTCGCGAGCCGATTCGCCGTCGATCCGCGTTTTAAGCCACTGATAGCTGCGTTTTTCCACCCATTCGTAGCTCAGCCACGAACCCACTGCGATAGCCAAGGCACAAATAGCGAACATCAGATACGGATTGATTCCATAGCGCCGGGCAATAAAACCACCGGCAGACAGCACCAGCACGTGCATCAGATACACCGAATAAGAACAATCACCGAGCAACTTCATCAGCCGATTACGCTCGACGTAGCGCTCAAGTGATATGCAGGCCATCACCAGCACCGCACTCGGCACGCCCCAGTTCAACAGCCTTGGCGCCGGCGCCAAGTGATAGATCGCCAACAACGCGACGCCCATCGCCAACAGTGGCAGCCACAGACCCGCACCGATCCAGCCCCGGCGATAGAGCACGCCAATGCCGATCCCCAGCAAAAATTCGTAGACGATGTCCGAACGGTAAAACTCGTTGAGCCAGCCGAACGCCTGACACACCGAAAACAGCAACGCGCCAACCACCAGCAAGCGCACCTGCCAGCGAAACACCAGCGCACAGGCAAACAACACATAAAAGAGCATTTCGTAGTTGAGCGTCCAGCCGACATTCAGCGTCGGATAAATCCCGTAGCCGCCGGGGTTTTGCGCAGGAATGAATAACAGCGACGCGAGGAAATGCGCCCAATCCACGGTCTGATCCGGCAACATCGGCCGGGCGAACACCACCAGCAACGCCATCAACAGCGTGTACAGCCAGTACGCCGGCACGATGCGAAACAGCCGAAACAGCAGAAATCGCGCCGGAGGCAACGACTTGCTTTCGGTAGACAGGAAAATCACCAGACCGCTGATGACGAAAAAGACATCGACGCCGACTGCGCCTTTGTCGATGAAGAACTGCCCGACCGGGCCGCTCGCCTTGAAGTCGAAAAAAATCTGCATGAAGTGGTGGCAGACCACCGTCCACGCGGCAAGCGCCCGCAGGGCCTGCACTGAAATCAACATGATCGGCTCCCGCCCACGATTCCTGAATCCCCACCGCCCCCCCTGTAGGAGCTGCGGCACGCTGCGATCTTTTGATCTTTGTTGTTAAAGAATCAAAAGATCGCAGCCTCGTTGCACTCGACAGCTCCTACAGGGTTTTTGCGGTGTTGCTTGGAATTGGGACAGCAGGTCGATCTCAACGATCAAAGATTCTCGTAGCGGTTCATGTCCAGCACGCCCTCTTCCACCGGATCGGTTTCATGGAGGTATTGGCTCAGGTCGTGGAAATAGAACCAGAATTGCGGATGACTGCGACGGATCCCCCAACGTTCGACGATTTTCTCGAAACGGTTGGCATCCTTGGCGTTTTCCATGGCATCGACAAACTCCGGCACTTGCTCGGCCGGAATGTTGAACATGAAGTTCGGATAGCTGCTGAGTACGCCCGGATAGATGGTCAAGGTGTCCAGCCCCGGCTGGTAGCGCAGCGATTCGCCCAGCAGGAACGCCACGTTGCTGTGTGCGCGGTTACGCAGCAGGCTGTAAACCTCGCGTTTGCCGCTGCGGGTTTCGATGCGCAGCATGGTCGCTTCCGGCAGTTGATCGATAACCTTCAGACCGGCCGCCGGGCGTGACGTCAGGCGACTGAGTGCCTGCTCGGCGTTCTGCAGCGCCGGGTCGATATTCGGCCGCGAGCAGTAGGCGCCGTCACAACGATTGATCGGGTCGGGCCGCGCATTGAGGTCGCCGTAACGCGCCAGCAACTGCATGGCGAAGTCGTATTTCGGGTCTTTCTCATCGAGTTTCAGCGCGGTCGGCTTGTCGTCGTCGATGGCTTCGTAGTCGAGCCACATCTTGAACTGGCCGCTGCTCTGATACCAATCGTCCAGGTAGTCCTCGCGGGAATCGGCTGGCATCAAACGCAGGAAATTCTGCTCGGCGCCGTTGCGGATCAGGTCGAAATACAGGCGGGTCTGCGCCTGATGGGAGACGTTGCCGAACACATCGAAGTTGACTGCCAACTGATAATAGGTGCGCTCCAGCAGCGGATAGTCGAACAGCCACATGGTCTGTGGCACTTCGCCAATCAGGCCTTTGGTCACCGACGCACTGTCGAAGTGGCGGAAAATGCTCAGCAGCGCGTTGTCGTTGCCGGCCCACAGGGTCGACCAGCTCGGCGGCGGCTGGTCGGCGTAGCTGTCGCGGCGCAGGGCCTCGTATTCATTGCGCTTGTTGCGGTAGTTGTGCCACAGGCTCAGGACACTGCCGACGTCATCGTTCTGCCCCGGCATCGCCAGCAACGGCGTGGCCTGGCCGCGATAGTTCGGGTCGGTGATGTACAGGTCATGTTCCGGGGCCTGGAACAGCGCCCAGAAGTTGTCGCGAATCACGTCCGTCGCAATCTGCCCACGGCACACCGGCCCGCGAATGAAGGTGCGCACGAAGTATTCGGCGTTATCGAGCATGAACTGATAACGCGCCTGCGCCGGGATCGCCTCGAAGGTGGCGAATGGGTTGGCCCGGCTCTGCGGGCCGTAACCCGGCAACGCATTGACCTGCCAGTTGCCGCTGTAGAACAGACTTTTTACCCGCGCCATCTTCGCCGCGCTCAGCGGATAGGTGATGTGGGTCTTGTGCACGATCACCCCTTGCACCGGCCACAAGCGGTAGTAAACCTGGGTGCCCGGGTCGTCATTCGGGCGACGGGTGGCGATCAGGTCGATCGGCTGGCCGGTCGGCGTGCGTGAACGCACCCATTGGAAGTAGTGGCCCGGCTCGCCGTCCTTGAAGTAGATATGCGCCAGGAACCAGTGCTCGAACAACCAGCGCCCGACCAGACTCTGCCGCGCCCCCGGAGTGTTGAGCAGATTTTCCCACTGGACGATTTGCAGCGCTTCTTTTGCGCTCGGCGCCAGGCCTTGCTCGTCGATTGGCGCACCGGACGCCAGCCAGCGTTGCAGGGTCTGGTATTGCTGATCGGTGAGGCCAGTCACCGCCAGCGGCATGCCTTCTTTCGGGTGGGCGCCGGCGTAGCCGTCAAACTCGGCGGGCATCGCGCACATGTTTTCCCGTTGCAGGCCGAGGACGATGTCTTCCGGCAGCTTGGCATTCGGGGTCAGCGGGGTTTTGTGCCCCAATTCCAGCATCCGCGCCATCAACGCGGCCTGGCTGCCTTGGGCATCGAGTACCGAATAAAAGCCTTTCTGCTGCCAGGCGCGTTTGCCGAAGGCGTCGTAGAACAGCCGCGTGGTCGGCGCCGCTTGCGTGCGCTCACCATCGTAGACCGGCATCTTGCTCGCGCCCCGCCCTGCGCCTTCGCCGCTGCCCAGATTGAGCTGGCAGGCAGAGTCGTAGCAGGCATGGCAGGCCACGCATTTCTCGGTGAAGATCGGCTGAATATCTCGGGTATAAGAGATCGCAGGCTCTTGCGCAACGGCGCCCCAGCTTAAGAACAGCAAGAAAATGCTGATGACGCGGTACGACATGCCCTTGATCCCGATCCTGAAAAAAACGCCGCGATTCTACAGTATGACGCTCGTACCAACATGAGCGATATTCATGCAAATAGCCTGCATGCTCCAAAAGCGCACAGGTTTGTTATGATCCCGGCCCTTCGTCATGGTCTTTTCGAGTAGTCCCAATGTCCGATCGCAGCGTCCGCCTTCAAGCTCTCAAGCAAGCCCTCAAAGAGCGCATCCTGATACTCGACGGCGGCATGGGCACGATGATCCAGAGCTACAAGCTCGAAGAACAGGATTATCGCGGCAAACGCTTTGCCGACTGGCCAAGTGACGTCAAGGGCAACAACGACCTGCTGGTGATCACCCGTCCGGACGTGATCGGCGGCATCGAAAAGGCTTATCTGGATGCCGGCGCCGACATTCTGGAAACCAACACCTTCAACGCCACGCGCATTTCCATGGCCGATTACGGCATGGAAGAGCTGGCGTACGAATTAAACGTAGAAGGCGCACGACTGGCGCGCAAGATCGCCGACGCCAAGACCGCCGAGAACCCGGACAAGCCGCGTTTCGTCGCCGGCGTGCTCGGCCCGACCAGCCGCACCTGCTCGCTGTCGCCAGACGTCAACAACCCCGGCTACCGCAACGTCACCTTCGATGAGCTGGTGGAAAACTACACTGAAGCCACCAAAGGCCTGATCGAGGGCGGCGTCGATCTGATCCTGATCGAAACCATCTTCGACACGCTCAACGCCAAAGCCGCGATCTTCGCCGTGCAAGGCGTGTTCGAAGAGCTGCACATCGAACTGCCGATCATGATTTCCGGAACCATCACCGATGCGTCCGGCCGCACTCTGTCCGGCCAGACCACTGAAGCGTTCTGGAACTCCGTGGCCCACGCCAAGCCAATCTCGGTCGGCCTCAACTGCGCCCTTGGCGCCAGTGAACTGCGTCCGTACCTGGAAGAGTTGTCGAACAAGGCCAGCACCCACGTGTCGGCGCACCCGAACGCCGGTTTGCCGAACGAATTCGGCGAGTACGACGAACTGCCGGCGCAAACCGCCAAGGTCATCGAAGAATTCGCCCAGAGCGGTTTCCTCAACATCGTCGGCGGTTGCTGCGGCACCACACCTGGCCACATCGAAGCCATCGCCAAAGCCGTGGCCGGTTATGCGCCGCGACAGATTCCGGACATTCCCAAGGCTTGCCGCCTGTCCGGTCTGGAGCCGTTCACCATCGATCGCAGCTCGTTGTTCGTCAACGTCGGCGAGCGTACCAACATCACCGGTTCCGCCAAGTTCGCCCGTCTGATCCGTGAAGACAACTACACCGAAGCCCTGGAAGTCGCCCTGCAGCAGGTCGAGGCCGGCGCGCAGGTGATCGACATCAACATGGACGAAGGCATGCTCGATTCGAAGAAGGCCATGGTGACCTTCCTCAATCTGATTGCCGGCGAGCCGGACATCTCCCGCGTGCCGATCATGATCGACTCGTCGAAATGGGAAGTTATCGAAGCGGGTCTGAAGTGCATTCAGGGCAAGGGCATCGTCAACTCGATCAGCATGAAAGAAGGCGTCGAGCAGTTCATCCATCACGCCAGACTGTGCAAACGCTATGGCGCGGCGGTGGTGGTGATGGCGTTCGACGAAGCCGGCCAGGCCGACACCGAAGCGCGCAAGAAAGAAATCTGCAAACGCTCCTACGACATTCTGGTCAACGAAGTCGGCTTCCCGCCGGAAGACATCATCTTCGACCCGAACATCTTCGCCGTGGCCACCGGCATCGAAGAACACAACAACTACGCTGTGGACTTCATCAACGCCTGTGCCTACATCCGCGACGAGCTGCCGTATGCGCTGAGTTCCGGCGGCGTGTCCAACGTGTCGTTCTCGTTCCGTGGCAACAACCCGGTGCGTGAAGCGATTCACTCGGTGTTCCTGCTGTACGCGATCCGCGCCGGCCTGACCATGGGTATCGTCAACGCCGGTCAGCTGGAAATCTACGACCAGATCCCGCAGGAACTGCGTGACGCCGTCGAAGACGTGATCCTCAACCGCACGCCGGAAGGCACCGACGCCCTCCTCGCCATCGCCGACAAGTACAAGGGCGACGGCAGCGTCAAGGAAGCCGAGACCGAAGAGTGGCGCAGCTGGGACGTCAACAAGCGTCTGGAGCATGCGCTGGTCAAGGGCATCACCACCCACATCGTCGAAGACACCGAAGAGTCGCGCCAGTCGTTCGCGCGCCCGATCGAAGTCATCGAAGGCCCGCTGATGTCCGGCATGAACATCGTCGGCGACCTGTTCGGCGCCGGCAAAATGTTCCTGCCGCAGGTGGTGAAATCCGCCCGCGTAATGAAGCAGGCCGTGGCGCATTTGATCCCGTTCATCGAGCTGGAAAAAGGCGACAAGCCGGAAGCCAAGGGCAAGATCCTCATGGCAACGGTCAAAGGCGACGTACACGACATCGGCAAGAACATCGTCGGCGTGGTGCTGGGTTGCAACGGCTACGACATCGTCGACCTCGGCGTGATGGTCCCGGCGGAGAAAATCCTCCAGGTCGCCAAGGAAGAAAAGTGCGACATCATCGGTCTGTCCGGCCTGATCACCCCGTCGCTGGACGAAATGGTCCACGTGGCCCGTGAAATGCAGCGTCAGGATTTCCATCTGCCGCTGATGATCGGTGGCGCGACCACCTCCAAGGCACACACCGCGGTGAAGATCGAACCGAAGTACAGCAACGATGCGGTGGTCTACGTCACTGACGCCTCGCGCGCGGTGGGTGTGGCGACGCAGTTGTTGTCCAAGGAACTCAAGGCCGGTTTCGTCGAGAAGACCCGCGCCGATTATGTCGATGTACGCGAGCGCACCGCCAACCGCAGCGCTCGGACCGAACGCCTGAGCTACGCGGCGGCGATTGCCAAGAAGCCGCAGTTCGACTGGGCGAATTACGCGCCGGTCAAACCGACCTTCACCGGCACCCGCGTACTGGACAACATCGACCTCAACGTTCTGGCCGAGTACATCGACTGGACGCCGTTCTTCATTTCCTGGGACCTGGCCGGCAAATTCCCGCGCATCCTTGAAGATGAAGTGGTCGGTGAAGCCGCCACCGCGCTGTACAAGGACGCGCGCGAGATGCTCACCAAGCTGATCGACGAGAAACTGATCAGCGCCCGTGCAGTGTTCGGTTTCTGGCCGGCCAATCAGGTGCATGACGACGACATCGAACTGTACGGCGATGACGGCAAGCCAATGGCGCGCCTGCATCACCTGCGTCAGCAGATCATCAAGACCGACGGCAAGCCGAACTTCTCGCTGGCCGACTTCGTCGCGCCGAAGGACAGCGAAGTGACCGACTACGTCGGCGGGTTCATCACCACCGCTGGCATCGGCGCCGAGGAAGTCGCCAAGGCTTATCAGGACGCCGGCGACGACTACAACTCGATCATGGTCAAGGCCCTCGCCGACCGTTTGGCCGAGGCTTGCGCCGAATGGCTGCACCAGCAAGTGCGTAAAGAACACTGGGGTTATGCCAAGGACGAGGTGCTGGATAACGAAGCACTGATCAAAGAACAGTACTCCGGCATCCGCCCTGCCCCGGGTTACCCGGCCTGCCCGGATCACACCGAGAAAGCCACGCTGTTCACCCTGCTCGACCCCGAGGCCAGCGAGATGCGCGCTGGCCGCAGCGGCGTGTTCCTCACCGAGCATTACGCGATGTTCCCGGCGGCAGCGGTCAGCGGCTGGTACTTCGCCCATCCGCAGGCGCAGTATTTTGCCGTGGGCAAGGTCGACAAGGATCAGGTGCAGAGCTACACCTCGCGCAAAGGTCAGGACCTGAGCGTAACCGAGCGCTGGCTGGCGCCAAACCTCGGTTACGACGAATAAGCGCAACGGTCAGTCCCCGGACCTGCCGGGGATTGACCACTCACCGGGTTTTACCCGCCTGACAATTGCCCGGAGGAACCGGGCATTTGTGCGTTGCCGGCAGACAAGCCGATCTGTTCGATCTCCCGTCGCGACAATTCGATGAGCCTGGCATTTCGCGCGGCCGCCTGATCGAACAGCCTGCTCAGATACAGCGGATCGTCAGCACTCAACGCTTCGTCCTCGCCCTCCTCCATCAGCTGCACTTCATCCATTTGCCTGAACGCTTCAGGCTGCTGCTCCTTGAGATAGTCCAGCCAGTAGTCGCGCTGGATCAGGTCCTCCAGAAATCTGTCGGAGCGTTCCGCGCTGACCACCTCGGCGCGCGCATTGACCAACTGCTGCGGGGTGACACCGGAGGCAAATTTCATGTTTTTCGGCTGCCCGGGCAATTCCAGTCCATCGTCCCAGCCCCCGGTCAGACCGATCCGGTAACCGAGACGGACTTCGGCTTCGTCGAAACCACTGCGCGCAGCCGCGGCTTTTGCCAGTTCATCGACCTTGTCCAGCCGGAACAGCTGCCGCGACAGGGACAACAAGGCCTCGCCGCGGATTCCCGGGCGGCCGGCCGGTAAATCGAGCAAGGCGTTGTAGGTGAAGACCTTGCTCTCCAGACCACTGAACGTAAGGATGCGCCCGTCCACGCAAGTCCCGTGTGTGGCCGAGCCGGCGAAAATCACCTCGCGCAGCTCAGTGTTGGCGGCGGCTGCCTCCATGACCATCCACACGCGTCGGGTCAGATCGGCGTTGGCCACCCGAAACTCCTGGGTGTCTTGCAATCGGTCAAGCAAATGGAAGAATGCCGCGCTATCCGGTTCCGCCGCGAGTTGATCCCAGAGTATGTCTCGCGCGGACGCCTGCTCCGCCGGCAGATTCGCCAGCCACGGCGCCTTCTGTTGCGCATGGGCCTGTTCGCCCGGGAGGGTTTCGTCGGACTCGATACTGTCAGTGGTTTCACTGAGCCCGCCGGCAACGTCGTCAGCCATTTCCTCCAGATCGGATCGCGAGAAACCGAGCACTCGCTGACGCTGGCCCGCAGCCTGATAGGTTCTGAGCCTGTCTAGAGAGTCCTCAGACAGGTTGTAGTTGTCAGTCAGGTCGGTGCCGTCCATCAGCTCATCGTGCTGACCGTCCAGCGCCTCTTCGGGGATGGCGGTGATGTCGTTGCGACTCAGGTTCAGTGTCCGCAGGTGTTGCGCATCCAGCGCACCGGCCGGCCACTCGGCGAGGTTATTGTTGCGCAGATCCAGACTTCGCAAATGTTCGAAATAGCTGACGTCGAACGCCTCGAGGTGGTTGTAGCTCAGGTCCAGGGTCTGCAGATGCTCCAGGCCGGACAGCGCATCATACAGATGCTCGCTGTCACTGAAGTTGTTGCTGGAAAGTTCAAGCCGCTCAAGTTCCGGCATTTGCCGGACGCCATCAGGCAGCGCTGTGAGTTCATTGCCATTGAGGGTCAGATTACGCAGATGAGAGAAAGATTTGAGAAACCCGTTACTGCCCTCGGCCGTCACTCGTGTGCCTGTCAGGTTCAAGCTGCCGACATGCCCGAAGTCCTCGGGCACTGGCGGTAAATCGCCCAATTGCAGACCGTTGAGATCGAGAACCGCATCAACCCCGGGAACCGATAACCTTGCGCGCCAGCAGGTGAGGATGCGCCACGCCGCCAGGCTGCGCGATTGCGAGGAGATGACCCAGTCGACACCACGGGTTTCCCGGGTATACAGCCAGCCGTTGAGGCGGCGGACGAGGGTTTCAAACGTCTGGCTCCAACCCGTGATCCGCTCGCCGATCTGCACATCGGTCGCACCCTCGTTACGCAGCGCCTCGATCATCTGCATGGCGTGTTCGTCGGTAAAGGCCGGTTGCAACCGCTGCAGGTTCTGGCGCATGCGTGTCAGCCCGGTACTGACCGGTGCCGGCGTCAGCGGCAGCAACTGGCGGGCCACTGAAACACCGTTCTCCACCGGCGGAAAAGTCGCCGGTACCGGTTGCCGGGCAAACGCATCCAGCGCGCCCTCAGGCAGGCCGATGGTGTGCTCGAGCCGCCGTTGCGCCACACGCAGGTCGGCCGACGCTGCGGCGGTCAGAGGGGCACCGCTCAGGTTGGAATTGAGCAGTGCGGTGCTCTCGAGCACGGCAGGCGGCAGCGTGCCGATACGGGTGTCGCGCAGATCCAGCCACGACAGTTGTGGCAGACTTTCGGCCCCTGCCGGCCACTGCTGCAAGTGTGTTCCGTGCAGGTCGAGAGCCTTCAATCGCTGCAGGCTGTCGACGTTCAGTTCGCTTAACGGATTGTTGCGCAGATTCAGCTGTTCGAGCGCCGGCAATGCGCTCAATCCGCTCTGCAGGCGTGAAGTATCGGTCAACAGATTGTCGGCGAGGTCGAGGTGGACCAGGCGCGAAAGCCCCTGCGACTCGATCGGCCATTCGTGCAAGGCATTGTCACTCAGATCAAGGGTGCGCACTTCGCTGAATGCGCTGACAAAACCGCGCACCTGCGCGGCGGCAACGCGCTGGCCGCTGAGCAGCAGCGTGCGCACATGCGCAAACGCGTCAGCGGGCAATACCGGCAGTTCGCTGAGCATCAACCCCGACAAATCCACGGTCGAAGCGCTGAGCGTCGCGCCATAGCGCTTGAACATGCCCTTGCGCCAACTGGTTTTGAGGACTTGGGCCAGGTTTGATCGCGCGATGAGTTCGCGCAGCGATTCTGCCGACACCACCACGCGCTGCTGCCACTGATTGAGTTCACTCGCCAGCGCAGCGAATTGATCACTCAAGGCATTGATCGCGGTGAAACGCTGCTGCTCATCCGGCCATTGCTCGAAGAAACGATTGAACACCCCCTCCGGCGATTGATTCACGCCCTCGCCCAGGCGCCGCAATTCACCACGGCAATAATCCCTGACCATCGTCTCTCGATCGATCAGGTGTTCTGGATGGGTCTTGACGTATTCGTACACGCCCGCGAAATTTTCCCGGGAGAATCTTGACCAGTCCAGCGACAGCCCCGGCCAGAGTTTTCCATGCCCCTGCAACAATGTCGGCGGCACGCTGCTGATCCCCGTGTCTCTGAGATTCAGACGCTCCAGGGCTGGTAATTCCAGGACACCCGCAGGCCAGTCGAACAATGAATAGGCGACGATGTCGAGCGTGCGCAGGTTACGCATGCCGCTGACGTCGAAGGCCAGTGGCTGATAGCTCGAGGTGCTGACACTCAATGCTTCAAGGCGGGTCAACTGAGCCAGCCGTGCAGGCATGTCGGCGGCATAGGGCATTGCACAGTAGAGCGTCAGGTCAGTGAACTCCGGCAGGTTCTGCAACACCGCCGGCACGTTGGTGAACGTTTCTGCGGTGGCATTGATGCGCAGCGCCCTGAGTCCGGGGAAACTGCCCAACAACTCATCGACGTTGGCATCGGTGATGCATCGCCCCCGGATTCGCAGATCGCGCACATGCGAGAAATCCGCCGTCAGCACCGGCAACGGGTCGTCGCACGTCAGATCGAGGCGTGCGGCGGTGGCCTGGCTATCAGCCAGCGGCGATTTGCGCCAGCTCTGCTTGAGGCTGCGCACCACGCTGGCTCGGCCGCCGATCATCGATTGCAGTGTCGGCTCCGGGGCTGGCACACCTTCCCATTGCGCCAGCGTCGATTCGAGCGCCTGCCATTCACGCATGCGCCTTTGCAACAACTCGTAGATCTGCGCGTCAGTCCGCCCGGCAGCCAACTGTTTGAGGATGAACCCGCCCGCCTGCTGATCCGTCAGCGCCGGATACACGTCCTGCACGCGCGTCACCAGCAGCGGGTTGACGCCTTCGCCGCGACCGCTGGCGTAATAACCCAGCCAGTGCTGGCGTACCCGCACTGGCGCCTTGAAGCGCTTCTTGTGGCCCTGGCGTTTGCTCGCCAGACGAGCCATTTCGCTACGGTGGCGGGCCACATACCGGATCAGCGCCCGACGCAGTCCGGCGCTGCGCGTAACCTGGGCGAACCCCAGGGCCTGTCGCGACTGGTCGGGCAACGCGTGGAGGATTGAGGCGAGGAAGTTGTCGCCGTGACGCGGAACACTGTTGAGCTCTTCGCCGCGCTCGTTGTACGCCTGATAGACCGGCCCGCGCTTAACCAAGTACTTGGTCTGGACGGCACTTTCGCTGCCGATACTGTCGATCAACGGCCCGTCGAAACTGCCTTCGCGCACCTCCAGACGCACCTCGTCCGACCAGCCCGGCAGCCGTTCCAGGGCGCGCAAGGCCAGCCATTGGCTTTCGCTGCCGCCCGGATTCTCCCTGTGCAGGCCAGCGACCGCGTGGTTGAAGCGGCGCTGCCGGGCATATTCACGGGAGAGCTCCAGCAGCCGCAACGGAACCCGCTCAGCGTTTTGCAGGCGTGCCAATTCCTCGGCATTCGCCTCCAGCAGCACACGGATAGCCGCCGAGCTGCCCAACCCCGGTGTGGCGTCTTGTAGCCTGGCGATTCGCGGGTCGTTCAACGCGAGTTCGTCATAGAGCCTGTCGAACATTGCGGGTTGCCGGGTGCGCAGGTAATCGGCGATCTGTTTGCGCAGTTCCAAAGGCCGGGATTCGACGACACGCGCCGGCTCGGCACCCAGCAGCCAACGTGTTTGCGACTCATCCAGCGCTGCCAGAATACGCTCAGGCAATTGGCCGTCGAGCACTTCGGCGCGAGTCACCTGGATCGCCGTGTGCACCTGGCCCTCGATAAAGCCTGATTCCGCGCCGAACAGCCGGCTGGGGCCGGACAACTGCGCTGCGTCGAAGACTTGCAGGATCTGCCCGCTCGGCCAGCGCGGCATTTGCGTGAGCATTGGCAGCGTCAGCAGATACGAATCGTCCAGGACAGTTCCTCGTTCGACCTGATCGATCAGCCGCCCGACCTGCTGATCCGCCTCATACAGACGCAGAGTGTCGGCGAGGGCCAGTGGCGCCGGCTGATGATCGAGGTGCATCTGACGCAGGGCATCATCACTGACCCCACTGACATCGGCGATTTCGAGCAGTTGCGCATCCGAAAACGCCTCAGTCGAGTGACCGATGCGCCGCAGCAGGGTCAGTCGATCCCAGCTCAGCGGTCGCTCCAGGTTGTGGCGCCAGGCGCCCAGTCGGTTGTGCTCAAGGATCGGTTGATACGCCGCAGGATCATGCGGGTGGCGGATGCGCCAGCTTTTCAAGGGCTCGTCGTAGTGCGTCTGGTAGACCTTGCCCTGCTGGCGAATGAAGGTCTTGCCGTCGAATCGATACACGCCCTGCGCATCGGGCACGGCAGTCGCAGGCAGGACACTATCGCTGACGTAGGCATCGAGATCAGGTTTCCACAGGCGAACCGAGCCGTCAGGCCGTTCGACCGGGTGCAGATGCTCGATCACCGGCTCGGCGGAGGCCGCACGCAGTCGCCCTGCGCCCTTGCCGACTGCGCCCATCACGCCAATCAGCGCGAGGTTCTGCGCCACATCGACCAGATGCGCCTTGGCAGCCTGGCGATCGCCTTCCGACCATTCGATGGCGCCTTCGAACGACTCATAGAGCAGTTGCCCGGCCATCACGGTCATCATGATTTCGCCCAGGACCGGGACAAACATCGACACCATGTTCAACGCCAGCATGCCGAACTCGAGCAGATGACTGAGCTTTTCTGCCCGTACCCTGGCATCGACGTCCGCCGTGGGGACGGCGTGGGCGCGCGCGTCGGCGATGAATTTGGCCTGGTGCTCTTCGTAGAGGTATTGCCACAGATCCGTGTTGTCGGCCCAGATTCCGGCAACGCCTTTGCGCGTGATGCCAAACGGGTCGAGATACGGGTCAGGCTGCGGCTCGCGCTTGCCGGGGGCTTCAGGTGGCAGCTCCTTGATACGCGCGATGGTGGACAGTGGCGGCATCAGCTGTGCGACCTTGACCCAGATCGAATGCAACGGGTCACTCGGGGAATCTGCTGCCTTTTGGGTGAACTGACTGAAATAGTAAGGACGGTCGGCATAAGCGACGAACTGACTGAAAAACTGCTGGTAAGCGGTCGGTCCTGGCCCGGTAGCTGCAGGGTCGGTGGCCGTGAACTTGCGTTTGAACACCTCACGCATCTGCGCACTGCTGTAACGCTTGAGCGGGTGTTGCGGGTCATGGGGGATGTAGACGATGAACTCGTTGGTATAGCGGTAGCGCTCGCTGATGCTGAACACCACGCAACCGGTCATCCGCCGCTTCATCAGGCTCAGATCACGAAACCAGACAGCCTTGCCGCCGAGCTGCGGATGGATCTGGCCGTCCACCACCGACAAAATCATCTGGTAGTCGGCGGGCTCGATGTCCTTTTTCAGTAGCGCCCATTCAGCGGCGGCACGCAGCGCGGTTTTCTGGCTGGTAATGAATTGTTGGCGCAAGGCGTCGGTTTTTTCGAAAAACCCTTTGATCCGTGCCTGATAACGGGCACCGACGTCCAGCGAACGACACAGGGTCAGAAACTGACTGACCGTGATGCCGATTTCTGCTGCCTGAAACTCGCCTGGGGTCGCTGTCTCGACCACGAAACCGGACTTGGGGTGATAGGCACCCGCTTCGCATTCCGCGGCCTCGAAGTTGTGCAACACCGCTTGCAGCAAGGGCAGCTTCAGCACTTCGAACGTGGAAACTTCCACCTCCAGCACCCCGAGTTCGAGGGGCCGTCTGAGACACAGCAAGGTCTTGCCGAGATCGACCGTCACGTTGAACTGATCCTTGAGTGCCTTGCCGAGCAGCGCCTGGGCAAATGCATCGACGCTTTCAAGGCCGGCCATGGTTTTGTCGAGTCGGGTCTGGGCGACAAAGGCCGCCGTGACCCGCTCTTTCAAGGCTTGCTGCTGATCATTCGGGAATTCGTGATAGCCGTGCGCTGGCCGGCTATTGACTGCTTTCATCGCGGCTCGCCGGGCGGGCGTGGCGGCAATCAGCCAATCGGGGATCATCTGCTCAAGCAGCTCGCCGTGAAGACTGGCGCTGACCGGTGCGCGGGGCAATGTCGGGGGATGAGTGGACATCCTGTCTCTCCTGAAAAATGGGAGGACAGGACACCATGTCCGCCGCAGTGACCTGCGGTACATAGTTATCGTTTTGGCGTGGACGTGTTACCGGACAATTCAGCAACCCGCGTGCGACCACGGCACAACCCGCTGGATTGGCTATGCTGTCGGGACAGCCTTTCGGACGGGGGATTTATGGACGATCCAGTCGACAACAAGCCACCGAGCTTCTGGCAGATGCTGCACAGCGTGATGGCTGCGGCATTCGGCGTGCAAAGCGGGAAAAACCGGGCAAGGGATTTCACCCATGGCAAGCCCAGCCATTTCGTGATCCTGGGGATCGGCTTCACTGCGGTATTCGCCCTGACGCTGTTTGTCATCGTCAAACTGGTGCTGCATTTCGCCGGGGTCTGACGGCACTCAGTGCATCAGGATCTGCAGGCCGAACGGATAACGATAGGACGTGGGGCGGCCCTTGGCTGACAGTTTGCGAAAACTCACGCCGTAATCCGGCGAGGCGCCCATGGCCAGCATTTGCTGGGCTTGATGCTTGTCGATCAGTTGCAGCAGCGACAATTGCCGGTCACGTCCGCCATACCGATCCAGATCGACGCCCTGATCGTAATCGTGCAACTCCACCAGCGCCCAGCCGCCGAGGGTGAAGTGACCGCCCACCAGCGCGCTCAGGCGTCCATCGACCACCGCCTGCAACGCCTCGGGTGAGGTGTTGACCGCGCTGAACAGCACATCCTTGCCGGGGATCTTGCCGGCTTCGGCAAACGCACGCATCGCACCGAAAGCCATTTCATCATTGGCCGCCCACACCAGCGACACCTTCGGATAACGGCCGACCAGTTGCCGCGCCTGCTCGTAGGCACGCTGCCGCGTCCAGCCGCTGTACACCAGTTGCCGCAGTCGCACTTGTGGATGTTCGGCGAGGGCGCGCTGCATGCCCTGCTCGCGCAACTGCGCTGACGGGGTGATCTTCAGACCGGAAAACGCCAGTACTTCAATCTGCTCGCCCCGCGCCACCGGAGGATGCAGGCGAATCAGCTCCTTCATCATCAGGTAGCCGCCCTCCTCGTCATTCGGCACCAGGCTGCCGATGCGATCGGCACGCTCGCCGATCAGCGCCTCCTGATCAGCGGTAAGCACCGCATTGACCATGAACAGCTTGACTCCGCTGCCTTGCGCCAGACGCAGGATCTGCGGCGCCACGTACTGCTCGTTGACGAACACCAGATAGTCGGGATGATTCGGCCCCTGCAACGCAACTCTGGCCTGAGCCAGGGTGAATTCCGGCTGGCGCTGGGAATAGAGAATCTGCAAGTCGACGCCCAGGTCGCGGGCCGCCGCCTGCATGAATTGCGAATAGCTGACCCAGAAGGCTTCCTGAGTCGATCCCGGATTGAGGAACAGCACCGACTCGGCCCGGGCCGCAGAACCGAAAACCGCACCGAACAGCAGGAGGCTGAGGTGGAAAAACTTCAACATGAATGATCCGGGCCCAGGGAAAAATGGCCGCGCATTATAGCCCTCTAATCAGCGGCTATTGACGCGTGATCCCGTTTTTGTCCGACAATCGTCGGAAGCAGGCCCGAATCGGTCGTTTACTGATGACTGACCCAGAATACTGCTGTCCCGACGACCAGAATGATCAGGAACAGAATGGCCCACGCATCGACACTGCTATCGCTCTTTCTTGCCTTGGTCGGATTGCTCATTGCATCGCCTCTTGTCGGTTTTATCGGTGATTGCAGAAAGACTCGATCACAGTTAAGACGATGATTGTCCCCGCGACAAATGTGGGTTAATCAACAACCATTCTCGTTAGGCGATTTGGTTCTTTACATATACTCAAACATCACTTTTGCGCATAACTGCAAACGGGTATATTGCCCCGGCTCCGTTAGGGAGTGCGCGGCCGTGCGCGCGTAATTGCCGAGGCACCATCGGACTCCAGCAAGCGAAAACGCAGCGTTTTCCGAGTAGCCCAAAGCCTGAGAACAGGACTTATATGTACGTATACGACGAGTACGATCAGCGGATCATCGAGGACCGCGTCAAGCAGTTCCGTGATCAGACCCGACGCTATCTGGCAGGCGAGCTGAGCGAAGAAGAATTCCGCCCCCTGCGCCTGCAAAATGGCCTCTACATCCAGCGTTTTGCGCCGATGTTGCGCGTGGCGGTGCCTTACGGCCAGCTGACTTCGCGTCAGGTGCGCATGATGGCCAAGATTGCCCGCGACTACGACAAGGGCTACGCCCACATCAGTACCCGGCAAAACGTGCAGTTCAACTGGCCGGCGGTGGAAGACATCCCGGACATCCTCGCGGAACTGGCCACCGTGCAGATGCACGCGATCCAGACCAGCGGCAACTGCCTGCGCAACGTCACCACCGACCAGTTCGCCGGTGTCGCCGCCGATGAACTGATCGACCCGCGCCCATGGTGCGAAATCGTCCGTCAATGGACTACATTCCACCCGGAATTCGCCTACCTGCCGCGCAAGTTCAAGATCGCCGTCAACGGTTCGACCGCTGACCGTGCGGCCATCGAAGTTCACGACATCGGCCTGGAGCCGGTACACAACGCCGCCGGCGAGCTGGGCTTCCGGGTGCTGGTCGGCGGGGGCCTGGGCCGTACCCCGGTGGTCGGTGCATTCATCAACGAGTTCCTGCCGTGGCAGGACCTGTTGAGCTACCTCGATGCCATCCTGCGGGTGTACAACCGCTATGGCCGTCGCGACAACAAATACAAGGCGCGGATCAAGATCCTCGTCAAGGCGCTGACCCCTGAAGTGTTCGCGCAGAAAGTCGATGCCGAAATGGAACACTTGCGCGGCGGCCAGACCACACTGACCGAAGCCGAACTGCATCGCGTCGCCAAACACTTCGTCGATCCGGACTACAAGGCGCTGGAGAACCAGACTGCCGCCCTGGCCGAACTCGACAAGGAGCATCCGGGTTTCGCCCGCTGGCGCTCGCGCAACACCCTGGCGCACAAGAAACCGGGTTATGTCGCCGTAACCCTGTCGCTGAAGCCGACCGGCGTGGCGCCGGGCGACATCACCGACAAGCAGCTCGATGCCGTCGCCGATCTGGCCGAACGCTACAGCTTCGGTCAACTGCGCACTTCCCACGAGCAGAACATCATTCTCGCCGACGTCGAGCAGAGCCAGTTGTTCACCCTGTGGGGCGAGTTGCGTGAAGGTGGTTTCGCCACGCCGAACATCGGCCTGCTGACCGACATCATCTGCTGCCCGGGCGGTGATTTCTGCTCGCTGGCCAACGCCAAGTCGATCCCGATCGCCGAATCGATCCAGCGCCGTTTCGACGACCTGGACTATCTGTTCGACATTGGTGAGCTGGACCTGAACATCTCCGGTTGCATGAACGCCTGCGGTCACCACCACGTCGGCCACATCGGCATCCTCGGGGTGGACAAAAAAGGTGAAGAATTCTATCAGGTGTCCCTCGGCGGCAGCGCAAGCCGTGACGCAAGCCTGGGCAAGATCCTCGGCCCGTCCTTCGCCCAGGACGACATGCCGGACGTGATCTCGAAGCTGATCGACGTGTACGTTGAACAACGTACCGAAGACGAGCGCTTCATCGACACCTACCAGCGTATTGGCATCGACCTCTTCAAGGAACGCGTCTATGCAGCGAATCATTAAGAACAACGAAGTCGTCGACGAAACCTGGCACCTGCTGCCGAAAGATTTCAACATCGACGACATCAGCAATTGCGACGATCTGATCGTTCCATTGCAGCTGTGGCGTGAACACAGTCGCATGCTCAAGGCCCGCGACGGCGGCCTGGGCGTGTGGCTGGACGCCGACGAAGAAGCCGAAGAAATCGGTGACGACGTGGATCAGTTCCAAGTCATCGCGCTGAATTTCCCGGCCTTCACCGACGGCCGCAACTACTCCAACGCCCGCCTGCTGCGCGACCGTTACGGGTTCAAAGGCGAACTGCGGGCGATTGGCGATGTGCTGCGCGATCAGCTGTTCTACATGCACCGCTGCGGTTTCGACGCGTTTGCCGTTCGTGCGGACAAAGATCCGTACGAAGCGCTGGAAGGCCTGAAAGATTTTTCCGTGACCTATCAGGCCGCCACCGACGAACCGCTGCCGCTGTTCCGTCGCCGCTAAGCTTCAAAGTTATGCGCACAAAAAAACGCCGGTCATTGACCGGCGTTTTTTGTGGCTGACTGTTTACCAGAAGCGCTGTTGTGTCAGGCGACTCCACCAGCTCAGCAGCACGCGATCCACCGAGCCGCTGGCGGCCATGCCGATGCGCTCCTGCAGGCTTTTGCGCTCGGCGTAATGCAGGTGGTAGACCTCGGCTTTCTTCGCCCGGTCTGCCAGGTATTCGTCGCTGGTCTTGAGTTCGTCGACCAGTTGCTTGTCCAGCGCCGCAACACCAAGCCAGACCTCACCGGTGGCCACTTCGTCGATGGCCAGTTGCGGGCGATAGCGCGAAACGAAGTTCTTGAACAACTGATGGGTGATGTCCAGGTCTTCCTGGAACTTCTCCCGGCCCTTTTCGGTGTTTTCGCCAAACACGGTCAGGGTGCGTTTGTACTCACCGGCGGTCAGCACTTCAAAATCGATGTCGTGCTTTTTCAGCAGGCGATTGACGTTGGGCAACTGCGCCACCACGCCGATCGAGCCGAGAATTGCAAACGGCGCGCTGATGATCTTCTCGCCGATGCACGCCATCATGTAGCCGCCGCTGGCCGCGACCTTGTCGATGCACACGGTCAATGGCACGCCGGCCTCACGGATTCGCGCCAGTTGCGAGGACGCCAGACCATAGCTGTAAACCATGCCGCCGCCGCTTTCCAGACGCAGTACCACTTCGTCCTTGGGCGTGGCGAGGGTCAGCAGCGCGGTGATTTCGTGACGCAAGCTCTCGGTGGCCGATGCCTTGATGTCGCCGTCGAAATCGAGCACGAACACCCGGGACTTGGCCTCGGATTTGTTCTTCTGCTTCTTCTCGGACTTTTCCGACTTGGCCTGGCCCTTGCGCAGGGCCTTGAGCTGATCCTTGTCGAGCAGGGTCTGCTCCAGACGTTCACGCAAGCCTTTATAGAAATCGTTGAGCCTGCTGACCTGCAACTGCCCTGCCGACTTGCGCCGGCCCTTGCTGCGCAATGCAGCAAAACTGGCGAGCACCACCAGGATGGCGACCACCAGGGTTACGGTCTTGGCCAGGAAACTGGCGTATTCGGTGAAAAACTCCACAGAGACTCCTTAAAACAATGCGCGGATGCAAAACACGCGCGGGATGGCTCCAGCATACCCATGCGCCGCCTCGTCGGCCAGCCGTGAAACCTCTGGCAACAGGCCTGTAACGGGCATTTCAAACAAGCGTATGTTTTTTCATTGACAGCACTCCGTCATCCTCATAACCTCGCCAAACCTTCAACGTACCGGGATGACGCGGACGTGGGCAGCATCTATCTGATTCGACATGGCCAGGCCTCCTTTGGTGCAGACGACTATGACGTCCTCTCGCCCATCGGCGTGCGGCAGGCAGAAATCCTCGGCCAGCACCTCGCTGATCTCGGGATCAGCTTCGATCGCTGTCTGGCCGGCGACCTGCGCCGTCAGCAACACACGGCCACCAGCGCTCTTGAGCAATTCAGTGCCAAGGGCCTGGCGGTACCGACGCTGGAGACCGATTCGGCATTCAACGAATTCGACGCCGATGCAGTGATTCGCGCCCTGATCCCCGCCATGCTGGAGGACGAGCCTGAAGCCATCGACATCCTGCGCAACGCCGCGCAGAACCGCGCCGAGTTTCAGCGCATCTTCGTCCTGATCATCGAGCGCTGGCTGGCCGGCACCTACGACCCACCCGGGCTGGAGAGCTGGCTGGGTTTCGTCGAACGGGTTCAGGGAGGCCTGCAACGCATCCTCGAACAAGCCGACGGCAACCAGAAAATCGCCGTGTTCACCTCCGGCGGCACCATCACCGCCCTGCTCCACCTGATTACCCGAATGCCTGCCCGCCAGGCCTTTGAACTGAATTGGCAAATCGTCAACACCTCGCTCAACCAGCTGAAGTTCCGCGGTCGCGAGGTGGCTTTGGCCTCCTTCAACAGTCACGCACACCTGCAACTGCTGAAGGCTCCGGAACTCATCACTTTCCGCTGAGTCCGGATAACTGTGACCCGTGCTGATCAACCAGCGCCTATTACCCAAGAAAGGATCGAACCATGACCTCCGTAGCTGATGCCGTAAAAGCGATGCAAGCCAAGTTCAACCCAGCCGCTGCTGCCGGTCTGGATCTGGTCTTCGGTTTCAACATCACCGACGAAGACAAGCAGTACGCGCTGATCGTCAAAGACGGTACTTGCGACATCCAGGAAGGTGAAAACCCGAACGCCAACTGCACGCTGGTGCTGGACAGCGAAACCCTGGAAGGTATCGTCAGCGGTGAAACCGACGGCATGCAAGCGTTCATGGGCGGCAAGCTGCGCGTTGAAGGCGACATGATGCTGTCGATGAAACTGTCCGAGCTGTTCCCGTCGTAAGACCTGCGACCGGCTTAAAGAAAATCCCGCCCCTGTGGCGGGATTTTTGCGTCTGGCCCCTGTAGGAGCTGCGGCACGCTGCGATCTTTTGATCTTGCCTTTAAAAGATCGCAGCCTCGTTTCACTCGACAGCTCCTACAGGATTTGCGCCAGCCTCGCCTCCACATTGGATGCCGCCAGCAACTCCTGCGTGTATGGATGCTGCGCCGAGCTGAACAGCTTGCCGGTCTCTCCGCGCTCCAGTACTTCACCCTCCTTCATCACAATCAAGTCATGAGCCAACGCCCGCACCACCGCCAGATCATGACTGATGAACAGGTAAGTCAGCCCGTGCTCTTCCTGCAGTCGCCGCAATAAAGCAACGATCTGTTTTTGCACCGTGCGATCCAGCGCCGATGTCGGCTCATCCAGCAAGATCAGCTCCGGCTTGAGCACCAGCGCCCGGGCGATGGCAATCCGTTGCCGCTGGCCACCGGAAAATTCGTGGGGGTAGCGATGCCGAGTCGCCGGATCGAGACCGACCTCGCGCAGCACATCAATCACCGCCTGTTCACGCTCGGCAGCATTCAGATCGCTGTGCACCTGCAAGCCCTCGGCAATGATCTGCTCCACACACAGGCGTGGGCTGAGGCTGCCGAACGGATCCTGAAACACCACTTGCAGGCGTTTGCGCAGTGGCCGCAGCTGCTTGCCGCTCAGTTGCTCCAACGCCTCACCGGCAAAGCGAATGCTGCCCTCGGCGTCGATCAGGCGCAAAATCGCCTGGCCCAACGTCGACTTGCCCGAGCCCGACTCGCCGACAATCCCCAGTGTCTTGCCGCGCTGCAAATTCAGATCGATGCCCTTGACCGCCGCAAGGTACGTTTTCGGCCGCAGCCAACCGCCGCCGAGACGAAAACGCACATTCAGATCGCGCACCTGCAACAAGTCTTGCGCATCGTCCCGGCACAGCGCTTCGTCCCCCGGCTCGGCGTTGAGCAATTCGATGCTGTAGGGATGCTGCGGCGCACGGAACAGTTGCTCGCACGACGCCTGCTCGACGATCCGCCCACCGCGCATCACCGCCACCCGCTGCGCAATGGTGCGCACCAGATTCAGGTCATGGCTGATGATCAGCAGCGCCATGCCCAGGCGCTGTTGCAGCTCTTTAAGCAGCAACAGAATCCTGCGCTGCACCGTCACATCCAGTGCGGTGGTCGGCTCGTCTGCGATCAACAATTGCGGCTCGCAGGCCAGCGCCATGGCGATCATCACCCGCTGGCGCTGGCCGCCGGAGAGCTGATGCGGATAGGCCTTGAGCAGTTCGCGCGGCTTCTGAATGCCGACCAGCTCCAGCAGCTCAAGAATGCGCTCACGGGCTTGCGCGCCGGCCAGACCTTTGTGCAGCGCCAGGCTCTCACCGAGTTGCCGTTCGATGGTGTGCAGCGGATTCAGCGAGCTCATCGGCTCCTGAAAAATCATCGCGATGCGGTTGCCCCTTAACTGGCGCAGATAGCGCTCATGCACGCCAAGCAGCTCTTCCCCGGCATAGCGAATGCTGCCGTCGATCCGCGTGATGTTCGGGTCGAGCAATTGCAGGATGCTGTGGGCGGTCACCGATTTGCCCGAGCCGGACTCTCCGACCAGTGCCAGGCACTCGCCCGGACGGATATCGAGGTCAATGCCATGCACCACTGACTGGCCGTTGAAGGCCACACGCAGGTCGCGGATTTCGATCAGGTTATCGCTCATCTCAAGCCCTCGGATCATAAGCATCTCGGCAGGCCTCACCGATGAACACCAACAGAGAAAGAATCAGCGCCAGGGCAAAAAACGCCGTCAGCCCCAACCACGGCGCTTGCAGATTGCTCTTGCCCTGGCCGATCAGCTCGCCCAGCGAAGCGCTGCCGGCGGGCATGCCGAAACCGAGAAAATCCAGCGCCGACAAGGTCGCAATCGCACCGGTGAGAATGAACGGCAAATAGGTCAGGGTCGCGCTCATCGCATTGGGCAGGATGTGCCGGCAGATCACCTGCCCATCGTCAACCCCCAGCGCCCGCGCCGCTTTCACGTATTCCAGGCCACGGCTGCGCAGGAATTCCGCGCGCACCACATCCACCAGACTCAGCCAGGAAAACAGCGCCATGATCCCCAGCAGCCACCAGAAATTCGGCTCGACGAACCCGGACAGAATGATCAGCAGATACAACACCGGCAGCCCCGACCACACCTCCAGCAGCCGCTGCCCGAGCAGATCGATCCAGCCACCGTAATAGCCTTGCAAGGCACCGGCAGCGATGCCGATCAGTGCGCTGGCGGCAGTCAGCGCCAAAGCGAACAGCAGCGACACCCGCGTGCCGAAAATCACCCGCGCCAGCACATCCCGCGCCTGATCGTCGGTGCCCAGCCAGTTCTCGCTGCTCGGCGCACTCGGCGCCGGTTCAGTCAGGTCATAGTTGACCGTATCGAAACCGAACGGGATCGGCGCAAACCACATCCGTCCGCCCTGCCCCTCGATCAGTTGCCGCACCTGCGCGCTGCGATAGTCCGGCTGGAACGGCAGTTCGCCGCCAAAATCCTGTTCGGTATAGCGCTTGAAGGCCGGGAAATACCACTGGCCCTGATACTCGACCAGCAGCGGTTTGTCATTGGCGATCAATTCGCCGCCCAGGCTCAGGCCGAACAACAGCAGAAACAGCCACAGCGACCACCAGCCACGCCGATGCGCCTTGAACCGCGCCCAACGGCGCTGTCCGATGGGAGATAAGGTCAGCATCAGGCGGTCCTCGCGGTGAAGTCGATGCGCGGGTCGACCAGCGTGTAGCACAAGTCGCCGAGGAGTTTTATCAGCAGGCCGAACAGGGTGAAGATGAACAGCGAACCGAACACCACCGGGTAATCCCGTGACACCGCTGCTTCATAGCTGAGTCGGCCGAGGCCATCGAGGGAAAAGATCACCTCGATCAGCAACGAGCCGCCGAAAAATACCGTCACCAGTGCCTGGGGTAATCCGGCGACCACCAGCAGCATCGCGTTGCGGAACACGTGGCCGTATAAAACCTGACGCTGGCTGAGGCCCTTGGCTCGTGCCGTCACCACGTACAGGCGCGAGATCTCGTTGAGAAAGCTGTTCTTGGTGAGGATCGTCAACGTGGCGAATCCGCCGATGACCAGCGCGGTGACTGGTAGCACGAGGTGCCAGAAGTAATCGGCAACCTTGTCCCACGGCGACAGCTCGGCGAAGTTGTCCGAGACCAGCCCGCGCACCGGAAACCAGTCCAGTGCGGAGCCGCCGGCAAACACGATGATCAACAGCAGCGCGAACAGAAACCCCGGCATCGCGTAGCCGATGATGATCGCCACGCTGCTCCAGACATCGAACGCCGAGCCGTTGTGCACCGCTTTGCGGATGCCCAGCGGAATCGACACCAGATAAGTGATCAACGTCGCCCACAAACCCAGCGACAAGGTCACCGGCAGCTTCTGCCAGATCAGTTCGGTGACGCTGGCGCCACGGAAAAAGCTCTGACCGAAATCCAGTTGCGCGTAGCTTTTGAGCATCAGCCACAGGCGCTCACCGGCGGGTTTGTCGAAGCCGTACTGACGCTCGATGTCGGCCACCAGTTTCGGGTCCAGGCCTCGAGTGGCACGGGATTCGCCGCCAATGGTTTCGACATGACCGCCGCCCACCGCCGCGCCGACACCTATACCCTGCAAGCGCGCGATCGCCTGCTCCACCGGGCCACCCGGCGCGGCCTGCACGATGACGAAATTGACCAGCAGAATGGCGAGCAACGTCGGCACGATCAGCAGCAGACGCCGCAGGCTATAACCCCACATGCGCGTACTCCTTCTGCTGTTGCTGCATCTGCGTGGCGGTCAGCGCGGTCGGGCTGATTTCCCACCAGGTATCCAGCCCGGCGTCGTACAGCGGCGCTGTTGCCGGACGGCCGAAACGGTTCCACCACACCGTGGAGATCCCCGGCGGGTAATAGTTGGGAATCCAGTAATAGCCCCATTGCAGCACCCGATCCAAAGCGTGGGCATGGCGCAACAGACTTTCGCGGTTGTCGGCCTGCACCAGCCCTTCGAGCAAGGCATCCACGGCCGGATCGCGCAACACCATGTAGTTGTTCGAGCCGGGATCGTCGGCACCGTCGGAGCCGAAGTAATTGAACATCTCGCGCCCCGGTGCCTGACTTACCGGGTAGCCGACGACGATCATGTCGTAGTCGCGATTGCGCACGCGGTTGGTGTATTGCGCGGTGTCAACCTGGCGAATATCGAAGCCGATGCCAATCTGTGCCAGATTGCGCTTGAACGGCAGCAGCAGCCGTTCAAAGCCCTTCTGCCCGTTGAGAAAGGTGAACTGCAACGGCTCGCCATTGGCGTTCACCAACTGATCACCACGAGGTTTCCAGCCGGCGGCTTCCAGCAGTTTCAACGCCTGCAACTGCTCGGCGCGGATGTTGCCGCTGCCGTCGGTTTTCGGCGCTTCGAAGACCTCGGTGAACACCTCGTCGGGGATCTTGCCGCGCCACGGCTCGAGGATTTTCAGTTCCTCCGCGTCCGGCAGCTCGGTGGCCGCCAATGCGCTGTGCGAGAAGTAACTGCGCTGACGCAGGTACATGCTGCGCATCATTTGCCGGTTGCTCCATTCGAAATCCCAGAGCATGGCGATCGCCTGCCGAACCCGGCGATCCTGAAACATGGGCTTCTGCAGGTTGAACACGAAACCCTGCGAGCCCTGCGCGGCACCCGGCGCCAGATGTTCTCGGAGCAATTTGCCCTGCTCCAGCGCCGCGCCGGCATAGCCGATGGTGTAGCTGGTCGCGGAAAACTCGCGGTTGTAGTCGAAGCCGCCAGCCTTGAGCACTTGCCGGGAAACATCGGTGTCGGCGAAGAACTCCACGCTCAAGTGATCGAAGTTATAGAGACCACGAGTGATCGGCAGGTCCTTGGCCCACCAGTCGGCGACACGCTGAAATTTCACGCTGCGCCCGGCATCCACCGCGCTGATCCGGTACGGGCCGCTGCCCGGCGGGATCTCGAAACCGGCGCCCTCGGCGAAGTTGCGCGTGCGCCACCAATGTTCGGGCAACACCGGCAGTGTCGCCAGATCCAGTGGCAAGGTGCGGCTGTCGTTGTTCTTGAAGTTGAAGCGCACTTGCGTCGGCGACTCCACCACCACGTCGGCAACGTCACGAAACTGCTGGCGATATTTGAGGCTGCCCTGGGTGGTGAACAGTTCGAAGGTGTAACGCACGTCCTCGGCGGTGATCGGCGTACCATCGTCAAAGCGTGCCTGGGGATTGAGATAAAAACGCAGCCAGCGGCGATCCGCATCCAGTTCCATCTGCTGCGCCACCAGGCCGTAGACGCTATAGGGTTCGTCCTTGCTGCGATAGGCCAGCGGCGCATAGAGCCAGCCATCGATGTCGGCAACGCCGGTGCCTTTGTCGATGTACGGAATCAGATGGTCGAACGGGCCGCTTTCCAGCGAGGAACGACGCAGGGTGCCGCCTTTGGGAGCATTGGGGTTGGCGTAGGCCAGATGCTGGAAGTCCGGGGTGTATTTGGGGGCTTCGCCGTAGACGGTGAGTGCGGGCTGTGGGGCGGCCCAAATGATTGGGCTTAGCAGCGCAAAAGCGCTGAACAGAATGAGCCTGGAGAGCATTGGCAGATCCTTTTTTGCACGGTGCTGCTTATGGCCTTATCGCTGGCAAGCCAGCTCCCACAGTGACTTGTGAACGCCACTAACCGTGTGGGAGCTGGCTTGCCAGCGATGGGGCCTTAGCAATCAATACACATCCTGCCTACCTGTGATGTGCAACAGGCCGGCATTTTTTATAGGGCAGGCTTAGATCAATAAGTGACTAAAACCCGCCCCCTCCCTGTAACTCGATCCCTGTAGGAGCTGCCGCAGGCTCGGGCTGCGATCGGACGATCTGTTGATCTTTAACGTCAAAAGATCGTCCGATCGCGGCCCGAGCCTTCGGCAGCTCCTACACTGGTCGGGTCAGAACTTGTAATTGACCCGCGTGTACAGCGTGCGCCCGAACGGGTCGCCGTACTTCGGGTCGTAGCCGCTCTGGAAGGTGTAGGTCTGGTTGCTGAACGGTGGCTCGCGGTCGAACAGGTTTTTCGCGCCGAGGGTCACGCTGAGGGTTTTACGCCAGGTGTAGGTGCCGGCCAGGTCCCAGACGTTGTAGGAGCCAACGTAATCGTGGGTCTCGCGGTCGGAGTCGTGGTAACCGCTGGTGTAGCGGTTGGTCAGCGCCACGCCGTAGGGGCCGTAGTTCCAGCTGCCGGTCAGGCTGTGGCGCCAGCGAGCCACGGCACCGGCCGAGGAAAAGTCGCCGCCACGAAAATCGCCGAGCTTGTCGATGTAGTCGCCCTTGAGTTGCTGCTGGTACTCGTAGCGGCTGACGTAGGTGCCTTGCAGACCGATGCCGAAGTTGCCGTACGGGGTGCTCGGCAAGCGGTAGTCGAAGCTGACGTCGACGCCATTGGTCTTGATCTTGCCGAGGTTGGCCAGGCCGGTAACGATGTGATCGATGGAGCCGTCCGGCTTGCGCACCAGGCGATCCGGGTACAGCTCCGGGTTCTCGAACACCGCCGACTCCGGGAATTCGGCGATCTGGTTGGCGATGTTGATCCACCAGAAATCCAGCCCGGTGCTCAGACGCTCGAACGGCTGGTAGACGAAACCGAGGGTGACGTTGCGTGCGGTTTCCGGGCTCAGATCAGTATTGCCACCGGTGCGACTGTAGAACTGCTGGGCGCAGTCGCGGTTGGCGATCCCGCCGTTGCTCGGATTACCACCGGCGCACAACCGTGGGTCGTTGTAGTTGGCGACAGTGAAGGTGGTGAAATTGGGGTTGTACAACTCGTACAACGACGGTGCGCGGAAGCCCTCGCTGTAGGCGCCACGCACCACCAGCTCCTTGAACGGCTGGAAGCGGAACGAGTATTTCGGGTTGGTGGTGCTGCCGAAGTCGCTGTATTTGTCGTGGCGCACGGCGGCGGACAGTTCCAGGCTGTCGAGCACCGGCACGTTGACCTCGGCGTACTGCGCCGAGACGCTGCGATCCCCGGCGACGCTGGCATTCGGGTCGACGCCCAGGCTCTGCACGTCGGCGGCGAACTGCGCAAAGTCCTGATGGAAATCTTCCTTGCGGTATTCGCCACCCAGCGCCAGTGCCGACGGTCCGGCGCCGAACCAGTCGCCGATTTCGCGACTGACTCGTCCATCAATCGCCTTCACCCGCCCGACCGCCGTCGAGTAATCGCCGTCCACCGCGTTGGCTGCCAGCAGCGCCTGCCCGGCGGCGGTTTGCGGGCCAAACGGGTTGATGATGCCGTTGGCAATACCGGCGCTGACGGCGCGGTCGTTGACATAGCCGGCCTCGATCGCATTGACCACCTTGTTCTGGTTGTACGACGCACCGACGTTGTAGTCCCAACCGACCACGCTGCCATCGAAGCTCAACAGCAAACGCTGACCGGTGTTGTCGTCTTCGTGCTGGCGCGCGCCGACGGCGGTTTCGCGCCAGTTCACATCCACCGGTTGCGTCGGGTCGAGGGCAAAACCATTGGGGCCGGGGGTAATGCCGTTACCGGGATAGAACGCCGTGCCGGGATTGACCTGATTGCCCATCAAGGTGCCGGGGCCGATCTGCGTGCGGTTTTCGTTACGTGCCCAGAAATATTCGAGGCTGACATTGTGATCGTCCGCAAGCTTGCCGGTGGCTTTGGCGAACGCCGAGGTCTTCTCGGTTTCCGGAACCAGATCGAGATAGCTCCACAGGCTCTGACGGCAGATGCCATTGCGCGCCAGCAGGCCCGGCGCGTTGCAGCCGGAACCGGCCAGCGGATTGGTGGCGTTGCTGCCCTGGCTCCAGTTGGCCGGCGATGCGGTGCCGGAGGTGTAATCGAGGCCGCGTCCGGGCTGATAGTTGTAGGTGTAACCGCGATCCTCGGCAGCCAGCCGCTGCTGCTTGTCATGACTGACCACGCCGAACACATTGAAGCGGTCATCCTGCAGATCGCCGAAGCCCCAGCTGCCGCTGAAGTTGCGACTCTCACCGCCGCCGGCATGGGTCGGTGTGTCGTAGTGGGTGCTCAGTTGGCCTTCGGTAACGCTGGTCTTGGTGATGAAGTTGATCACCCCGCCGATCGCGTCGGTGCCGTACAGCGCCGAAGCACCGTCACGCAGCACCTCGACACGGTCGATGGCGGCGAACGGAATGGTGTTCAGGTCGACCCCGGAACCATTGATCGCGTTGGTCGCGTTGTTGCTCAGCCGCCGGCCGTTGAGCAGCACCAACGTCTTGTTCGGGCCGATACCACGCAGATCGGCATACGACGCCCCGCCGCTGCTCGAACCCACCGAACGACCGGAGCCGACCGATGACTGGTTGGCGGAAATCCGGCTCACCAGTTCTTCGGTGGTGCTCACGCCCTGCTCGCGCAGTTCTTCAACTCGCAGAATGGTGACCGGCACCGCGGTTTCCGCATCGACCCGGCGAATTGCCGTACCGGTGACTTCCACTCGTTGCAATTGGGTGGTCGGCTCGTCGGCAGCGACCGCCGGCAAGGTATTGATCGCCAGCAGCAAGGCCAGGCTCAAACGGGATCTAACGGGTGAAAAATGGATCATGAACAGCCATCCCTGCGTTTTGGTTTATGCAGGGATGTGCAATGGACAGCAGGGTTTTATAGAGCCCGATTTAGACCGTTGGGTGATGAGGTTATGCAAAAAAATGGCACGTGTGGATCAAGCCAGCTCCATCTCTCTCAGCAACCGGGTATCCAGCCCAAACCGCTCCTGGGAAACCATCCTGAACTGCCCCTTCGCCAAGTCGCAGCTCACCAGCAGATTCCACGAGTGCCGGGTTGCCGCCGAGGGGATCAGTACAAACGGATGCTCTGCCAATAGCGCATCGGCGAACAGTTGTTGATTGGGTGAAGGCTTGGCGGGGCTCAACCAGTAAGGGTTCGGCACATCCTCCGGCTGCACGATTTTCACTTTTGCTTCGCTGATGACCTCAAAACACGTGAGCACATAAGGTTCACTGTCCAGCGCATCAAAACTGTGATGGGCTGCCACCTCCAGAATGGCCGAGGACGGATCGACTGATGCATAAACGACTCGCCGCCCGGGTTTGTTCCATCGGCCACCATTGAGATTTGACCCCATCCCGCTGTTCCACGTCCCTCCGTAAACCTCGGCATCCAGCCGCCAGGCATACCACTGCTCGTCCCAGGGCAAGGGATTCATGCGTAAACCCCGTATATCAGCTGCCCCAGATACTGCTCGACCATCTGAAACCCGAGTGAATGCCGGATAAACTCCACGGGTACGCGACCGTTCAGGTAGGTGCAGGGCTTGCGCAGCCACTCCTCGGCCCGTGACTGCCTCCCGAAGGCGCAAATGGCCTTTTCCAGCACCAACGCATATTGGTAGGCGACGACGCTCTGCTGCGGGTCAAGCCGTACCGTTTTACCTTCCTTCAGTAATCGCCGTACGGTTCTGACCGACTTGCCGGTGATACGTTTGACCATATCGTCTTGCAGATAAAGTTCAGAGGTTGAAAGCATGTTGACGACATCATTCAGCTCAAAACCTTCGTCGGTCAGGTCAACGATCAGAAAGGCGTCGTCACCTATGTTCTGGCCATTTACGAGCAAGTCGACAGGTCGGCCCTCGGCCTTCTTCACCCCCGTCAATCGGGGTACCTTGACGCTGGGCATCGCGACATCCTCCATGGGGCATCTGGCACGATCGGTGCGCCACTGAAGGCGATGGGAATAAGCAGGCGTTTCGTATTCGAGGTGGGGAGTTCGCATAATCCATCCGTTATCAGAGGCCTGAGCGTCCAAGCCGTTTACGACTTCAATGTCATGTCCGATGCTATAGATCATGCTTCCGACGACCAACCTGAGAATGTCGTCGGAAATATCCCCGTTTCTGCGAAAAAATCTCCCGTTTCCGTAGGACGTTACACACGCATACCGTGTGCTCAACTGCCGAAGTGATAACTCACATCCAGCCACCACTGCCGCCCGTACGGGTCATAGTTGCCGGTCGGGTAATACGGCCAGCCGGCCGAGTCATCGTGTTTGATCTGGTTGAGCACGTTGTTCACGGTCAGGCCGACACTGGCACGGTCGTTGAGCTTGTAGCGGGCGCTGGCGTTGAACACCGTCCATGGCGACAGACGCCCGTCACCCGCGCCGTTGGTCACGGAGCCGTAACGAATGCCCATCAACGTCGCCGTGGCTTTCTGGTAATCCCAGGTCAGGCTGGCGTTGACCTTGCTGCGCCAGTCGTAATTGGTCCGCGATGTGCGCCAGTCCTGGGTCGGCGCCTCGTCCGACTCTTTATAGAAATGCGAAAGCACCAGGGTATAGCCCAGCGCCGAACTGAACGCGCCGTACTGGCCGGCGCCCCAGCGGATGTTGCTCTTGAAGTCCAGACCACTGACCCGCTCGCTGGCGGCGTTGATCGCATTGACCCGCACTCGCTGCAACTGATTGGGATCAATCGCGGCATTGCCCGGGTTGCGATCGATGCGCGCCAGGGTCGACTGGCAGTTGGCCGAGTTGATGTCCTGGGTGCCGTTGCGGCATTCGTTCTCTTGCTGCAACAGGCGGTTTTCGTCGACGGTGGTCAGCAGGTCGTCGATCTCGACCCGCCAGAAATCCGTGGAGAAATCGAAGTTGCGCGACGGCGACCAGACAAAACCATAGGTCCAGGATTTGCCGCGTTCGGACTCAAGATCCGGGGTGCCGCTCTGGGTGTAGTCGACCCGCCCGCGATCACACGCGCCCTGCACACCCTGGCTGCAACCGTAGTAGTCGATCTGCGCCGGGTAGTAACCGTTGCTGTCAGACTGGTAGATGTAATTCAGATCCGGCGCGCGGAAACTGGTGCCGTAACTGCCGCGCAGCAACAGGCTGGTGATCGGGCGCCACTCCAGGCCCAGGTTGTAGGTCTTCTGTTGCTCGCTGCGCCCGCTGAATTTGTACTGATCCCAACGCCCGGCGGCGGTGGCCAGTACGGTGTCGGTGACCGGAATGCTGAACTCGCCACCCGCCGCGTAGCGCTTGCGCGAACCACCGGAGCTTTGCGCCGGGCTCATACCATAAAAAGTGCCGTCATTCAGACCGTCATCCGGGTCGACGCGATACTCCTGCTTGCCCGCTTCCAGCACGCCGGCGAATCCGACCGGGCCGGCCGGCAGATCAAACAGGTCGCCGTTGATCGAGGCGTTGTAGCTGGTCGAGACCGACTTGCTGCGCTGGGTCAGGTTGCTGCGAAACTGATCCCATTCCTGTGGCGTCAACGGGCGGTCGAGACGCGAGGCATCAGGTGCGAATACCGGGTAGCCGTCGCGTGTGCCCAATTGCGGGCCAAGGTAGAAATCCTGAATCGATGAAAGCGGCGTGTAGCGTGTGGTTCTGACGCTGCGATATTCCGATCGGTTGGCCGCCAGATCATAGCTCCAGCCGGTGTCGGCGATCTTGTCCGAAAGGCCGAGGGTGCCGGTCCACGACGTGTCGGTCCACTTGCTGTTGTTGCTGGTACGGCCACCGATTTCTTCTTCACCGTAACGCCGATACCAGCGCTCCAGATTGCCGCTGTTCTGGTTGATGAAGTCCGGCGAAGTAAAAGTCGGGCCACGGGTGTTGTTCTGGATGTGATCGAGGCCATACATCAAGTCGGCAAACACCTGACCGCTGTCGCTGAAGTGCCAGGTGCCGCGGGTGTAGCCGTCGTAGTTTTCCTTTTGCGTCTGGATCGTCCAGTAATCGTTGTACATCTGATCGGTGCGGCAACGACCCGCGTTGTTCAGCAACTTGTTGTCGAAGGTGCCTTGATAGGCGCCGCAACCTGGGCCGAGGTAGCGGTTGTTGCTCAGGTCGCGACGGTAACCGACATCCGCCAGCGGGCCGCTCTGCATGAAGCCGCGATCGTCGGCCCAGATCGGATCACGGTTGGTCAGCTCCAGGCCGAACAAGCCGTCGAAGTCGCCCCAACTGCCGCCGCCGCTGATTTGCAGGCGCTGATTGTCGCCACCGCCGCGCTCGCTGGTGCCGCCCTTGAGATTGACGTCGATGCCATTGATCTGCTTCTTGAGGATGATGTTGACCACCCCCGCAATCGCGTCCGAACCGTAGATCGCCGAGGCGCCGCTGCTGAGAATTTCGATGCGTTCGATGACCGCCGAGGGAATGTTCGCCAGGTTAGTGAAGTTGACCTTGCCGTCATAGGGCGTGGGGTAATCGGCGACACGCCGGCCGTTGATCAGCACCAGCGTGTGATTGGGGCCAAGGCCACGCAGGTTGATCGCACTGGCTGCCGGTTGCCAGGTGTTGCCGTAATCCTCGCCCTGGGTCATGCCAGTGTTTTGCGTCTGTGTCGCCAGAGCGTCATAGACGTTCTTGTAACCGCGCGCTTCCATCTCTTCGTGGGTGATGACGTTGACCGGGGTTGCGCCATCGCTCTGCGCGCGGGCGATTCGCGAACCGGTGACGGTGACTTTTTCCATGCGGTAATCGGCACTGGTGACTGGGGCCACAGCGCTGACTTTGGCCGCCACCGGTGTGCTCGCCTCGCCTTCACGCACGCTCAGGCCCTGAGCGCTTTGCTCGACTTGCAGGCCGCTGCCGAGCAAGGCTTTTTCAACGGCCTGACGCCCGCCCAAGGCACCGCGCACCGCACTGCTGCGTTTGCCTTGCACCAGATTCTGGCTGAAGGAAATCGGTACGCCGGTCTGGCGTGAGATGTCCAGCAAGACCTCGTCGAGCGGGCCGCTGGCGATGTCGAACGTGAACACTTGCACGGCAGGATCCGCAGCGAAAACCACCTGCGGCACCAGCCCCATCGCCAATGCGGCAGCGAGGGTCAAGCGCGGTAATTGTTGTTTGAATGAAATCATCAAGGGCTTCCCTGTTGAAGGCGTCTGCAGGGAATGAGCAGCGGGCCGGCGCTTTTTATAGGGCGGGGATTAGGCCAAGAAGTTATGACGCTATAACCGCGCGCCGATGCTGACCCAATAGGGGTTGTGCCAGGTGACGCGGATCGGCAGCGAGCGCTCCAGCAGTTGCAGGGTGCGGTCGCTATCGTCCAGCGGATAGAGGCCGCTCAGGCGCAGATCGGCCACTTCGGGACTCAGGTGCAGAATGCCCCGGCGGTAGCGGCGCAGGCTGTCGATCACTTCACTCAGCGGCCGGTCGCGCACTTCCAGACGACCTTGCACCCATGCGCTTTCCTGACCGTTGCTGCGTTCGAGGGCGAGAATGTTCTGAGCGTTGAACAGCAGGCTCTCCCCCGCCTCCACCACTTGCCGGGCACCGCCGGCGGTGATCACTTCGACCTGCGAATGCAGCATCACCAGCCGCGTAGAATCGTCGCCCTGTTGCACCAGAAATTTCGTCCCCAGCGCACGCATCCGCCCATATTCGGTCGCGACCACAAACGGCCGCGCAGGATCCCTGGCTACATCCACCAACAACTCACCCGAGCGCAACGCCAACAAGCGTTGAGTCGCATCGAATTGCGCCACCACCCGCGTCCGCGCATTCAGGCTCAACGCACTGCCATCCTCCAGAGTGAAATCGCGTCGCTCGCCGGTGCCGGTCGCCAACTCCCCCGCTTCCGGCAGCCAGCCATATCGGCGCCCGAGCAGACCGGCCAGCACAGCGATGCCGAGCACGCTCAAACTGCCACTGACAAAGCGCCGCCGGCTCGACGGCGCATTCAGGCTGTGGAGCAGACTGTTGCGCGGCAGCCCGCGCAAGGTCGGGTTGCGCAGGAGGTTCAGGCCGCCGCCCATTTGTTCGATGATCCGCTGATGCCGTGGGTCCGCCGCGCGCCACGCTTCGAACGCCGCACGCTCGCCAGCGCTGGCCTCGCCGGACTGTAACAGCGCCATCCACTGCGCCGCCTCGTCGATCACCGCCTCGTCCGGCCTCATGCCTGCATCGCCTGATAGCAGCGTTTGAATGCCTCGACCATGTATTGCTGCACCCGGCTGGTGGAAACCCCGAGCCGTTCGCCGATTTCGCTGTAGGTCAAACCGTCGAGCTGATGGTAGAGAAACGCGGCTTTGGCCTTGGCCGACAAGCCATTGAGCAAGCGATCGACCGCCAGTAACGCCTCGATCACCAGCGCGCGTTCTTCCGGTGATGGATGCACCGGTTCCGGCGCCAGCGCCAGGCTTTCCAGATAGGCACGTTCGAGATCCTGGCGGCGCCAGCCTTCATAGACCAGCCGCCGGGCGATGGTGGTCAACAACGCTCGGGGTTCACGAATGGCGCTCGGGTCCGGCAGGGCCAGCACCCGTAAAAAGGTTTCCGAGGCGATGTCCTGTGCGCTGTGCGGGCAACCCAGCGTACGGCCAACGGCAGCGCACAGCCAGCGATAGTCCTTTTGGAACATTTGCCCAATCAACCGGTAATGCGGGTTCTGAACATCCCCCATGCCTTGCTCCCTGAAACGGGTCCCACCCGCTGCGAAAAACCATCGTTCTGCCGGGATCGTCCGGCTCTTGATCAGGCGCGACTGTGCAATAGCGTTGCGTACATTTGAAGTAATAAAAAATCAGGACAATCAAACCTTTGAGAATAAGACGTTCCGTCGCCGCCGAAATATTGACTGACACAACGTTGACCCCGGTCAGTTGCCCGCCCCAAAGCACTCTCTAATCTGCGCGCTCCATCGAACGCCAAGGACGGCTCACCAGGAGCCCGCGGCTATCCCTTCAAGGAAGAACACCATGCGATCACTGAAGATTATTCTGCTGTCCTCGGCCTTCAACGGCCTGACCCAACGTGCCTGGCTCGAACTGCGTCAGGCCGGGCACTCGCCCAGCGTCGTGGTGTTCACCGACGAGGCGTCGGTGTGCAAACAGATCGAACACAGCGGCGCCGATCTGGTGATCTGCCCCTTCCTCAAGGATCGCGTGCCGCATGCGTTGTGGAGCAATGCGCGGCGCCCGGTGGTGATCATTCATCCGGGCATCGTCGGCGACCGTGGCGCCAGTGCGCTGGACTGGGCAATCACCAACGAACTGACACGCTGGGGCGTGACTGCTCTGCAAGCGGTGGAAGAAATGGACGCCGGCCCGGTGTGGGCCACCTGCGAATTCAATCTGCCGTCGGGTTTGCGCAAGTCCGAGCTGTACAACGGGCGGGTCAGCGATGCGGCGATTCGCTGCATTCGCGAAGTGGTCGAGAAATTCATCGACGGCTTCGCTCCGGTCGCACTGGATTATACCGACCCCAAAGTTCGCGGCCGTTTGCAGCCGAATATGAAGCAGGACGACCGCACCTTCAGCTGGCACGACTGCTCGCGGTTCATCAAACGCTGCATCGACGCTGCGGACGGCCAGCCCGGGGTCCTGGCGAGTCTGGCCGGCGGGCAGTATTACGTGTACGACGCGCACCTGGATCAACGCACCGGCATTCCCGGCCAGATCCTCGCCGTGCATGACGACGCGGTGCTGGTCGCCACCGGCGATCACAGCCTGTGGATCGGCTCGTTGCGGCGCAAACCACTGCCCGGCGAAGAGACCTTCAAGCAACCGGCGCGGCATGTGCTGGCCGGACAATTGGCCGATGTGCCGACTCTCGACTGGTCGATCGCCAGCGAGCCATTCAACGACGAGGCGTATCAGCCGATCCGCTACCGCGAATCCGGGCATGTCGGCGAGCTGACCTTCGAGTTCTACAACGGTGCGATGAGCACCGAACAGTGCCAGCGCATGGTCGAAGCGCTGCGCTGGGCCAAGTCTCGGGACACCCGCGCGTTGCTGATCAAGGGCGGACGCGGCAGTTTTTCCAACGGTGTGCACCTGAACGTGATCCAGGCCGCGCAGGACCCGGGTGCCGAAGCGTGGGCGAATATTCAGGCGATCGACGATGTCTGCGCCGAACTGCTCAGCGCCCGGCAACTGGTGGTCAGCGGCGTGACCGGCAACGCCGGAGCCGGCGGCGTGATGCTCGCACTGGCTGCCGACATCGTGTTTGCCCGGGCCGACATCGTGCTCAATCCGCATTACAAGAGCATGGGCCTTTATGGCTCGGAATACTGGACCTACAGCCTGCCCCGTGCGGTCGGCCCGGCGATGGCCGAGCAACTGACCCAGGCCTGTCTGCCGGTGAGTGCCACGCAGGCGCTGCAACTGGGCATGGTCCAGGAAATCGGCCCGCGCTGCCCGGATGAGTTTTCGCTGTGGCTGCTGCAGCGGGCCAACGCAACGCTGAACGATCCGACCTACGCTGCCGTGCGTGAACGCAAGTTGCGCGTGGATCAGGTGCTGATCGAGCAAAGTCGGGAAAACGAGCTGCAGGAAATGCAGGAAGACATGCTCTACAACCGCAACCAGTTTGCCGAGAAGTGCAGCCACTTCGTCTACAAGCGCAAAGCCTGCGGCACGCCGGCGCGGCTGGTGGAAGACTGGGCGCGGGTGCGCAAGGTCGAGTTGGCGGGTTGAGCTTCAGCGACTCCTACGGCCCCATCGCTGGCAAGCCAGACTCCCACAGGTTACTGCGGCGCTCACAGAACTTGTGAGCGACATAAAACCTGTGGGAGCCGGGCTTGCCAGCGACGGCGGTGGGTCAGGCAATGCTGGTTTGGCAGGCAGACCGCCATCGCGAGCAGGCTCACTCCTACAGGGGTTTGTGTCGTTCGCGAAATCGATGGCCACCGCCCAATCCTGTGGGAGCTGGCTTGCCAGCGATGGCGGTGGGTCAGGCAATGCTGTTTTAACAGGCAGACCGCCATCGCGAGCAGGCTCACTCCTACAGGGTTCTGTGTCGTTCGGGAAGTCGATGGCCACCGCCCAATCCTGTGGGAGCTGGCTTGCCAGCGATGGCGGTGGGTCAGGCAATGCTGGTTTGGCAGGCACACCGCATTCGCGAGCAAGCTCGCTCCCACAGGATTTCGTGTCGTTTACAAGATCGATGGCCGCCGCCCAACCCTGTGGGAGCCGGGCTTGCCAGCGATGGCGGTGGGTCAGGCATTGCTGGTTTGGCAGGCAGACCGCATTCGCGAGCAGGCTCACTCCTACAGGGTTCTGTGTCGTTCGGGAAGTCGATGGCCAGCGCAGAACCGTGTAGGAGTGAGCCTGCTCGCGATGAACGATGACGCGGTAGCGAGCCGGCACTTACAATGCCCGCACCTCAGACTCCGGCCCGCCCATGGACATCGACCTCGCCCGCACTTTTCTGGAAATCGTCCGTCACGGCAGCCTGGCTGCGGCGGCGCAGAAGTTGTTCGTCACGCAGACGGCGATCACCGCCCGGGTGCAGAAACTCGAAAGTCAGCTGGGCAGTACGCTGTTTGTGCGCAACCGCGCCGGGGCGAAACTGACCGCCAATGGTGAGGCCTTCGTGGTCTACGCCAATCAACTGGTGCAGACCTGGGAAGCCGCGCGGCGCGACCTGCCGTTGCTGGACGGCTATCACAACGTGCTGCACATCGGCGGCGAGGTCAGCCTGTGCAACCCATTGATGCTCAGCTGGGCCGCCGAACTGCGCGAGCACATCCCCGGGCATGCCCTGCGTATGGAAATCCGTGACGGCGAAAATCTGTTGCGCCAGCTCGAACTCGGCGTACTCGATGCCGCGCTGGTCTATCAGCCGGAATACTGGCCCGGCCTGCAAGTCGAGCAGGTGCTGGAAGAGAAACTGATTCTGGTGCGTGCGCCGAACCGCCCGGAGCCCTACGTCTACATCGACTGGGGGCCGGACTTCCGTCGCCAGCACGACGCCGCCCTGCCCGACAAGGCCAAAGCCGCGCTGAGTTTCAACCTCGGCCCGTTGGCCCTGCAATACATCCTCGAACATGGCGGCAGCGGCTACTTCCGTACCCGCGTGGTACGCAGCTATCTGGAAAGCGGCGCGCTGGAAGCGGTGACCAAAGCCCCGGAGTTCGGCTATCCAACCTATCTGGTGTACGCCCGCGAACGCGACTCGGCGACGCTGCAACAGGCCTTCGACCTGCTGCGGCAGGTGATCGAGACCGATGACGACTGGTCACAACGCTGGAACCCGTTGAGCTGAGTCGGCCGCTTTACACCGGAGCATGGCGCAACTGACCTCAAGGTGCGGCCTGCACAAACGGCCGGATCGGCTAATCTGCCGGGTATAACAACAATACCCGCAGGTGAACGCAGTGAGGCAGACCACCGAGGCATTCCGCAGCCGCTACCGCGCGGCCATTCATCCGCTGTACAACCCGTGGCTGCACGGCGCTTTCGTGCTGCTGTTCGGCGTGCTGGCGATCGGCGCTTTCTGGAGCAGTACGCATCAGGTGCAGCCGCTGGAATGGCTGAGCGTGCCGCTGACCCTGCTGTTGTTCAACTTTGGCGTGTACATGGTCCATCGCCATCTCGGCCATCACAAAAAGACTTTCGCCAAGCTGTTCTATGCGCGGCATGCCGGCGACCATCACAGCTTTTTCACCCCCGGCCACATGACTTACGACGGCGCCCGCGACTGGCGGGTGATTCTGTTTCCGGCCTGGCTGATTATCGTGCATACGCTGGTTTTCACCTTGCCACTGTGGTGGTTGCTTGCGCAGGTCAACGCCAATGTCGCCGGGCTGTTTGGCGGCTGCATGGTCCTGGGTTATCTGACCTATGAGGTGTTTCATGCCTGCGAGCATTTGCCACCGCACAACCCGCTGACCCGCCTGCTGTGGATCCGCCAGATGCGTCATCTGCACGAATTGCATCACCGCCGCGAACGCATGCAGGAGCGCAATTTCAATATCGTCTTTCCGCTGATGGATTACCTGTTCGGCACCCTGTACTGGGAGCCGCCACCCGCCCCGTTGCGCTATTCGAGATCGCCCATGACCCGCATGCAGCACCAGATCGATATCGCCGGCGAACCGATCGCCGTGCTCCGCTACGCCGCCAGCGTCAATCACTGGCCCGAGTGGCACCCGTCGTCGCTGAAAATCGACGGCCCGCAAGGCCCGCTGCATGCCGGCGCGCGTTTCGAAGAAGACATTCACGCCGGCGGGCGCGCCGGCCATTTGCGCTGGGAGGTCACCGAGTATCTGCCCGGTCGCCGCTGGTGCGCCAAGGCGCGCGGTGATCATGGCTTGTCGCTGCTGCTGACCTACGAGTGCATGGCGCAAGGTGACGGCACGCGTTTCGTGCGCACCCTGGATTATCAGTTCGACGGGCTGGGCATGCGCCTGGCCAATCTGCTGCTGCTCAAACGCCGTATTGAGCGGGAATCGGCGACTTCGATGCAGGCGCTGCGTGACATGGCGCTCAGGCACCTGACGCTGACGGGGCACGTTTCATGAAGCGCCTGCTGTTACTGCTGGCGATCCTCATCATCGCGTTTCTGCTGCTGATGCCGACCAAGGTGCAGCCGGTGGCGTGGAAGCCACCAGTGGCACCGTCGCTGAGTGCCGGGCCGTACGCGGAAAACCAGCGCCTGAAAACCGCGGAACAGGTTGGCCCGGGGGACATCGATGGCCCGGAAGCATTACTTCTGGAAGGTGACTTTCTGATCACCGGCCTGCATGACGGGCGACTGATCCGCACCAGCCTCGATGGCAAACAACGTCAGGTGCTGAGCGACACTGGCGGCCGGCCGCTCGGCCTGGCCCGACATCCCAACGGTTTGCTGGTGGTTGCCGATGGGGTCAAGGGCCTGCTCTCGCTCGACGCCCAGGGTCAGCTGATTCCGCTGACCACCGAGGCCAATGGCCTGCCCTTTGGATTTACCGACGATGTGGCCATCGACAAGTCCGGTCACTATGCCTATTTCAGCGATGCCAGCAGCCGCTGGGGCTACGGCCATGACGGCGAAGCGATCATCGAGCATGGTGGCGACGGACGTCTGCTGCGCTATGACTTCCAGACTGGCAAGACCAGCGTACTGCTGGACAAACTGCAGTTTGCCAACGGCGTGACCCTCGGCCCTGATGACGCCTATGTGCTGGTCAACGAAACCGGCGCCTACCGCATCAGCCGTTACTGGCTGACGGGGCCCAAGGCCGGCACCCATGACCTGTTCATCGACAACCTGCCCGGCCTGCCGGACAACCTCGCTTTCAATGGCAGCAATCGCTTCTGGGTCGCCCTCTACGCGCCGCGCAGTGCCTTGCTCGATGGCACTGCCGGACATCCGTGGCTGCGCAAGATGATCGTGCGCGCCCTGACGGTTTTGCCCAAACCGGTGGAAAAACGCGGGTTCGTGCTGGGGCTCGATCTTGAGGGCAAGGTGATCGCCAATCTGCAGGACGCCAGCAGCGGCAATTACTCGCCGATCACCACGGCGCGGGAGTATGGGGACTGGTTGTATCTGGGGTCGCTGAAGGCTACGCACATGGCGCGGTTGCCGTTGGCGGAGGCGTTGAAGTGAGCCTGCTGGATGTGTGCAGGAATGACTGACGCCATCGCTGGCAAGCCAGCTCCCACAGGGATTTGCGGGTATCCGTTATCTGTCGGCTCACCCAAAACCTTGTGGGAGCTGGCTTGCCAGCGATAGCGGACTGTCAGTTACCGGATCGATCGAACTTGTCCGGATCCTCGTCTTCAGGAAGATCCTCGTCCGGCTCTTCGGGAAATGTGGTGGTGTGCGCCGGGCTGTTGGGTTCCGGGTGTGTGGGCACCGGGTCGAAGCCGCCCTGCTCTTCACTGGGGAATCTGGGTGTGTTCATGAGGCACCTCGCAAAGAGTCATTGAATGAAGGCTCTTACATTCGAGGTGCCGTTGGTGGCTGTCGTTCCAGTCAATTCACCAACCAGGGTCGGTGACGCGACTGACGGTCAGGATCGCGCCTGCAACTGCGCGACGATCTTGTCTTTGACCTGCAAGCGTTTCTCTTTGAGTTTCTTCAGGGTGTCATCGCTGGGTGCATCCGAGGTCGCCGTCTCGGCCTTGACTACTTCGGCGTCCGCCTGGGAATACTTGTTGATCAGTGCATCCAGAAATGGATCCTCGGTGCGTTTTTGCTGGACCTCTTCCTTCGTAAGCTTCAAATCCTGATACAGGTCATGAGTCACCGGCATGGAACACCTCCGTCAGTTGATCGGCAGCCAACGCGACCGATTGCGCTGGCCCGTTATCAGAATGGCCTTGGTCGGGCCGTTCTGTCGACCTCCTGTCAGACCAGCGGTGGCCGTTCGTCGCCCTGTCGCAAATACGATAAAACCTTTGGTCGTCACCTTCCCTCCATTGAATAACGCTCACAAAAACCTGCGTGGAGAAAAACCAATGGACGGATTCAACCTGCGTCATCTCGTTCTGGCTGTCGCCCTGAGTGCCGGCATGGGCAGTGCTTTCGCTGCCACTTCCAACAGTTTCGTCGACAACGCCGCAGCGGGCGGCATTGCGGAGATCGAAACCAGCCGCCTGGCCCTGGAAAAAAGCCAGTCCGCTGACATCAAGGCTTTTGCCAACATGATGATCACCGACCACAGCAAGGCCAACGATGAGCTGGCCAGCATTGCCAAGGCCAATGACATCGAAGTCCCGGACTCCACCACCCTAGTCAAGCAGGCCAAGGAAAAAATCCTCGATATGCGCGATGAATCCTTCGACGCGGCCTACGCCAACAACCAGGTCAAGGCCCACGAAGAAACCATCGAACTGTTCAAGAAAGAAGCCAACACCGTGACCGACGACAAGACCAAGGGCGCTACAGAGCTGAAAGCCTTCGCGCAGAAAATGCTCCCGGCGCTGGAAAAACACCTGACTGCCGCCAAAGAGCTGCAAGCCAAACACCCGAGCAAATAATCCGGGTGCTGTACAGCAAAAGGCCGCATTCATTGAATGCGGCCTTTTGTCGTTTCAGCGCGATCAACCGCCGTCGGTGTCGATGTCGGCATCGGTTTTTTCACCGGGCTTCGGACGATCGGGCTCAGGTTCAAACCCCGGACTGAACTCGTTGTCGTTGTCAGTGTGTTTGTTCTTCTGATCCACTGCCGGATCGGCGCTTGGCGCTTGCTCGGTGCCACCCGTGGGTTGCGTTGGCGGGCTCTGGCCCGGCACTTGCGGGTCGATGGCCGGGTCGTTGCGATTGATCGGTTCGGCATCCGGTCTCTGCTGCTGTTGCGATTGCTCGTTCATAGCCACCTCGTTTTTCAATGCTGGCGCGACTCCAACCCGCCGGCCTTGTATATTCGAAGCCGCTACGGTGCCAACGTTCAAAACATCGCTGGTTCGAGGGGCGCCGACTAGAGTTACCGGGGCATTCCTTGCGCCGGATCAAAAATATCCTTGCGCACCTGAACAACTATTTTGAACGGCAAAGGTCACTGACTTCGCACCGGTCATTTTTTACAGAACCGGCCCCAATACGCTACGGAGCAACAGGCACATGGCAGCACTGCAGAACAGCACACTCGATGCGATGAAGAACAAACAACCACAACTGCTGAGCGAATGGATCAACGGCCTGGAAGCCAGCGGCGCCACCCGTAACCTCAAAGACCATGACCTGCAACAGCAGACCAGCGAATTCCTGCAGCTGGTGATCAACGGCCTGCAGGGTGACAACGGCAGCAACATCAACGCGCCGGGTTGGGAAGGCACCCGCCAGTTCCTCGAAAAGCTCTCGCATAGCCGTGCCCAGCTCGGTCAGGATTCGCAACAGACCGCCAGTTTCATCTTCGCCCTGAAGGGCCCGCTGTTTGCCCTGCTGCAAGCGCACTATAAAGAACAGCCAGCGCTGCTCGCCGAACAACTCTGGGAAATTTCCGAACTGTTCGACGCCTTCGGCATGCACACCATCCGCACTTTCCAGAAGTCCCGTGAAGCGGTGATCAAGCGTCAGCAGGAAGAACTGCTGGAATTGTCCACGCCGGTGGTCAAGCTGTGGGACGGTGTGCTGGCGCTGCCGATGATCGGCACCCTCGATTCGCAACGTACCCAAGTGGTGATGGAGTCCTTGCTGCAACGCATCGTCGACACCGGTTCGGAAATCGCCATCATCGACATCACCGGCGTCCCCACCGTCGACACCCTGGTCGCGCAGCACCTGCTGAAAACTGTGACCGCGATTCGTCTGATGGGTGCCGACTGCATCATCAGCGGTGTGCGTCCGCAAATCGCCCAGACCATCGTCCACCTGGGCCTCGACCTGCAAGGCGTGGTGACCAAGGCCAATCTGGCCGACGCACTGAAGCTCGCCCTCTCCCGCCTGGGCATCAGCCTCGGCAAAGCGGTCTGAGCCGATGGAACGTATCCCGATTCTTCAAATGGGCAAGTTTCTGCTGGTGACCATTCAGGTCGACATGCATGACCAACTCGCCCTCACCTTGCAGGACGACTTGTCCGAGCGCATCAGCAATACCTCGGCGCGTGGTGTGCTGATCGACATCTCGGCGCTGGACATGGTCGACTCGTTCATTGGCCGGATGATCAGCACCATCTCCGGTCTGTCGAAAATCATGGACGCCGAAACCATGCTGGTCGGCATGCAGCCGGCGGTGGCGATCACCCTGGTCGAACTCGGCCTGACCCTGCCGGGTGTCAGCACCGCACTGAACGTCGAGCGCGGGATGAAACTGCTGCAGGAACGAGTAAACCGGCAATGACCGTACGCAGCAGCGGTACTCAACCCATTCATATCGAGCAGGATGTCGTGCTCGCACGCCAGACCGCCCGCAAACTGGCTACCGAATGCGGGATGCGCCTGATCGACCTGACCAAAATGGTCACGGCGGTCAGCGAACTGGCCCGCAACACCATGGTGTACGGTGGCGGCGGCGACATGGACTGGCAGATTCTCGATGAAGATCACAAGATCGGTCTGCGCCTGACGTTCCGCGACGAGGGCCCCGGTATTGCCGATATCAAACTGGCGATGACCGACGGCTGGACCTCCGGCAGCGGCATGGGCCTGGGCCTGACCGGCGCCAAACGGCTGGTCGAGGAGTTCGAACTGGACACGGAGCCCGGTAAGGGCACGCGAATAACGATCACCCGATGGACATGAATATCGCGGGGTCGCTGACCCAGGTGCTGCTGATCGAAGACAGCAGCCAGATCGGCCATGCCCGGCGTACCGCGCAACGGCTCGCCGAGCAACATGGCTTTGATGCAACCGATGCCGGACGTGTGGCGCTGGTCGCCACCGAACTGGCGAGCAACATACTCAAGCATGCCAGTCGCGGCGAGTTTCACCTGCGTCTGTTGCCGCGTCCCGGTGGATTCGGCATCGAAATGCTCGCGATCGATCGCGCCCTGGGCTTTGATCTGGACGCCTGCCTGACCGACGGCTTTTCTACCGGCGGCACTCAGGGCATCGGTCTGGGTGCGGTGGCACGCCAGACCGAAGTGTTCGACGTGCACGCCGACGCCCGTGGCGCGGTGCTGCTGGCGCGTTTGTATCCACGCAGCGACCGGCAGCCCGACTTGCGTTACGGCGTCAGCCAGCATTCGCTGCACAACGATCCGGCGTGTGGCGACACCTGGCATCTGGCGTACAACGGCGCCAGCGTCAGCGCACTGGTGATCGACGGTCTTGGCCACGGTGAAGATGCCGAACGCGCGGCCAAGGCCGGCGAGCGGGTGTTCGCCCAGACGCCGTTCGCCAGCCCGGTGCTGCTGATGGAGGACATGCACCGCGACATGATCGGCAGCCGTGGCGGCGCCGCCGCATTCGCGCAGTTCAATGCCGCCCGCGACAGCCTGACCTTTACCGGCGTCGGCAATATCGGTGCCTGCCTGATCGCCGCCGACAAATCGCGAGGCCTGGCTTCGCATCCGGGCATCGTCGGCGGCCAGTACCGGAAAGCCCAGCCCTTTGACTATGCTCACGTGAACGGACATCTATTGATCATGTACAGCGACGGCTTGCAGTCCCGTTGGAACCTTCAAGACTACCCCGGTCTGGTGCATCGCCATCCCGCCGTGATAGCCAGCGTCCTGCATCGCGACTTCTGTCGCGGGCGCGACGATGTAACGGTGCTGGTCGTTGCCCTGGAGGCCGCCCATGGCTGAGTCGCCACCCCTGAATGCCGCCGAACAGGCTGCGCTGATCGCCCGATTGCAGAGCGAGACCGCGGCCCTGCGCGAGGAACTCGACGAGACCAACCAGGGCGTGCTGGCGCTCTACGCCGAACTCGACACCCAGGCCGAAGAGCTGAGGCAGGCCTCGGACCTGAAAAGCCGCTTCCTGTCGTACATGAGCCATGAGTTCCGCACCCCGCTGGGCTCGATCCTGAGCATCAACAGTTTGCTCGCCGACGAACTCGACGGCCCGCTCAGCCCCGAGCAGCACAAGCAGGTGGCGTTCGTCAGCAGCGCCGCGCGTGAACTCAGCGACATGGTCGATGACTTGCTCGATCTGGCGAAGATCGAAGCCGGGCGGATCACCATTTCTCCGGCATGGTTCGACATGTTCGACCTGTTCTCCGCCCTGCGCGGGATGTTCCGGCCGATTGTCGACGCTTCGGCAGTGGACCTGATCTTCGAAGAACCGGTCGGCCTGCCGCGCCTGTACACCGACGACAAGAAACTCGCGCAGATCCTGCGCAACTTCATTTCCAACTCGCTGAAGTTCACCACCCGTGGTGAAGTGCGGGTCTCAGCGCGCCTGGAAGGCTCGGACAAAGTCCGCTTCGCCGTCAGCGACACCGGTATCGGTATCGCGCCGGAGCTGCATGGTGCATTGTTCGAGGACTTCTCGCAGGTCGACTCGCCATTGCAGAAACGCCTGCGCGGCACCGGTCTCGGCCTGTCGCTGTGCAAGCGCTTCGCCGCCCTGCTCGGCGGCGAGGTGGGGATGGACAGCGCCCCTGGGGTCGGCTCGACCTTTTTCGTGATCATTCCACTGGCGCTCGCCTTGGAGAACGTCGATGAAACGTGACATCCGTCTATTGATCGTCGACGACAACGCCGCCACCCGCTACGCCTTGCGCCGGCGTCTGGAGCGTCATGATTACGAGGTGCTGGAAGCCGGTACTGGCAGCGAGGGCCTGGCGCTGATCGCGAGCGAGGTTCTCGATGCACTGATCCTCGACGTCAACCTGCCGGACATGAGCGGCTTCGATATCGTGCGGATCCTGCGCGCCGATGCACGCACCGCGTTGCTGCCGGTGATCCACGTGTCCGCCGCGTCGATCCAGACCGGCGACATCATTACCGGCCTCGACGCCGGCGCCGATGCCTACCTGATCCACCCGGTGGACCCGGACGTGCTGCTGGCGACCCTGCGCACCCTGCTGCGGGTGCGCGACACGGAAAACGCGCTGCGCGAGAGCGAGGCACGTTTCCGCGAGATTTTCGTCAATGTCTCGGCGCCGATTGCCGTGCTGGATGCCAACCTCAAAGTGCACGAGTGCAACCACGCCTTTGCGCAGATGATTCAGGACAACCGCGCCCTGGACACCCTCAGCGAATGCTTTGACCAAAACCAGAGCGCAATCCTCAATGAGCTGCGCCTGCGACTGGTCGATGGCGAACGCTGGAAAGGCACGCTGAACATGCGCGTGCAGGGCGAGATTCGCGAAACCGAATGGCAGATTTCGCCATACCGCACACCGCAGCTGAGCCTGGTATTCGTCGAAGATGTCACCGAGCATCGCCACCGCGAGCGCTCGCACCTGGCACAGCTGGACGACACCACCACACAACTGGCCAAGGAAGTTGCCGAGCGGGTGCGCGCCGAATCGCAGTTGCTGCAAGTGCAGAAGATGGACGCACTGGGCAAGCTCACCGGGGGCATCGCCCACGACTTCAACAACCTGCTGACCGGGATCATCACCAGCCTCGAACTGATCCAGAAACGCATGGCCGATGCACGGCCGGACAAGGTGCAGTTCTACGCCGAAGCCGCACTGAATTCGGCGATGAGTGCAGCCTCCCTCACTCATCGTCTGCTGGCCTTCGCCCGTCAGCAGCCGCTGGACACGCGACCGGTGGACATTAACGAGCAGGTGCGCTCGCTGGAAGAATTGCTGATGCGCACCATCGGCGAACGCATCACCCTCAAACTTGAGCTGACCAACAAACCGGCGATCGCCCTGGTCGATCCGGTGCAACTGGAAAGCGCGGTGCTGAATCTGGTGATCAACGCCCGCGATGCGCTGCCCAAGGGCGGCAATATCTGGGTCAACACCTATGCCGCGTATTCCCATGGCGATCCGAACATGGCCGATGGCGCGTATGTCGCGTTGTCGGTACGCGACGATGGCACTGGCATCGAGCACAGTGTGATCGACAAGGTGTTCGACCCGTTCTTCACCACCAAGCCGCTGGGTCAGGGCACCGGGTTAGGGCTGTCGACCATCTACGGTTTCGCCCGCCAGTCCGGTGGCGATGCACATATCCGCAGCGTGGCAAGGCGCGGTACGGAAGTGACGATCATGCTGCCGGCCACCAGCGACCCGACCGGAGCGGATATCGCGCCGGTGGTTGTCGATCCGCAGGGTTCGGGCGAGCACGTGCTGATCGTCGAGGACATGCCGGCGGTGCGCATGTTCGTCACCGAAGTGCTGGAGGATGCCGGTTATCGCTGCACCCAGGCGGCGGATATCGAAACCGCGCTGGAGCGTTTGCAGAATGACCCGACGATCGACCTGCTGCTGAGCGACGTCGGTCTGCCGCGCATGAGCGGCCGGGAACTGGCGGACGTGGCGCGGGGCTGGCGTGAAAGCCTGCCAATTCTGTTCATGACCGGTTACGCCGAGACCGCGATCAATCGTCAGGTGTTTCTGGGCAGCGGCATGGAAATGCTGGTCAAACCCTTCCAGATCAGCGAACTGCTGGACAAGGTCCGCCGCACGCTTGATGGTGCCTGACACACCGCCATCGCCAGCAGGTTGGCTCCCACAGGACTGAGGCAAACCTCAGATGTTGTGAACACCACAAAAAACCTGTGGGAGCCGGGCTTGCCCGCGAAGGCGTCGGTACATCCAGCCTCTTCATTGCCTGACACACCGCTTTCGCGAGCAGGCTCGCTCCCACACTGGATCTGTGTTGATCAACTACCGTGTGCACACCGCAAAAACTTGTGGGAGCCGGGCTTGCCCGCGATGACGGTGGTACTTCCAGCAACTTCATTGCCTGATACACCACTTTCGCTGGCAAGCCAGCTCCCACACTGGATCTGGTTGATCACCCATCCTGTGCACACCACAAAATCCTGTGGGAGCGAGCCTGCTCGCGATGGGGCCGGTGCTATCGGCTCAAAGCCCGCGCCAGAAACGGTGCGGTGCGGCTCTTCTTGCTCGCTGCGACTTTCTGTGGAGTGCCGGCGGCGACGATTTTGCCGCCCTGATCTCCGGCCCCCGGGCCGATGTCGATTACCCAGTCACTCTGTGCCACCACGCGCATTTCATGTTCGACCACGATCACCGTGTGTCCGGCCGTGACCAGTGTATCCAGTTGTTCCAGCAGCCGATCGACGTCCCGCGGATGCAGCCCGGTGGTCGGTTCATCCAGCACATACAAGGTCGCGCCGCGCTGATTGCGCTGCAACTCGGTCGCCAGTTTGATCCGTTGCGCCTCGCCGCCCGACAACTCGGTGGCCGGTTGGCCGAGCCGCAGATAACCCAGGCCGATGTCACGCAGCACCTCCAGCGAGCGACGAATACCCGGTTGCTCGCCGAACACTGCAACCGCCTCTTCAACGGTCAGTTGCAGCACCTGCGCAATGCTCAGACCTTGCCACTCAATCGCCAGGGTCTGCGGGTTGTAGCGCGCGCCATGGCAGGTCGGGCACGGTGCGTACACGCTGGGCATGAACAGCAACTCGACACTGACAAAACCCTCACCCTCGCAGGTCGGGCAGCGGCCCTTGGCGACGTTGAAGGAGAACTGCCCGGCGTCATACCCCGCCGCCCGCGCCTCGGGTGTGGCGGCGAACAGTTTGCGCACGTTGTCGAACAACCCGGTGTAGGTCGCCAGGTTCGAACGCGGCGTGCGGCCAATGGGTTTCTGATCAACCTGCACGAGGCGTTTGATCGACTCCAGCCCCGCCGTCACCTGACCACTGCTGGCCTGCGGCGCGTCGTCTTCAAGACTGAGCTCTTCCGGCTCGTCCTCAACCAGCGGCCGCCCCAACTGCGCGCCGACCAGTTCCAGCAACGCCTGACTGACCAGACTCGACTTGCCCGAACCGGACACACCGGTCACCGAGGTGAAACAGCCCAGCGGAAATTCAGCGCTGAGATTGTGCAGGTTATTGCGGCTGATCCCGTCAAGTTTCAGCCACCCTGTCGGCCTGCGCGCGGTGCGGGTCTGCCGCTGGTTCTCGGCAAACAGATAAGCGCGGGTCTGCGATTCATCGATTTCTGCCAGCCCTGCCGGCGGGCCGCTGTACAACACCCGCCCACCCTTCTCGCCCGCCGCCGGGCCGACATCGATCAGCCAGTCGGCACGGCGCATGGTCTCCAGATCATGCTCGACCACAAACAGCGTATTGCCGTCGGCCTTCAGGCGCTGCAAGGCCTCGAACAACGCCTCGCCATCGGCCGGATGCAGACCGGCGGATGGCTCGTCGAGCACGTAGATCACACCGAACAGTTGCGAGCCCAATTGCGTCGCCAGGCGCAGGCGTTGCAGCTCGCCGGACGACAACGTCGGCGTGCTGCGTTCCAGTGCCAGATAACCCAGGCCCAGATCAGTCAGGGTGCTGACCCGCTCCAGCAAGTCTTCGGCAATTCGTTGCGCCGCCAGACGTTTTTCCAGCGACAGGTTCGGCGTGTGGCGCACATCCGGCGCACTGGCGTGACCGCTGCCGCCGTGGGCCACACGCTGCTGACGCGCCTCGCGGGTCTGCGCATGGCTCAGGGTTTCGCCGGTTTCCTCGGCGTGTTCCAGATAGGTTGCCGCCGCCACTGGCCGCAGTACCTCGGCCACTTGCAGCAACGGCATCTGCGACAGCTCACCGATGTCGTAACCGGCAAAGGTCACCGACAACGCTTCACGCTTGAGGCGTTTGCCGTCACACAACGGGCACGGGCTGCCAAGCATGAACTGCGAAACGCGCTTCTTCATCAGCGCACTTTGCGAATGGGTAAAGGTGTGCAGGATGTAACGCCGGGCGCCGGTGAAAGTGCCCTGATAACTCGGTTCCATCTTGCGCTTGAGGGCGACCCGGGTTTCCTCCGGGGTCAGCCCGGCGTACACCGGCACGGTCGGGGTTTCTTCGGTGAACAGAATCCAGTCACGCTGCTTTTTCGGCAGCTTCTTCCAGGGGATGTCGACGTCGATGCCCATGGTCACGAGGATGTCGCGCAGGTTCTGCCCCTGCCACGCCAGCGGCCAGGACGCCACGGCGCGTTGGCGGATGGTCAGGTTCGGATCAGGCACCATCAGCGCCTCGGTCACCTCGTAGACCCGGCCCAGACCGTGGCACTCCGGGCACGCGCCCTGGGGGGTGTTCGGCGAGAAATCCTCGGCGTACAGCATCGGTTGCCCCGGCGGATAACTGCCGGCGCGGGAATAGAGCATGCGAATCAGGCTCGACAAGGTGGTCACGCTGCCGACCGACGAGCGCGTGCTCGGCGTACCGCGCTGCTGTTGCAGGGCCACGGCGGGCGGCAGGCCTTCGATGGAATCGACGTCCGGCACGCCGACCTGATCGATCAGCCGCCGCGCATACGGCGCCACCGACTCGAAATAACGCCGCTGGGCTTCGGCGTACAACGTTGAAAAGGCCAGCGACGACTTGCCCGAACCCGAAACCCCGGTGAACACCACCAGCGCGTCGCGAGGGATATCGACATCGACACTCTTCAGATTGTGTTCCCGGGCGCCACGCACCCGAACCATGCCGGCGGGTGCTTTGGAATTACGCTTGGAAGTCATTGGCGGGCCTTGATCGGAAAATGTAAGTCGAACCCAAAACCTGTGGCGAGGGAGCTTGCTCCCGCTGGGCTGCGAAGCGGCCCCAAATCCAGACGAATCAACCCGGCAAGTAAACCGCGGTTTCCGGGTTTACGACTGCTGCGCAGCCGAGCGGGAGCAAGCTCCCTCGCCACAGGGAATCAGGCACTGAGCACCGAGCGAATCATCTGCAACAACGCCTCCGGGCCATACGGTTTGCCGAGCAAGTGCGTGTCCGGACTCAACTGGTGGTTGCGTGAAATGATGTCGCGGGTGTGGCCCGAGGTGAACAGCACCGCCACCGGCGGCGTCTGCACTTTGGCCCAGGCTGCCAGATCGGAGCTCTTGATCAACCCTGGCATCACCACGTCGGTGAAAATCAGATCCACGTCCATACCTTCCAGCAACATCTGCATCGCCACGTCACCGTTGCCCGCGGTCAGTACGCGATAACCTTCTTCGCGCAGCAACTCTACCGCCGAGGCGCGCACGGCGTCGTTGTCCTCTACCACCAGAATGGTCTCGTGGCCGCCCCCCTGTTGCGGGTCGACGCTTGGCGCTTCATCGAGAACCGGACGCAGGCTGCGCGGAAAGTACAGTTGCACCCGTGTGCCCTCGCCCACGGTACTGTCGATCTCGACGTGGCCGCCGCTCTGTTTGACGAAACCGAACACCATGCTCAAACCGAGCCCGGTGCCCTGGCCGTCGGCCTTGGTGGTGAAAAATGGCTCGAACACCTGCTCAAGCATTTGTGGCGCAATGCCGACGCCGGAATCGCTGACCATCACTCGCACGAAATCGCCGGCAACGATGCCTTTGCCCGCGCAGAAATTGCTGTCCAGCCGGGTATTGAGGGCGCTGAGGACAATCGTGCCCTCGCCCTTCATCGCATCCCGGGCGTTGATCGCCAGATTGAGAATGGCGTTTTCCAGTTGATTGCGGTCGACGTTGATGTGCCACGGTTCCTGCGGCAACTGCACATCAATCTGAATGGTCTCGCCCAACGCACGCTGGAGCAATTCGCCGACACCATCGAAGATCTGCCGTGGATCGCACACCGCCGGCGACAAGGGCTGACGCCGGGCAAAAGCAAGCAATTGCGACGACAGTTTGGCCCCGCGCTCGACCGCCGCCAGCGACGCGCTGACCCGGCGTTGCACGTTGGCGTTGTCCGGCTCATGCCGCGCCAGCAAGTGCAGGTTGCCGGCGATCACCTGCAGCAGGTTGTTGAAGTCGTGGGCCACGCCGCCGGTCAGGCCGCCGATGGCTTCAAGCTTCTGCGACTGGCGCAGTTGCTCTTCCGCCGCCAGCCGCGCGCCCACCTCATCAGCTACCCGTTGTTCAAGGTTGCGGGTGAATTTGAGCAGGGATTCTTCAGCGTTCTTGCGCTCGTGGATGTCGATCAACACGCCGGGGAAACGAAACGCTGCGCCGTGTTCGTCGAACTCGCAGGCGCCATTGGCCAGCACCCACAGGTAGCTGCCGTCCGCGCGTCGCACGCGGTACTCGGCGTTGTACGGCTCGCCGGTCTGCACCGAATGGCTGACCCGATCATGCACCCACGCCAGATCGTCCGGGTGGATCCGCGCTTCGCAGTAGGACTGCGGCAGATTGCTCAAATCCTGATCCGGTGGATACGAAAACGTGCGGGCGAAACGCTCATCCGCCGACAGCACATTGTGCTTCACGTCCCAGACAAACGAGCCAAGCAAGGCCCCGGCATTCAGCGCCAGCCGTACCCGCTCATTGTCAGCGCGATAGGCATCTTCAGCGGCCTGACGCAAACGTTCCGAATGCATGAATTCGGTCGTCTCGACCACCATCGCCATCACCCCGGCGGGCACGCCGTCATCGTTGGCCACCGGGCTGTAATACAGATCCATCCAGACGTCTTCGGGCACGCCATCGCGCAGCAGCACCAGTTCCTTGTTGCGGTAGGACAAGGTGCCGCCCGCCAGGCAGGTGTCCACCACATGCCGGTTGAAATCGGCGACTTCCGGCCAGCCCAGTTCCACCGGCGAGCCCAGCAGATACGGGTGGCGGCCACCGGCAAACTGCGAGTAGGCATCGTTGTAGATCATGTAGCCGGCACGGCCCCAGAGCATGACCATCGGCAACGGCGACGCCAGCATCAATTGCACCGCGCTGCACAGGCTCGCAGGCCAGTTCTGCAGCGGGCCGAGTTCGGTATCGCGCCAGTCGAACGCACGAATACGCCCGGCCATCTCGCCTTTCCAGCCGTCACACCCGTGACTTTCGGATAAAAACTGCATCGATTGACTCGGCGTCCTGTGGTGTCTGTCCGATAAATCGCAACGCTTGACGAACGCGGCGCCCGTCTGTTTCGAGCGCCACCGACCGCATTGGTTTCATTGAAGGTATAGCCGATTTCACGCCGCGGCCGGGGTCAGACCCCGATCAGGTGTTTGAGCGGATGGTAGCCAGTTTTCATCTTCGCTGCGACGTCGAGAATGGCCTTTTCAATGCCGTTCAGGTGCATGCAGGTCAATTCGATGGCGGCACTCTGGTTGCCCGCTTCGATGTACTCGATCAGCCGCAGGTGCTCGTCGTCCCGGCAGGCTTCGTGGCTGTCGTCATCCAGCGCGGCGGCGTACAGCGAAGCACGGGAAATCAGTTTCTGGAACCAGTCGAGCAGCACCGGGTTATTGAGGCTGCGCGCCAGTTTGATGTGGAACTCGCCGAGCAGATGGATCAGCCGTTCATGGTCGCCAGCGGCGTGGGCCTCGTCTTCCAGCAACAGATGCTCGCGCAGGTCTTGCATCGCGGCGGTGTCCTTGCGCCGGCACAGCTCGGTGACGATGCCGATCTCGATCAGGCGCCGGGTTTCGAACAGCGAACGGATCTCTTCATTGCTCGGCAATGACACCGATGCACCTTTATTGGGCTCGGTGGTGACCAGTCCGTCGGCCTCCAGTTGCTTGAGCGCGGCACGCACCGACGTACGGCTGACATTGAACAATTCGGCCAACGAGGCCTCGCCCAGCTTCATCCCCGGACGCAGCGAACGCTTGCTGATCGCCTCGTAAACCCCTTGGTAGACGCGGTCGACCGTGGTTTCCAGTTTTTTCTCGGTCATTGCAACACTCCTTTAGCGTCAGGCAACCGACCCCTGGCGATGACTGGCCATGGAAAAAGGGGGTTGCATACGCAGATTAATCCGGGTATTTCTAAATTGCATTCAGATATTGCATACAATAATTAGAGGATTGCACCATTATGGGTCAACCAATAGCAATTGAAGTGCGCAACGTCTCCAAACGGTACTCCGAGGACCCTGGCCTCGCGCCGGCCCTGGACAATGTGTCGGTGAATATCGCCGATAACGAGTTCTTCACCCTGCTCGGCCCTTCGGGCTGCGGCAAAACCACCCTGCTGCGCACCATCGCCGGTTTCGAACACGTCAGTGAAGGCGAGATTCGCCTGGCTGGCGAGCCGGTCAATGATCTGCCGCCGTTCAAGCGCCGGGTCAACACGGTGTTCCAGAGTTACGCACTGTTTCCGCACATGAGTGTCGCGCAGAATATCGCCTTCGGCCTCGAGATGCAGGGTCTTGATCGCAAGTTGATTCCGGATCGGGTCAACGAAATGCTCGCATTGGTGCAGATGGAGCACCTGGCCGGGCGCAAACCGGCTGAACTGTCCGGTGGTCAGCAACAGCGCGTGGCTCTGGCCCGGGCGTTGGCGCCGAAACCCAAAGTTCTGCTGCTGGATGAACCGCTGTCGGCGCTGGACTTGAAGCTGCGCAAGGAAATGCAGGTCGAACTCAAGCGCGTACAGAAGGAAGCCGGGATCACCTTCATTTTCGTCACCCACGATCAGGAAGAAGCGCTGACCCTGTCCGACCGCATTGCGGTGATGTCCGCCGGCAAGATCCTGCAGATCGGCACCCCGACCGACATCTACGAACAGCCCAGACACCGTTTCGTCGCGCAATTCATCGGCGACATCAACTTCCTTCCCGGTCAGCTCAAGTACGGCGCGCACAACGAAAAACTCTTCGTGCCCAATGGCATGCCGATCGAAATTCCGTGTCAGCAACAGAGCTTTGCCGGCAGCAGCGTGCAACTGGCGTTCCGTCCGGAGCGTTCGCAACTGGTGGATGCCAGCCAGCCGCATCACCTGCGCGGCGTCATCGAGGCGGTGCTGTATGTCGGCACCGCCACGCTGTACCAGTGCCGGTTGAACAACGACGTCAAAGTCATGCTGCGCGAAAACAACGAAGGCCTGAACCGTGGTCGTGCCGTCGGCGAGCGTGTCGCCGTGCACCTGCCGCCGCACGCCTGCCTGTTGATGGAGGCCTGAGATGAGCGTCAGCAGCACTTCCCCCGCTCTGAACCGGGCGCTGTTGCTCAGCCCGGTGGTGTTGACCCTGCTCGCCCTGATCGCCATCCCACTGGGGATCATGGGTTACATCAGCCTGCTGCCGCGCAACACCTACGGCGGCGTTGACTGGCAGGCGCAATGGCAATTGCAAAGTTACGTGCAGCTGTTTTTTCAGGAGGGCTTCGACGGTGAACTGGAGCTGAACTGGGTCTACGCCCAGGCGCTGTTGCGCTCGGTGTTGCAGGCCGGTGGCACCACGGTGCTGTGTTTCCTGTTCGGCTTTCCGGTGGCGTTGTGGATGTCGAGCCTGACCCCGCGTCGGCGCAATCTGATGGTGCTGCTGATCACCATCCCGTTCTGGACCAACCTGCTGATCCGCAACTACGCGTGGCTGATCATCCTGCGCGAACAGGGCTGGGTCGCCCAGAGCCTCAACGCACTGTTCCCGAGCGCCGGCGGCATCACCCTGCTCTACAACGACTTCGCGGTCAGTGTCGGACTGGTTTACAGCTTTCTGCCGTTCATGATTCTGCCGATCTACTCGACCCTGGAAAAACTCGACTGGCGTCTGGTGGAAGCCGCGTATGACCTGGGCGCCAACCGCTGGCACGCACTGCGGCGGATCATCCTGCCGCTGTCGATGCCCGGAGTGATCGCCGGAGCGCTTCTGGTGTTTGTGCCGAGCCTCGGCGCGTTCATCACCCCGGCGATTCTCGGTGGTGGCAAGACGCTGATGATCGGCAACCTGATCCAGCAGCAATTCGGCACAGCACGCAACTGGCCGCTGGGCAGTTCGCTGTCGTTCCTGCTGCTGGGGATTTTGCTGTTGTCACTGGTGCTCTACGCCCTCTATAGCCGCAGCGCGGCGAAAACCCTCAATCGAGGAGCGCAAGCATGATCTCTCTGCACCTGAAAAAACTCCCGGCGACCCGGGAAATCAGCCTGCTGATCCTCGCCTATCTGTACCTGCCGATCCTGGTGTTGATCGTCTACAGCTTCAACGCCAACCGCTCGGCGACGGTGTGGACCGAGTTCTCCTTCGCCTGGTACGGACGGATTCTGGCCAACCCGTCGATCCAGACCGCAGCGCTGAATTCGATCATTGTCGCCACCCTCGCCACCGTGTGCGCCACGGCGATTGCCCTGCTCGCGGCACTGGCGACCTACCGACCGTTCTACGGGCAGAAAATGGTCGAAGGCGGGATCAACCTGCCGCTGATCCTGCCGGAGATCGTCACCGCCGTAGCGACCTTGCTGCTGTTCATGGCGCTGGGGATCAAGCTCGGGTTGCTGACGGTGATCGTCGCGCACATCGGCTTCTGCATTCCCTTCGCTTACCTGCCGATCCGTGCCCGCCTCAACGATCTGGACAAGAGCCTGCTGGAGGCGGCCAACGATCTATACGCCAATCCGTGGCAGGTGTTCCGCCGCGTGACCTTGCCGCTGCTGTGGCCGGCGGTGTTGTCCGGTTCGGTGCTGGCGTTCGTGGTCAGCCTCGACGATTTCATCATGACCTTCTTCGTCGCCGGGCCCGGTTCGACCACGTTGCCGGTGTACATCTTTTCGGCGATCAAGGCCGGGGTAACGCCCGAGATCAACGCGATCTCGACCCTGATGCTGGTGATTTCCATCGTCCTCGTGGTGCTGGCCTTCTGGCTGGGGCAACGCGGCAAACAACCATAAACCTGGAGCGCTCTCATGAAAGTCAAAAGCCTGCGTCTGGCCGTATCCGGTCTGGCCCTGAGTTGTTTCGCCGCGTTCGGCGCCCACGCCGCTGAACCCAAGGAATTGTTTTTCTATAACTGGACCGATTATTACCCGGTGGATCTGCTGGCCAAGTTCGAAAAGGAGACCGGGATCAAGGTCACCATGGACGGCTACGACAGCAACGAAACCCTGCTCGCCAAGTTGCAGGCCGGCGGCGCTGCGTATGACGTGATCGTGCCGTCGCAGTCGATCATGCAAACCCTGATCAAGCAGGATCTGTTGCTGGAAATCGACACGCCGACCCTGAGCAATTTCCAGTACGTCAAAGGCCCGTTCCGCGATCCGAGCTTCGACCCGGGTCGCAAGTTCTCGGCGCCGTATCTGTGGGGCACCACCGGTTTCTCCTACGACAGTGCGCGGGTGCCCGGCGGCAAACTGGATGATTCGTGGAAAGAGTTCTTCGAACCGCGCAAGGAACTGCAAGGCCAGCTCGCCGCCCTCGATACCTCCAGCAGCGTGATCAACGCCGCCAGTCATTACCTGAACGTCGACGAGTGCACGGAAAACCCGCAGGACGCCAAGCGCATCCTCGAACTGCTGCAAAAGCAGAAACCGTTCCTGAAGATGTACAGCTCCGACAACACCGTCGACCGCATGGCCTCGGGCGAGGTGATCATGATGCAGAACTGGAACGGCTCCACTGCCCGCGCGACCTTGCAGAAGAACACCATCAAGTACGTCTATCCGCGTGAAGGCGTGGCGATGTTTCAGGACAACTTCGCCGTGCCGAAAAGCGCGCCGCACCCGGGCAACGCGAAGATCTTCATCGACTGGATGATGAAACCGGAAAACGCTGCCGCCGTGTCCAACGCTATCGCCTACGCCAACGGCATTCAGAGCGACCAGTTGCTCGACCCGAAGTGGAAGGTCATGGACGCCATCAACATGCCCGAGGAATACGCCTCGCGCCTGCGCCCGGAAAAGGAATGCAGCAACAAGTCGCGCGAGCTGCAGGACCGGATCTGGTCGAAGCTCAAGGGCTGACTTATTTCGCTTGAGACCGCAGCGCGGCCTTCGCTGGCAAGCCAGCTCCCACAAGGACCTGTGTCGTTCACAGAAATTGAGCACACCCTTGAACCTGTGGGAGCTGGCTTGCCAGCGAAGAGGCCCGCACAGACACCACTGAAACCGAGGTGCAGCCATCGCTGGCAAGCCAGCTCCCACAAGAACCTGTGTCGTTCACAGAAATTGAGCACTCCCTTGAACCTGTGGGAGCTGGCTTGCCAGCGAAGAGGCCCGCACAGACACCACTGAAACCGAGGTGCAGCCATCGCTGGCAAGCCAGCTCCCACAAGAACCTGTGTCGTTCACAGAAATTGAGCACTCCCTTGAACCTGTGGGAGCTGGCTTGCCAGCGAAGAGGCCCGCACAGACACCACTGAAACCGAGGTAAACCAATGACCCAGCCACAATGGCTCAGAAACATCCGCCCCTACGGCGCCCCCGCCGAAGACCTGCTGATCGAAAACGGCCGGTTCGCCCAACGCCGTCCGGCCTCGAACAGCCCGTTGGCCGCCACCGACATCAATGGTCAGAACCAGTTGCTCACCGCACCACTGGTGGAAAGCCACGTCCACCTCGACAAGACCCTCTACGGCCAGCCATGGCGCCCGAACAGCGCCGGCCCGACGCTCAAGGACTACATCAGCAACGAACGCCGCGTGCTGCGCGAAGTCCAGGCACCGATTGCCGAACGCGCCGGTGCCCTGCTGGAAAACTGCATCGCCCGCGGCTCGCTGACGATGCGCTGTCACGTCGACATCGACCCCGAATTCGGCCTGCGCCACGTCGAAGCCATGCTGCATCTACGCGAACGCTACAAGGACCTGATCGACCTGCAACTGGTGGTGTTCCCGCAGACCGGGCTGATCAGCCGCCCCGGCACCGCCGAACTGATGCGCGAAGCCATGGCCCTGGGCGTGGAAAACGTCGGCGGCCTCGACCCCTGCGGCATCGACAACGACCCGATTGCGCAGCTGGATTTCGTGTTCAGACTGGCCGCCGAGTTCGGCCGTGGCGTCGACATTCACCTGCACGACAAAGGTGAACTGGGCCTGTGGCAAATCGCGCGAATCGCCGAATACACCGAGCGATTCAACCTGCAGCACCGGGTGATGATCAGCCACGCCTACTGCCTGGGCATGCTGCCGTGGAGCCAGGTCAAACCGGTGGCGGAACGCCTTGCGACTCTGGGCATTTCGCTGATGAGTTCGGCGCCGGCCGACACCGCCGTGCCACCGTTTCTGGCGTTACGCGAAGCCGGCGTCAACGTGTGTCTCGGCTCCGACGGCATTCGTGATGCGTGGTCGCCAATGGGCAACGGTGACATGCTCGAGCGGGCAATGCTGCTGGCGTTTCGTTTCGATCTGGCCAAGGACGATGAACTGGCGGCGGCGTTCGAAGCGGCCACGGTCAATGGCGCTGTTGCGCTGGGGATCAACGATTACGGCTTCGACCTGGGGCGACCAGCAGACTTTCTGCTGTTGCCGGTCGAGACCCTTGGCGAGGCCGTGGTGGCGCGGCCGGTGCGTCAGGTTTATCGCGGCGGTGTGTTGATCGCCAGCGGTGGTCGTCTGCTGGACAGTCGCCTGTGAAACGCATCGGCTTGCGCGCCAGTTGCGTGGTCGGCTTCGACGGTAGGCAGCACGTGCTGTGGCGTGACGGCGAAGTGGTGTTCGCCGGCTCGCGGATCGAATTCGTCGGGCGCGGCTATCAGGGGCCGGTGGATCAGTGGATCGACTACGGCAATGCGCTGATCGGCCCCGGCTTCATCGATCTGGACGCGTTGGGGGATCTGGACTCCACCGTGCTGACCCTCGACAACGGCGACGAGCGCAGCATGGGCCGCATGTGGTCCGCCGAGTATCTGGCTGCTGGCTCGCGTGAGACCTACAGCCCCGAAGAAGAAATCTTCAAATACCGCTACGCCTTCACTCAGTTGATCCGCAACGGCATCACCACGGCGATGCCGATCACCTCGATGTACTACCGCGAGTGGGCCGAGACCTACGCCGAATTTGCCGCCATCGCAGGCGTTGCCGGCGCACTCGGCCTGCGTACCTACCTCGGGCCTTGCTACATGAGCGGCATGAGCTACTGGTGCGCCGACGGCACACTCGCCCATCACTGGGATGAAGAACGAGGTCTGGCCGGGCTTGCGGCGGCTGAACGCTTCTTCAAGGATTTCGACGGTGCCCACAACGGCTTGATTCGCGGCGCGCTGTTGCCCGATCGCATCCAGACCTGCACCCCGGCGCTGCTGCAACGCACCTCGGCGTTGAGTCGCGAGCTGCATGCGCCAATGCGCCTGCATTGCTGCCAGGCGCAGAGCGAAGTGGCGATGGTCGAACAGTTGCGCGGCGTTTCACCACTGGGCTGGCTGCAGCAGCTGGACTTGCTGACGCCGCGCAGCCTGTTGCCCCACGGCATCTACACCCGTGGTGACGACGATCTGCAACGGGTGATCGACGGTGGCGCCAGCCTGGTGCATTGCCCGTTGGTGTTCGCCCGGGATGGCGAGGCGCTGAACTCGTTCGGGCGTTATCGGGCCAAGGGCATCAACTTCGCCCTCGGCACCGACACCTGGCCGGCGGACTTGCTGGACAACATGCGCCACGGTTTGAACATCGCCCGGCTGATGGAAGGTGACGCTTCGCTGACCAGCAGCCTCGATCTGTACAACGCCGCCACCCTTGGCGGCGCCAGGGCATTGGGCCGCGATGACCTCGGACGTCTGGCCCCCGGCGCCAAGGCGGACATCACCGTGTTCAGCCTGCGCGGCCTGCATCTGGGGCCGCTGTTCGATCCCTTGAAAAACCTGCTGCTGGCCGGACGCGGCGACGATTGCATCGCCAGTTACATCGACGGTCGCTGCGTGATGCACGACGGTCAGGTCAACGGCGTCGACTACCCCGCCCTGCAACGTCAGGCCCAGCGCCAATACGAAAAACTCATGCGCAGCCACAGCGAGCGGGCCTTTGCCCGCCCGGACTGGAAGACCCTGTTCCAGCCGGCCATCCCGTTCGCTGACGACTACAGCGCCGAAGCGCCGTTGAGCGCAATTGATCCACTTGTTTAGAGATATCTGCCATGCACAGCTTCGACTTCAGCCAGCTCAGCCCCCGGGAAAAATACAAGATCCTGATCGGCAGCGTGGTGCCACGCCCGATTGCCCTGGTCACCACCATCGACGGTGAGGGCCGGGTCAATGCCGCACCGTTCAGCTTCTTCAACGCGCTGTCCGCCGACCCGCCGATCCTTGCCCTCGGCGTGGAAAACTACGGCGACCAAAGCCCCAAGGACACCACGCGCAATATCCAGCTCAATCAGGAATTCACGGTGAACATCGTCAGCGATGCGCTGGTGGAAGCGATGAACGTCTGCGCCGTGCCGTTCGCTCCGGGCTTTGATGAACTCACCGCCGCCGGCCTGACGGCAATCCCTGGCACCACAGTCAAATGCCCGCGCATCGGCGAGGCACCGGTGGCGCTGGAGTGTCGACGGATGATGGCGCTGAACATCGGTCAGTCGCGGGAGATCATTTTTGGCGAGGTATTGATGGCGCATGTGCGCGACGAGTTGATCGATCCAAAGACGCTGTACATCGATCAATTGGGCCTGGATGCGATCGGGCGCATGGGCGGCCATGGTTATGCACGGACCCGGGATTACTTCGATTTGCCGACCCGCTCGTTGCAAGCGTGGACGGAGGCGCCGGGGGGTGGCGAACGGTTTTGGCCAGAGCCCAAATAAACCTGTATTGCGAAACCTGTGGCGAGGGAGCTTGCTCCCGCTCGGCTGCGCAGCAGTCGTAAACCCAAACGACGCGGTGAGTCAGACTCATCGCGCTGTCGGATTTGGGGCCGCTGCGCATCCCAGCGGGAGCAAGCTCCCTCGCCACAGAGGCATCACTGCCTCAAGGGTTTAGTCCGTACCGTATTTCGGCGAACGCGGGCCATACAACAGGCCGGCGTGCTGCCCCGCCGACAACAGGCGATTGCTCGCCACACCGGCAATCGGGTATCCGGCGTCGGTGGAACTGTTGATCACCTGCTTCACCGCTGCAGTGATCAGCATGCCGATCAGGCCGCCACCGCTGTTGTTGCCGCCCTCTTCGCTCGACGCCCGCGCCGAACCGGTCCACAGCGTGGTGCCGGATTTCAGATCCACCAGTTTGGCGGTGGCGGTTACCGCGGTTTCGCTGCTGATCACCATGTAGCGCGTACCGTACTCGGTCACGGTGATGTACAGCGCAGCGTCGGCGCCGAAGATTTCCTTGAGCTTGTTGGCCGGAGCCTGATGAATGTCATCCGGGGTGGTCAGGCCGTTCTGGCGGAAGGTTTCGTCCACCAGGGTGATCGGCAGCACGTAGTAGCCGGCCTCGGCCAGTGGGAACGTCACTTGCGACAACAGGCTGTACGACGCTTTCACGTCCGGCGAGGTATTGAGCGGCGGCAGCACCAGAATGGTCTTCGGCCGTGCCTGTTTGTACGCCGAATAGTCGACGGTTTTCGGCGCGACGCAGCCACCGAGTACGGTCAGGGCCAAACCGGCGGCCAGCAGTTTCAGGGTGCGCGAGATCATTGGGCGTCTCCGGTCTTGGCGTTTTTAAGCAGAAAATCCATGTACGGCCCGGACTCGGGGAACAGCGCTTTCTCGGTGCGGAACTGCTGCACCATCTGATCGTCCTTGCCCATGCTCAGGTACAGCAGACCCAGGTGCGCGTGGTAGCCCGGCGGCACAGCCTTGCCGGTGGAACGGATCTTCTGCAGGTCGCGCTCCAGCACTTCAGCCTGGGCTTCTTTCGGCTCTTCGCCTTTGAAGTATTCGTAGACCTGCGGTTGGTAGTCTTCCCACTGGTACAGGGTTTTCGGGCTGCTGCAACCGGCCAGCAAAGCGCTGGCGGCCAGCGTCAGGGCCAGCAGCGACCGCGACAAAGTCAGATTCATGGGTGTTGCTCCTTGCAATGAATAGCGATCAGTTCGCCGGTTTCCAGGCACCGGCGTTCATGCCATCGACCAGACGATTGATCGCCTCGCGCATGGCCAGATCGAGGACTTTGCCGTTGAGGGTGGAGTCGTAGGCAGCGGTGCCGCCGAAGCCGATGATTTCGCGGTTGGACAAGGCGTATTCGCCAGCGCCTTGAGTCGAATACACCACTTCGGAAGTGCTGATGTTGACGATGTTCAGGTTGACCTTGGCGTAGGCGACCTGGGTCTTGCCCCGACCGAGAATGCCGAACAGCTGATGGTCGCCGGTTTCTTTGCGGCCGAACTCGGTGACGTCACCGGTGACCACGTAATCGGCACCCTTGAGGCGCTGGGCCTGGCCCTTGATCGCGGCTTCCTGCTGGATCTCGCCCATGTTGTCGCGATCCAGTACCGAGAAACGGTTGGTCTGCTGCAAGTGAGTGATCAGGATGGTCTTGGCCTGGCCGCCGAGACGATCAACGCCGTCGGAGAAGATCCCGCGCATGTAGCTGGAGCGGTTATCGAACTTGCCCACCGCCATCGGCACACGAGCGCCGGTCCAGACTTGCGTGGCGCTCTCGACCTTGGCCACCGGCAGCGCGCGGGAGCTTTCGGTGGCGCACCCGGCAAGGGAGCTTGCGAGGGTGCCGAGCACGGCAATCGCAACGCCTGAGACCAACATCCGGGAGATCATTCTCACTGTGCATTCCTTCTGAAAAAAACGGTGTGTCCCGGCACGGCAAGGCAGTGGGGAGCGGAAAAGGGGCGGCATTATGACAAAGTGCCATCATTCGCGACAGATTTTTTTGACGCCAATAGATTGGCTGATCTGAACACCACAAATCCCCCCGTGTAGGAGCTGCCGAAGGCTGCGATCTTTTGATCTTGTTTTTAAAATCAAAGTCAAAAGATCGTCCGATCGCGGCCCGAGCCTGCGGCAGCTCCTACAGGGGGGATCGGTGTTAGTGGAAGTCGCGACTCTGCACGCGGATGCCGTCGAGCAGCGGACTCAGGTCGCTCAATCGCCCGGCGATCAGGTGCCGGACTTCGCCTTCGCGCTCCCAGCGGCCATCGACCTTGAGCAGTTGCGAGCCGACCAGCACCTGGCGCTGACGCTCGGCCAGATCGCGCCAGACCACCACGTTGACGTTGCCGAACTCGTCTTCGAGGGTGACAAAGGTCACGCCGCTGGCAGTGCCCGGTCGCTGCCGCCCGGTGACCAGCCCGGCGATGCTCACTGGCCGACCGTGTTCGACGTCCAGCAATTCCTGCGAGCTGCGGCAACGCCGTGCCTTGAGTTCGCCGCGTAGCAGCGCCAGCGGATGCGGCCCCAGCGTGGTGCCGATGGTCGCGTAATCGGCCTGCAGGTCCTCGCCGACGCTCGGTTTGGGCAGCAGCACATCGGCTTCTTCCTGACTTGGCAACCCGGCAAACAGGCCCAGCTGTTTCTGCACCCCGGCCACTTCCCAGCGCGCACGATGCCGATGCCCGGCCATCCCGCGCAACGCTCCGGAGTCAGCCAGCAGCGTCTGAGCGCGGCTGTCGAGCGCAGCCCGTTCACCCAGGTCGGCGACATCGGCAAAGGCCCCGCGCGCCCGCGCCGCTTCGATGCGCCGGGCATCGTCCTCGCGAAACCCCTTGATCATCCGCAAACCCATGCGGATCGCCGGTTGCGCGCCGCTGATCGGTTCCAGGCTGCAATCCCAGTCGCTGGCGCGCACGTCCACCGGACGGATCTGCAATTGATGGCGGCGCGCGTCCTGCAGAATCTGATCCGGGCTGTAGAAACCCATCGGCCAGCTGTTGATCAGCGCACAGGCGAACGCCGCCGGTTCGTGGCACTTGAGCCAGCAACTGGCGTAGGTCAACAAGGCGAAACTGGCGGCGTGGGATTCGGGAAAACCATAGCTGCCGAAACCCTTGATCTGCTCGAAGATCTGCGCGGCGAATTCTTCGCTGTAGCCGTTTTTCTTCATGCCGGCGGCCAGCCGTGCCTTGTGCGGTTCCAGCCCGCCGTGGCGTTTCCACGCGGCCATCGAGCGGCGCAACTGATCGGCCTCGCCGGGGCTGTAGTCGGCGGCGACAATGGCGATCTGCATCACCTGCTCCTGAAACAGCGGCACGCCGAGGGTGCGTTTGAGCACCACTTCCAGCTCCGGCGAGGGATAGGTTTCCGGCTCTTCCTTGTTGCGGCGGCGCAGGTACGGATGAACCATGCCGCCCTGAATCGGCCCCGGACGGACGATCGCCACCTCGATCACCAGATCGTAGAACTTCGCCGGTTTCAGCCGCGGCAGCATCGACATCTGCGCCCGGGATTCGATCTGGAACACACCGATGGTGTCGGCGCGGCTGATCATCTCGTAGGTCGGTTTGTCTTCGGCGGGAATCGTCGCCAGGCTCAGATCCTGATGGCGATGACGGCGCAGCAAGTCGAAGCAGCGACGGATCGCACTGAGCATGCCGAGGGCGAGGATATCGACCTTGAGCAGGCCGACCGCATCGAGGTCGTCCTTGTCCCACTGAATGATCGTGCGCTCGGCCATGGCCGCGTTTTCCACTGGCACCAGGGTGTCCAGCGGCTGCTCGGAAATCACGAAACCGCCGGGGTGCTGCGACAGATGCCGGGGGAAGCCGATCAGTTGCCCGGTCAGGCTCAGCACCCGGCGCAGCAGCGGGCTGTCGGGGTCGAAGCCGCCTTCGAGCAAGCGCGCCAGCGGCGGCGTTTCATCGCTCCAGTGACCGCAGCATTCGGCCAGTGCATTGATCTGATCCGGCGGCAGTCCAAGGGCCTTGGCCACGTCACGCACCGCACCGGCGGCATGGTAGGTGCTGACCACCGCCGTCAGCGCCGCCCGGTGTCGGCCATACCGGCGAAACACGTATTGCAGGACTTCTTCGCGGCGCTCGTGCTCGAAGTCGACGTCGATGTCCGGCGGCTCGTTGCGCTCCTTCGACATGAAACGCTCGAACAGCAGCGTGGTGCGGTCCGGGTCGATCTCGGTGATGCCCAGGGCAAAACACACCGCCGAGTTGGCCGCCGAACCGCGGCCCTGACAGAGGATTTTTTGTTCGCGGGCGAAGCGCACCACGTCGTGCACGGTGAGGAAGTAGCTTTCGTAACCGAGTTCGGCGATCAGCTTCAGTTCGTCGTCGATTTGCTTGAGCACTTTGGCCTGTGGCCCTTTCGGCCAGCGCCAGGCAATGCCTTCTTCAGTCAGTTGGCGCAACCAGGAGCTGCCGGTGTGCCCCTCCGGCACCAGCTCCTTCGGATACTGATAGCGCAACTCGCTCAGCTCGAAAGTGCAGCGCCGGGCCAGTTGCACCGAGGCGTCGAGCAACGCTTGCGGATACAACTCGCGCAACACGTCGAGGCTGCGCAGATGGCGCTCGCCGTTGGGGTGCAGACGCAACCCGGCCTCGGCCACCGGGACGTGATGGCGGATCGCGGTCATGGTGTCCTGCAGGGCGCGCCGGCCACGGGCGTGCATGTGCACATCGCCGCTGGCCACGGCGACAATCTGCAACTGCTCGGCCAGACTCGACAGGGCCGTCAGCCGCCGCCGGTCGTCCTGCCCGCGATGCAGCTGCACCGCCAGATACAGGCGCTCGCCGAAGGTCTGCTTCAGCCAGCGCCCCTCCTCCACGTCATCCACGCTGTCCGGCACCCATACGGTGAACAATCCCGGCAGCGGCTCGCTGAAGTCCTCGCGCAGCACCTGGTACTGGCCCTTCTGCGTACGCCGCCGGGCCTGAGTGATCAAACCGCACAAGGCCTGATACCCCGCCAGGTTCTCCACCAGCAGTATCAGTTTCGGGCCGTTATCGATGCGGACTTCGCTGCCGATGATCAGCGGCAGTTCAACCGATTTCGCCGCTTGCCAGGCGCGGACGATCCCGGCCAGGGTGCATTCATCAGTGATCGCCAGCGCCTGATAACCGTGTTTTTTTGCCCGCTGGAACAGCTCCAGGGCACTGGAGGCACCGCGCTGGAAACTGAAGTTCGACAGGCAATGCAACTCGGCATAACCCTCGCTCATGCAAACCAGCCCTGCAGCCACAACGGACCGCCCTCGCCCACGGCCCGATAGGCCCAGCCCTGCTGACCGGCGCGGTTCTGGATCAGGTAGTAATCGCGGCGCACATCGTCACCGTCCCACCAGCCGGACTCGATACGTTCCGGGCCCATGAGGATTCGCGCCGAACCTTCCGGCACACTTTGCGGTTCGCCGAGCAGCCAGCCCGGACGCTGCACGCTCGGCAATCCGCTGCAACGCTGCTTGTCGACGCCGTTCTGCCAGGCACATTCGGGGCGATGGTCGGCCTGAAAGCGCAGGCCCTGCACCGCGTCATCACCGAGCCGTGCGCGCAGGCGTTCGCGCAATTGCTCCCAAGGCAAGGTCTGTTGCGGACGGTCATCGAACAGTTCCTGAAACTGCGGCACGAAACTCGGCAGGTCTTCGGCGCGCAGGCGAAAACCACGCACCGGCGCCTCGACCTGGACTTGTTCCAGTCGCCCACGGGCCAGTTCGAAGAGCATCGCCGGGTCGCGCTCGGCGCTGAGCAGGCCGACCTTGATCACCGTGTCCGGCAACCCGGCGTGTTCCAGATGCAGGTCGAAACGCTGCACGCCGCTGTCACGTCCGCAGAGGAACGCCGACAGGTCAGCGGTCAATCGGCGTAACGGGAACAGCAGCGCCTGATGGGATTGCACGTCGAAATTCAGTTCGATACGCACATCGAAGCGGTCCGGCGGCAGATAGAAGGCCAAGGCCAGCGGCCGTGCCCCGAACAAGGTGTCGAGATGCTTGAGCATTGAGGCTTCGAAACGCCGGGCCAGGGCCTGACGCGGCAGGCTCTGCAGTTGGTTCAGGTTGCGCAGGCCCATGCGCGTCAGTGCCGTGGCGACCTGCGGCTCCAGCCCGACACGGTCGACGGGCAACTGCCCGAGGTGATGTTGCAGGGCTTCACCGTCCGGTACGACGAGACCGTCGTAGGCGTTGGCCAGCACCCGCGCCGCCACCGGATTCGGTGCGGCGACGATGCGATGGCGGAAGCCCAGCTCGGTCAGTTCCTTGCGTAACCGTGCTTCGAACTGCGCCCAGGAGCCGAACAGGCCCAGACTCGATTCAATCTCGAACACCACGGTACGCGGGTAATGCACGCTGACCTGCGCGCTGAAGCGATAGGCCCACGCGGCGAGAAACTGTTGCCAGTGTTCGACCTCGGCCAGGTCGTAATCGGCGGTGGCGAAACCTTTGCTCAGGGCTTGAGCGGCGGTCATCGACTGGCCGGCGCGCAGGCCGAGCTGACGCGCCGCGGCATTCACCGCTTGCAGCACCCGGCGCTGGGCCGGGCCACTGAGCAGCACCAACGGCTCAGCGGGATCGGCACGCTGACGCAGCACCGCGTCGAGGGCCAATTGCGGGAACAGAATACACACCCAGCGCATGACGACCTCAGTGCCCCACGGCAAACGCAATCGGCGCCGTGCGCGCCAGTCCGCCACGGCATTTGAGCACGCGCAACTGCGCCGGTCTGGCATCGATGGCAATGCGTAGCGCCGCCGGCGAGGGGTTGATCGCCTCGCTCAGCGGGCGCCAGGCAAACGCCAGGGTCTGGCCGGTTTCCGCTGCCACCTGCAAACGTCGCAGCGCGCGGTCATCGGCCTTGTGCGGCCAGCACAGCACCGCGCCGCAACTGCCGGAACGCAGGCATTGTTCCGTCGCCCACAAGGCATCGCGTTCGCTGGCTTGGATCACCGACAACTGCCGCAGATCGACCCCGGCGTTCGCCCACGCCTGTGGGTACGGCACGAACGGAGGCGCCACCAGCACGATGCGCTCGCCCGCCGCCGACAGCCGCGCCAGAGTCGGCCACACCAGTTGCAGCTCGCCGACCCCGGGGCCGGCCAGAAGGATTTCGCTCAGCGCCGCTTCCGGCCAGCCGCCGCTGGGCAACGCCGCATCGAGCGCGGCATGCCCGGTGGGTTGCGGGCTGGCCGCCGCCGGCGCAGGCCGGCCCTTCCAGACCTGGCCGCCATTGAACAGCGTATCGAGTGCAACGACGGCGCCCATCAGCCTTGCCTCACCAGACCGCAGAACACCCCTTCGATGGCCAGATCCTGATCATCACGCACGACAATCGGCTGGTACGCCGGGTTGCGCGGCAGCAGGCGCACTGTAGTGCCGACACGTTCGAAGCGTTTGATCGTCACTTCACCGTCGAGCCGCGCTACCACGATCTGGCCGTTGAGTGCTTCGGGATTGCGCCGCACACCGACCAGATCGCCGTCGAGAATGCCATCCTCGATCATCGAGTCGCCCTGCACCCGCAGCATGTAATCGGGGGTGCGGGAGAACAGCGCCGGGTCGAGCATCAGGCGGTTATGGATGTCGGCATCGGCGCCAATCGGCGCACCGGCGGCGACCCGGCCGAGCACGGGAATATCCAGCAGCTCGGGGCGCGGCGCTTGCCCGAGCAGGCGAATGCCCCGGGCCTGATGCGGGTTGACCTCGATAAACCCGGCTTCGGTGAGCGCCAGCACATGCTTGCGCGCCACGCTGCGCGAGGCAAAACCAAAAGCCTCGCTGATTTCAGCGAGGCTTGGGGGCTGACCGTGTTCGGCGATGCGTTCGCGGATAAAGGTCAGGATGGCGGTACGGCGGGGAGTCAGGTTCGTCATGGAGTACATTTGTACTCCTGTGGGATTTTACTGACAAGCACCGCCAGTCGGCCCAAGCCGACCTTCCACAAAAATCAAAAGATCGCAGCCTCGTTTCACTCGTCAGCTCCTACAAAAGAGACGCACCGGGATCCGTGTAGGAGCTGCCGCAGGCTGCGATCTTTTGATTTTAAAAAGCAAGATCAAAAGATCGCAGCCTGCGGCAGCTCCTACAGGGGAACGGGTGTCAGTTGAGGCCGCGTTCGGCGAGGAAGGCGGCGATGTAATCGATGAATGCGACGACCTTGGCCGTGGCCCGCCGATGGCTCGGGTACACCGCGAGGATGTGCGGGCCGAAGGTGTCGGGGTCGATTTCGTAGTCAGCCATGACCCGCACCAGACGCCCGTCGGCAATGTACGGCGCAGCGCTCCACAGCGGTGTGTGCAGCAAGCCGCGTCCGGCCAATGCGCTGGCCAGCAGCAGGTCGTAATTGTCGCTGCGCAAACGCGGCGCCGTCGGTTGCGCCAGGCTCAGGCGCTGGCCGTCGCGCTCGGCCCACCAGAACTCGCGGCTGAGCAACGGGTGCTGATACAGCAGCCATTCATGCTGTTCGAGGGTTTGCGGGGTGACCGGAAAACCCTTGCGCGCCAGATACTCCGGGCTGCCGCACAAGGCCAGGCGATTGCTGCCGACCACCCGCGCAATCAGCCCCGGCAAGTCGTCATGGCCCTCGCGCAAGGCCAGGTCGTAGCCGCTTTCCAGCAGATTGACGAACGCATCGCACAGGTCCACTTGCAGGCTGATCTGCGGGTATTGCTGCAAGAAGCCGTCACACACCTGATCGAGAAACGCCCGCCCGTACGCCAGCGGTGCGGTGATTTTCAGGCTGCCGCGCAGACCGTGCTGCAACTGCTCGATCTCTTCGCCGGCCTCCTCCAGCCGCTGCAACACCAGCCGTGCGGTTTCCAGATAGACCCGGCCGATTTCGGTCAACAGGATCCGCCGTGTACTGCGCTCGAACAACCGTGCGCCAAGTTCCGATTCCAGATGATTGACCGCTTTGGTCAGGGCCGACGGGGTCTTGCCCAGTTGCTCCGCCGCGCGGCTGAAACTGCCGAGTTGCGCGGTGACCACGAACATTTTCAGTGCACCCAGCTTGTCCATGCTTTTTCCATTCAGGCAAAAACGTTTTTCGTGAGGAAGGCGTTCTGTCGGCCAGTGTCAGCCACTAATCTGGCCATCAGACGCAATAACAAGGAAATCTTCAATGAAAAGATTCATCCCGATCCTGCTGGTGAGCGCTATAAGTTTTGCCTCGATGGAAGCCATGGCCGTCACCGATCTGGTACTGGTCAACGGCAAGATTTTTACCGCCGATCGCTCGCAACCCAAAGTGCAGGCGCTGGCCGTGGAAAACGGCAAGGTGCTGAAAGTCGGCACCGATGCGCAGATCAAGGCGCTGATCGAACCCGGTACGCAGGTCATCGACCTCGGCGGCAAGACGCTGATGCCGGGTTTGATCGACAGCCATTCCCACGCGATTTTCGGCGGCCTGGAAATGGTCTCGGCCAACATGGAAGACGAAGTCGTCGTCCTCGATGAATTGCAAAAGCGTCTGCGCGCCTGGCGTGATGACGGCAAGGCCAGACATGGCGACGTGCTGAGCATTGCCGGCATGAGTTCGGCGTACTGGGCGCAGGCCGAGGCGCTGGGCAAGACTTTCAATCAGGGCGAATGGGCCGACGTGCCGGTGGTGTTCATCGGCAGCGATCACCACACCGCGTGGGCCAACAACGTGATGCTCAAGCGCGCCGGTATCGACGCGGCGTTGCTCAAGAACCTGCCCAACGCGGAAAAAGACACCATCGGCAAACTGCCAAGCGGCGAGCCCAATGGCTTTGTGGTCGACGCCGGTTGGGATCGGGTCGCCGCGAAAATGCCGGTGCCGAGCCCAGCCGATATGCTCAACGCCGCCAAATCCGCCGTGCGTTTCAACAACAGCCTCGGCATCACCGCGTGGATGGATCCGGCCGCCAACGCCGCGCCGGGCGAGGCCGTGTTCGCGCTCAAACCCACCGAGAAAACCGTCGGCGTGCTGCCGGCCTACAAAGCGCTGTCGGCCAGTGGCGACATGAGCGTGCACGTCGCGGCGCTGCTGGTGGCCAACCCGAAAAGCCTGCCCGCCGACCTCGAAACGCTGGATAAAGTGCGCCAGCAGTTTCAGGGCATCCCCAACCTGAGCCTGCCCGGAATTAAGATCTTCGCCGACGGCGTGATCGAGTACCCGGCGCAGAGCGCGGCGATGATCGATCCGTACCGCAACTCGCACAAACAGGGCGAGCTGCTGATCGACCCGCAGCATTTCGGCGAACTGGTGAGCGCCATCGACCAGCGCGGCTGGTTGGTACACATCCACGCCATCGGCGACCGTGCGGTGCGTGAATCGCTGAATGGTATCGAGCGCGCGCGCAAGGATCGGCAGAGCGGCATCACACACTCGATCACCCACCTGCAGATGGTCAACCCGAAAGAGTTCGCCCGCTTCAAGCCGCTGAACGTGATCGCCTCGATGCAACTGTTGTGGGCCAGTGCCGATGACTACACCACCGACATGATCAAGCCCTACGTCAGCGCCCTCGCCTTCCGTTATCAATACCCGGCGCACTCGCTGCTGAAACAGGGCGCGACGATTGCCGGTGCCAGCGACTGGCCGGTGTCGTCACCCAACCCGTTCAACGCCATGGCCCAGGCTATCACCCGCGTCGGGCCTCTGGGGGTGCTGAATGCCGACGAGCGTCTGGATCGCGAAACCATGTTTTACGCCTATACCGCCAACGCGGCGCGGACAATCGGCCTGGATCAGCAGATCGGTTCGCTGACGCCGGGCAAACAGGCCGATTTCATCGTGGTCGACCGCGACGTGTTCAGCGTCGACGAAAAAGCCCTGCATGACACCCAGGTTCTGCAAACCTGGTTTGGCGGACGACAGGTCTACACCGCCACCCAATAACAACTCGTTCCCCCTGTAGGAGCTGCCGAAGGCTCGGGCCGCGTTCGGACGATCTTTTGACTTTGATTTTAAAAAACCAAGATCAAAAGATCGCAGCCTTCGGCAGCTCCTACAGGTTTTGCGTCCAGCCCCTAAAACAATCACAACATCGGGACTTCTCCATGAAAGCCTTGCCCTTGCTCGCCCTGAGTTCCTTGAGCCTGCTGCCCCTGAGCAGCGACGCAATTCCCTTGAACGACGATTTCGCCGTGCTGGTGGACCTGACCCTGGCCAGCGACTACCGCACCCGCGGCATCTCGCAAACCCAAAATGACCCGGCCGTGCAGGCCGGTCTGACCCTGGCCCATAGCAGCGGCCTGTACGTGGGTGCCTGGAGTTCCAACGTCGATTTCGGCGATGGCCTGAAAACCCGGCAGGAAGTCGATTACTACGCCGGCTGGCTGTGGCAAGCCACCGAGGATGTCAGCCTCGATCTGGGCTACATCAAGTACGCCTACCCCAAGGAAAGCCAGTTCAACCAGAGCGAGGTCTACGGGATTCTCGGTGTCTACGGGGTGAAGCTGGCGGCGTATTACTCCAGCGATGCGCCGGGGATCGACAGCAAGCAGAGTTCGCTCTACACCTATGTCGGTTATGAAACCGAGTTGCCGTTCGATTCCGGTCTGAAGCTGCGTTACGGCAACATGGACTTCAAGGATCCGAACCTGTACTCGGCGTCCGGGCATGGCGAGAACAGTTACCGTGAATGGGAGGTCAAGCTGACCCACAACGTGGCCGGGGTGCTGTTGGGCCTGAGTTATATCGATACCGATCTGTCGCAGAGCCAATGCCTGAGCAACTGGGGATTCAAGGATGTTTGCACCGCAACGGTGGTCGCGAGCGTCAGTAAATCGTTCTGACATTCGCCTTGTGTAGGAGCTGCCGCAGGCTGCGATCTTTTGATCTTGATCGTAAAAAACAAAATCAAAAGATCGCAGCCTGCGGCAGCTCCTACAGGGGATGGGGTATTTGTTACAGGATGTTTACGGAATTTTTACTATTGTTCTTCTACAGTTACGCGCGTAACCGCGTGTGTTTTCTATTCTGCTGGAGGAATGTTGGTAATGGCTTTGGGCAAAGGACTGCGTTTACCGTCCATCACTTCAACCCGTCTGGTGCTGCTGTTTTCCCTGGCACTGGTGGCGCTGTACAACCTGGCGACCTGGAAGGCGCTGGGTAATCTGATCACCCTGCAGGGCGCGCACAAACTGGCGTTTTTCGCCTCGTTCGGGCTGTTCCTGTGGGCGGCGATCACGCTGTTGCTGACCCTCGTTTCGTTTCGCTGGACGCTGAAACCGGCGCTGAGCGTAGTCGCCCTGCTCTCGGCCTGCGCGGCGTATTTCATGAACGAATACGGGATCACCATCGATACGGTGATGATTCAGAACGTGTTCGAAACCAACCCGGCCGAGGCTGCGGCGCTGTTCAACGGCAAGCTGCTGGCCTACGTGTTGCTGCTCGGCGTGCTGCCGGCGGCGTTGATCTGGCGCTGGCCGGTGCGTTATCGACCGTTTTTTCGCGGCCTGCTCAACAAGGTGCTGGTGATTGCCGCTTGCGTGCTGGTGATCGCTGCCTCGGTGGGCGCGTTCTATTCGACCTACGCGCCGATCTTCCGTGAAGAAGACAAGCTCACCCACTTCATCAACCCGACCAATTACATCTACGCCATCAGCAAGTACACCAAGCAGCGTCTGGGCATCAAAAAGCACTTTGTGGTGCAGGCCATCGGTGAAGACGCGGTGATGAGCGCCAAAGCGGCCAGCCGCGAGAAGAAGTCGCTGATGGTGTTCGTGGTCGGCGAAACCGCCCGCGCCGATCATTTCTCGCTGAACGGCTATGCGCGCGAGACCAATCCCGAGCTGAGCAAACTGGACATCCTCAACTTCACTCAGGTGCATTCCTGCGGCACGTCCACGGCGGTGTCGGTGCCGTGCATGTTCTCGATGTTCCCGCGTGAGGATTACAGCGACAAGAAAGGCAAAACCTACGAAGGCCTGCTCGATATCCTGCAGCGCGCCGGCGTGCAGGTGCTGTGGCTGGACAACAACAGCGACTGCAAAGGCACCTGCCTGCGCGTGCCGCACCGCGACATCGCGAAGAACCAGCCGGGGCCGTTCTGCGACGGCAACAACTGCCTCGATGAGGCGCTGCTGGCCGACCTGCAGAGCTACATCGACAGCCTCAAGGGCCACGCGATCATTGTCCTGCACGCCGACGGCAGCCACGGCCCGGAATACTACGAGCGCTACCCGAAAAGCATGGAGCGCTTCACCCCGATCTGCCACACCAACCAGTTGGGCAGTTGCAGCCGTGATGAACTGGTCAACGTGTACGACAACACCATCCTCTACACCGACCACTTCCTCGCCAAGGTCATCGAGTTGCTCAAGCGTAATCAGGACACGCTGGATACCTCGATGCTGTACGTTTCCGACCACGGCGAATCGCTGGGCGAAAACGGCCTGTACCTGCACGCCGCGCCGTATGCGTTGGCGCCGGAAGCGCAGACCCACGTGCCGATGGTGATGTGGTTTGGCAACAACACCTTGGCGCAACTGGGGATTGATCGCGATTGCCTGCAAGGCAAGACCGGTCAGCCGGACCTGAGCCATGACAACCTGTTCCATTCGGTACTGGGGTTGTTCGAGGTGAAGACCGCGCTGTATCAGCCGGGGCTGGATGTGTTTCATGGTTGCCGGCCAGCCATGACGGCTGCGCAGTAACCCAAATTCCGAAACCCCTAAAATCCCTGTGGGAGCTGGCTTGCCAGCGATGGCGGTGTGTCAGTCACATAGATGCCTGATGTGCCGGCCTCATCGCTGGCAAGCCAGCTCCCACAGGGAAAGCAGTGTTCTCAAGAACTGAGCTGGGCCAGATAATCCCACGGGTAAATCCCGCGCTGATGGCCGTCGCTGAACACCAGTTGCACGCCATAGCCCTGCGGGTTGATCTCGATCAGCCGGACGCGCTCATCGACCTGTGGCGTCAGGCCCTTCAGGCGAAACGCGCGGCACTGCGAGCACGGGCACTGGCGGCGCAGTTCGGCGTGGTTGAGCTGCGATTCACGGCCGTCCGGCCAGCTCAGGCGCAGTGTCCGTTCGCGTTGCGAGTTGCCCACCGACAGCGGACTCATTGCAGCTGACTCAAGGCAATCCGCACGGCTTTACGCACTTCCGGATCACCGTCATCCTGCGCCGCCTGCAACGCCGCCACTGCACCGCGATCATGCAACTCACCGAGGGCCAGCGCGGCTTCCTTGCGCAGGTTGCTGATGCGGTGGCCAAGCGTTTCGATCAGGGCGTCGAGCGCCGCAGCGTAGCGCAAACGCCCGAGGCTGCGGGTGGCGCGCAGGCGCACTTGCCAATAGTCATCGCCAAGCGCTGCGATCAATGCCGGGCCGGCGTCGCCGTGACCAACCTTGCCCAGGGTTGTCGCCGCTTCTTCGCGCACTTGCCAGGCATCGTCCTGCAGCGCTTGACGCAAGGCTGGCAGCACCTCGGCGCTGGACGCCAGACCGAGGGCGCCGGTGGCGGCGCGGCGCACTTCGGTGTCCGGGTCGGCGCTGGCCAGACGCGCCAGAGCCGGCAGTGCGTCGAGCTGCTTGAGCCAGCCGAGCACACCGACAGCTTCGCGGCGCACGTTGGCGTCGGCATCATCAAGAGCCGCGACTGCAGCAGGTGCCGCAGCGGCGAAACGCAATTCGCGCAAGGCACGGAACGCGGCGATTCGCACACTGACTTGCGCATGGCCGGTCCACGGCAGAATCACCCGGCCTGCCGCCTCACTCTTGAGCAGGCTCAGACTTTGCGCGGCGGCGGCCTGCACTGCCGCAGACGGATCGGTCAGCGCCTGGCACAGCGCAGCCACCACCGGTTCGTCTTCCCACGCTTCCAGCAGCCGCGCCGCTTCGGCGCGGACTTCTTCGGCGGGATCCTGCCCCAGGCGATCAACCAGCCACAGCAGGCCATCCGGTTCTTCCAGATCCGCCAGATCAATCAGCGCAATGCGCCGCACACCGGCATCGTCAGCGGTCAGACGCGGTTGCAGGGCGAGGATGTCATCGTTATCGGTCACAGCAAAAAATGAGGTCATAGGGCAAATCGCGGCAAAGGGTTTTCGGGAGGCAGGCCGAGCGGGTTGAGGCGCGGCAGCGGTCGGGGGTTGTCGTGGCGCAGCAGGTCGAGGCAATGGCGCTTGAGGCGGGAGAATTCGGCGCTGGTCACCAGTTCACTGGTGCGCGGACGCGGGAAGTCCAGCCGCAGGTCTTCGATGATTCGCCCAGGGCGTGCGCTCATCACCAGCAAGCGGTCGGCGAGGAACAGCGCCTCGTCGATGTCGTGAGTGACGAACACCACGGTGGTGCGAATCCGCGTCCAGATGTCCAGCAGCAGTTCCTGCATGTTCAAGCGGGTCAAGGCATCCAGCGCGCCGAACGGCTCGTCCATCAGCAGCAACCGTGGACGGTTGACCAGCACCCGGGCGATTTCCACCCGTTGCTGCATGCCGCCGGAAAGCTGGTCGGGCCAGCGCTCGGCGAAGCCGTCGAGGCCCACCAGTTTGAGCATTTCATCGGCCTCACGCTGGCGCTCGGTTTTACCGATTCCGCGCATCTTCAGGCCGAAGGCGACGTTGTCGCGCACCGTGCGCCACGGGAACAGCGTGTGATGCTGGAACACCATGCCGCGTTGCGGCGACGGCCCGCTGACCTCGCCGCCATCGACTTTGAGGCTGCCGGTATGGGCGTTCAAGTGTCCGGCGAGTGCGCCGAGCAAGGTAGACTTGCCGCACCCGGACGGGCCGAGAATGCACACGAACTGGCCCGGTTCGATCTGGCAATCCAGACCGTGCACCGCTTCGAAAGCGTATTGGCCCTCGCCGAGCACGATCGACAACTGGCGAATATCGATCCGTCCTTCCGGGGTTTGCATCGCGCTCATCAGGCTTTTCCTCGTGGCCGGTGCCAAGGTGTGAACAGCCCGCCCAGACGCTTGATCAACAGGCTGCTGCCCATGCCCAGCACACCGATCAGCAGCATGCCAACGACGATGTCGGCGTAGTTCTGAATGGTGTAGGACTCCCAGGTGTAGTAACCGATGCCGAACTGGCCGGAGATCATTTCCGCCGTCACCAGGCAGAACCACGAGGTGCCCATGCCGATAGCGAGCCCCGTGATGATGCTCGGCGCGGCGCCGGGCAAGATCACTTCCAGCAGAATCGCCCGGCGCCCTGCCCCGAGGCTTTTTGCCGAGGCGATCAGCCGTGGATCAACGCCTTCGACGCCGTGCACGGTGTTGAGCAGGATCGGGAACAGCGCACCGGTGAAGGTGATGAAGACCATCGACAGCTCCGACGACGGGAACATCAGGATCGCCAACGGAATCCACGCCACCGCCGGAATCGGCCGCAGCACTTCCAGCGGTGGCAGCAACAGGTCTTCGGCCCATTTCGAACGACCAATGGCCAGGCCCAGGGCGATACCGATGATCAATGCCGCGAGGTAGCCGGCGAACACGCGGCTGAGGCTGGCGCTCAGGTGCTGCAGCAGCTTGCCGGAATCGCCCAGACCCAACGCCGCTTCGATCACCGCCAATGGGGTTGGCACGTTGGCGAAGGTGACCAGGCCGAGGTTCCAGTGGTGGCTGGCGGCGAGCTGCCAGAACAGCAGGCAGAGCAGCAGGGAGGCGGCCCTTGGAACCCAGCGTAAATAGGATCGGTACACAATTCTTCCTCTCAATCGAGATCCCCTGTAGGAGCTGCCGAAGGCTGCGATCTTTTGATCTTGTTTTTAAAAATCAACGTCAAAAGATCGCAGCCTTCGGCAGCTCCTACAGAGGGGCGTGGTGTTCTCCGGGTTAGCGGGCAGCCACGGCCTGGGTTGTGGCATCGGTAAAGTCGAAGACCTTACCGCCCTGCGCCGCCGCAAACTGCTGCGCCTGGCCTTTGAGCAGGAACGCACTCAAGCGGCCCTTGGCGTCGCTGGCGAACCACGCTTGATCGGCGAGCAATTTGATCCCGCTGTCACTGGCCTGGGCATACACCGCGCGGATGTTTTTGCCTTCCTGCTTCAGTGCGGCGAGCGCGGTGAACGCCGATTCCGCCGAGGCGTACTGGCGCACCTTGTCTTCACCGCGCACCCAAATTTCGGCGACGTGGCTGAAGTCAGTGATCGCTTTGCCGGTCGCCGCATCCACGGCTTTCAACGGCGTTTGCGCGTAGTTGCCGAGCTGCGCGCTGTAGTCCAGGTTCGACGCCTTGAAAGCGGCGCGGATGTACTGATCGTCGATGAAGGTGTTGAGGTCGAGGCCGCGATCGGCCTTCTTCAGCAGCTTCAGGGTGTCGATCGCCGTGCCCACGGCCTGACGGTATTCCGGCTTCCAGCTTAGGTCGCGGGTCTGCACGCCGAGCGGGCCGTGGAACAGGTAGTTGACCTCGGCATCGACGCCGGTGACCTTGGCGATCAGCTCGCTGTACTTCTCAGGCTCGGCGGCCAACAACTGGTTGGCCTCGATGCTTGCGCGCAGGTAGGCGACGACGATTTCCGGGTACTGTTTCGCGTAGGCCTGATCCACCAGCGCACCATGGAAGGTCGGCGCATTGGCCTGGGCGCCGTCGTAGATTTTGCGGGCGAAACCACGGCTGGGGAACAGCTCGGCGAACGGCACGAAATCGGCGTGGGCGTCGATCTTGCCGGCCTGCAGCGCGGAACCGGCGACTTCCGGCGGCTGGGCGATGATGTTCACGTCCTTGAGCGGGTCCCACCCCTGCTCCGCCACCGCGCGCAGCAACATGCCGTGGGCGGTCGAGGCGAATGGTACCGAGATAGTCTTGCCCTTGAGTTCACTCAGCGCCTGCACCCCGGACGCGCTCGGCACCACGATGCCATTGCCACTGCCCTTGATGCTGCCCGACAACACGCTGATGAACAGGCTGTGCTTGCCGGCAGTTTCGAACGCCACCCCGTTGAACGCGCCGGGGAAATCGGCCATGGCGCCGAAATCGAGTTTGCCGGCGACCATCTCGTTGGTCAGCGGCGCACCACTGGTGAAGTTCTTCCACTGCACGTCGTACTTGGCGTCTTTGTAAGCGCCGTCGTGTGGCAGGTATTTGTCGAGCAGACCGAGTTCACGAATCAACAGCCCGCCAGCGGCGCAGTTGATGGTGGTGTCCTGGGTGCCGATGGCGATGCGGATGGTTTCGGCCGAGGCCGACAGGGTCAATGAAGCCAGTACCAGACCGGCGAGTGCTGCACGCAACATGGTGTGTTTCCCCTCGAATCATTTATTGGATGTTCGTCTCCGCCGCGATCAGGGCGCGGTGGGAAACGAGGGGTGCTTGGTGAATCCAGCGTCCGGGGTATGCCGGATGGCTTTTGTGTTGTCCATGCGGGCCTCATCGCTGGCAAGCCAGCTCCCACAAGTTTCTCGGGTGTTCGCGAAATCCATCTCTCACTACAAATCCATGTGGGAGCTGGCTTGCCAGCGATGGCGTGAGTCCAGTCACCGCAGGAGATAGGGGATGTCGACCTTTACGGCGCCAGTCGGGCAATCCTTCTCGCACGGCATGCAGTACCAGCATTCATCGAACGCCATGTAGGCCTTTTGGGTGGTCGGGTTGATCGCCAGCAGGTCCATCGGGCAGACATCGACGCACACGGTGCAGCCCTTTTCAGCGATGCATTTGTTCTCGTCCACGGTGACCGGGGCGTTGGAGCGGAAGAAGATTTCCTGGGCTTGATAGGCCATGGTTCGGACTCTCTTTTTTGTGGTGTATCAAGCGGCAAATGCGCCGACCCGCAAACGGTCATAGGCCTGCATTTCTTCGGCATCGAGCGGGATGATGTACGGCTCGACGGGTTTCTTGAAACTGGTCATCCGGCCGTCTTCGCCCTTCTTCAGGTGGCAGTGGCAGAACCACTCACTGTCGTTGCGTCGCGGGTGGTCGACGCGATAGTGGTACAGGCCCCAGCGGCTTTCAGCGCGAAACAGCGAGGCGCGCGCGGCCATTTCCGCGCAGTCGCGGATCACGCTGGTTTCCATGGCGCGCATCAGTTCGTGGGCGTTGTTGGCTTTCATCTGCTCGAGGTCGCGCTCGATGTCGCTGAAGCGCTGCAAGCCGATCTGCATTTTCTTGGTCACTTTCGGCGGTTGCAGGTAGTCGTTGACGAAGCGCCGCAGCTTGTACTCGACCTGCGCCGGCGGCAGACCGTGTTCACGATCCAGCGGCGCATAGACCCGCGCTTGCTCTTTCTCAATCTGCGCGGCATCCAGCGTCGAGAACTCACGCCCGGCGACAAAATCCGCCGCGTTCTGGCCCGCGAACCAGCCGTAAGTGAACGCGCCGAGCATGTAGTTGTGCGGCACAGCGGCCATGTCACCCGCCGAATACAAACCTTTTACCGAGGTCTCGGCCCGCTCGTTGACCCACACCCCGGACGCCGAATGGCCGCTGCAAAAACCGATCTCCGAGATGTGCATCTCGACCATTTGCGTGCGGTAATCAGTGCCGCGATTGGCGTGGAACTGACCACGACTCGGGCGCTCGTTGCTGTGCAGGATCTCTTCGATGTTCTGGATGGTTTCCTCGGCCAGGTGATCGAGCTTGAGGAACACCGGGCCGTTGCCGCTTTCCAGTTCCTGGTGGAACTCCCACATCATCTGCCCGCTCCAGTAATCGCACTCGATGAAGCGTTCGCCCTTGTTGTTGGCGGTGTAGCCGCCCAGCGGGCCGGTAACGTAGGCGCAGGCCGGGCCGTTGTAATCCTTGATCAACGGGTTGATCTGGAAGCATTCGAGGTTCGCGAGTTCGGCCCCGGCGTGGTAGGCCATGGCGTAGCCGTCGCCGGCATTGGTCGGGTTTTCGTAGGTGCCCATCAGGTAACCGGAGGACGGCAGACCGAGGCGACCGGCCGCGCCGCAGGCGAGGATCACCGCTTTGGCCTTGATCACATGGAAATCGGCGGTTCGGCAATCGAAACCCATCACGCCGTTGACCGCGCCCTCCTCGTCGGTGAGCAAGCGGGTGCAAACGAGGCGATTGGTGATGTTCACCCGTGCGCGTTTCAACTGGCGGTAAAGGACCTTTTTGATGTCGTGACCTTCCGGCATCGGCAGCACGTAGGCGCCCATGTGGTGGACTTTTTTCACCGCGTAATCGCCGGTCTCGTCCTTCTCGAACTTCACGCCCCAGCGATCCAGTTGCTCGATGGTCTCGAAGCTGTGGGTGGCATAGGCATACACCGCGGCCTGATTGACGATGCCGTCGTTGGCAATGGTGATTTCCTTGGTGTACTGCTCCGGCGTCGAGTGGCCGGGGATGATCGCGTTGTTCAGGCCGTCCATGCCCATGCTGATCGCGCCGCTGCGCTTGACGTTGGCCTTGTCCACCAACAATACGCGCAAGTCGCGGTTCTTTTCTTTGGCCTTGATCGCCGCCATCGGCCCGGCGGTGCCGCCGCCGATCACGACGATGTCATATTCCTGTTCCAAGGTGTTGCGCGTCATGCCTGCTCCCCTTTTTGCCGGTCGATCCGCAGGCGGTACTGGAACGCATCGCCACGGTAGTAAAGGTGTTCGAAGTCCAGCGGCTGGCCGTTGGCGTCGTGGGTCAGACGTTCGATGCGCATGATCGGCGAGCCGGCCTCGACATTCAGTGCCTGGGTCAGGTCGCTGTCGGCCAGTACCGCGTCGATGGCCAGATCGGCGTGGCCGAGGGCGATGCCGCAGTCATTTTCCAGAATCAGGAAGATGTCGCGAGTCACCAGATCGGCCTTCTCCAGCCGCTCGCCGATGGCTTTGGGCAGGTAGGTGATTTCCAGCGAGATCGGCTCGCGGTTGATCAGTCGCACGCGTTTGATCTGCGCCACGGTCTCGCCTTCGGCGACTTGCAGGCGCTCGGCGACTCGTTTGTCGGCAGGGATGAATTTGAAACTGCGCAGACGGTTGATCACCTCGTAGCCGCGCCCGGTCATGGACTCGGCGAGGCCTTGCAGGCTGCTGACGTTTTGAAAGGTTTTCGGTTTGGCGACAAAGGTGCCCTTGCCGTGGATCTTGAAGATCAACCCTTCCTTCTGCAGATCGCCCAGCGCCTGGCGCACGGTGATGCGGCTGACTTTGAACAGCGTGCCGAGTTCGCTTTCGGACGGCATCTGGCTGTCTTGCGGGTATTCGCCGTCAAGAATGCGTGCGCGCAGGACGTCGCGCAGCTGGGTGTGCAAGGGGACGCTACTGAGGGACAGGACGTTATCGGTCATCAGGGATCACTTGTTATAACGAGTTATGACGTGATCTTAGAGACGTTATGACAAGCTTGAGAAATATTGTTTGGGCATAACCTTAGAGCTGGAGCAGTTCCTGAGGGCTCCCGTCTCCTGTGGCGAGGGAGCTTGCTCCCGCTCGGCTGCGCAGCAGTCGTAAACCCGGCTGAGGTGATTTACCTGGAATACCTCGTTGCCAGTATTTAGGGCCGCTGCGCGACCCAGCGGGAGCAAGCTCCCTCGCCACAGGGTTGGTTTTAAGACGTAAATCAATGGCGTTTCAGGATCTGGTCCATCACCCAATCGGTCTTGAGGGCTTGTTCGGCGACGGCCGGATGCTGCGAATCGCCACGAATATGCGCGTTCATGCCCAGCACGTGATGCCACTGAATGTGCTCGTGATGCGCGATTTCCAGGCTGATCTGCTCATCGGCGAACAGCTGAACCGGATGCTCGTCAAACACGGAGAACGCGATGTGCCCCTGACTGCCGATAATCTCCACCCGGTCCTCACGCCGATCCGCGACAAAGCTCCAGCAACCCATGCCCAGCGCTCCAGAGGCGAACCGCCAACTGGCGCTGACCGCATCTTCCGCCGCATACAACCCGGCCTGCCGCGCGGTGAAACCGGCGACTTCGACGATGTCGCCGAGCAGGTACTGGAACAGGTCGAAACCGTGGCTGGCCAGATCGGCAAAGTAGCCGCCACCGGCCACGCTCGGGTCGGTGCGCCAGTTGGCGCTGCCGTGCAGATCCGCCGCCGACGGAGCCTTGGTCAGCGTCCAGCTCAGATGCCGCACCTCACCGATGCGGTCCTGCGCCAGCCATTGCCGCACCTGAGCAAAGCGCGGCAACGAACGGCGGTAGTAGGAAACGAACAGGTGCAGACCGGCATCAGCAAACGCCTGCTGCATCTCGCGGCTTTGCCCGGCATTGAGCGCCATTGGTTTCTCGACGCAGCAATGCTTGCCGGCGGCGGCGACTTTCAGGCTGTAGGCGTGGTGGCTGTCGGGTGGCGTGGCGATGTACACCGCGTCCACCTCGGGGTCGTTGATCAGCGCATTGACATCGGTGTAGACCCGGGCAATACCGTGGCGCGCAGCGTAATCGCTCACCGCTTCAAGGCGCCGGCCCATCACCGCCACCAGCGCCGAACCGGGCGCCTTGTAGAAGGCCGGCCCGCTCTTGCGCTCGGCGACACTGCCGCAACCGATCATGCCCCAACGCACCACGTCCATGTTCAACTCCCTTTGTTCGAGAAACTCAGCCGATGCGCAACGCGCGCAGATCGAGGTGGCCGTCCTGGATGGGCGGGCACCAGTAGTAGCCGCCGGTGATCGGCCGGCTGATGCGATACAGACCATCAGTGATGCCGTCTTCCAGACCGCTCATGCGCCGCAATTGGGCTTCGAAGGCGTCCAGCGAAACACCGAAAGCGAGGAACATCAGACCGGCGCGATCACCGTCGATCCACGGCATCGAACGCCGCACGACGAACGCTTCGGGGGCGAAGCTTTCCTGGGCGGTACGTTTGACGTGGGCGGAGACTGGCGCGTCGTCAATCTCTTCGTTGTCGCTCAAGCGACGGCCCATGATGTTGTCCTTGTCTTCGGCGGACAGCTTATGGAAACCCTTGAGATCGTGCTGCCACTGCTGGATCGCGGCAAAGCTGCCACCGACCAGACCATCAGCGCCCTCGCCCAGCAACGCGGCGGCGATCGCGGCGTCATCGTGCGGGTTTTCAGTGCCGTCTTCGTAGCCGGTCAGGTCATGGCCGTCCTTGTGGCGGAAGGCTTCCTGCATGTCTACCAGGCGCAGCGCCGGGGCCAGCGCGGCTTCGAAGGCGTTGCAGCGATTGAGCAGTTCGCCACGATCGACACCGTGCAGCCAGACCCACAGCGCGTGCTGGGTCGACGGGTTTTCCACGCCGACGCCGGTCATCGCCGGGAAGCTGCGCAGACCGTCGATCTGCACGTTCAGGGCTTTGGTCAGGGATTCACCGAAACCGATCACCGCCGACTTGCCGTCCACCAGATTCATCAGGTTGTCGATCGCCTGCGGCAGTGCTTCAACCGACGCAAGGGCGAAAAACAGGTGACGTGCTTGCGCAGGAACGGGGGTGGCGAGAATGCCCGGCTGGTAGTAACTCATGTGAACTCCTTGGGAAAGTGCGCGGGAGTTTACCTGTGGCCGGAGGGTTTGTGGGGTGAAGCAAGATCAAAAGATCGCAGCCTTCGGCAGCTCCTACAGGGATCGGTGTAGGAGCTGCCGAAGGCTGCGATCTTTTGATCTTCTAAATGGCAGCAGTGCTCTCGGTGCGCCACGCACTCGGGCTCATCCCGGTCCAGCGCTTGAACGCCCGGCGGAAACTGCGCACATCGCTGTAGCCGACCTCTTCGGTAATCCGCTCGATCGGCATGTCCGGGTTGGCCAGCAAACTCATGGTCCGCGCCTGACGCACCTGCTCCAGCAGCGCCTCGAAGGTCAGCGCGTGCTCGGTCAAACGGCGACGCAAGGTGCGACTGCTCATGTTCAGGTCGCCGGCGATCTTCTCGATATGGCTGCCCCGGCTCAAGTCTCGGGCAATTGCCCGTTCCACCGCCTGAATCAGATCGAGTTTCTGGTGTACCTGCGCCGCTTCCAGCTCCAGCAAGGCCACCGCCTGACGCAGCGCCAGAGAATGATGGTTGGGCAGATTGACATCCAGCCACCGGGCATCGATCAACATGCGATTGTGCAGGCAGCCGAAGCGTACGTCCGGCCCGAGCAGGCGGTGGTATTCGCTCAGGTAATCCGGCGCGGCGTGCACGAACTCCACGGCAATCGCCTTGAATTCGTGGCCCGCCAAGGCCCGGCCATACACCAGCAGGCTGGCGAAAAATTCTTCGACGGCGAACACCTGCACATCGGCGAACGGCAAGCGGCACTCGGCGTTCAACTGCACCTGATCGCCGACCACATCGACACTGGACACCACGATCCCGCCGGAGGTGTGCTGGTGGCGGATGCCGAGGGCAAAGGCATCGCGCAAGGTCTTGCACAGCGACAACACATGGCCGAGCAGCCCCAGCGTCCCCAGCACATTCTGCGCCCCGACCCACAACCCCAGCCCCTGATTGGGCAGCACTTTGAGCGCGCGCTGAATCATCGCCACGGCCTGGCGGTAGGAGATCCGCTGCGCCGGATCCTGCAGATCTTCGAGGGTGAAACCCAGGCCACGACACAGGCTTTCGGGGTCGATGCCTTTGTTCTGCACGACTTCGGCGAGGGTTTGCAGAAGGAACGGCGAGACCAGCGCCAATTCGAAAGTGGGGTCTTGGACTTTTACGTTCATGGGGGCTGACATTCCGGATCACGCTTGATTGTTATTTTTGTAACCGGTTATGTCGAAGGAAGTTAGCACAGGGTTGGCCGACTGTCCGCAGAAGTCCCCCTAACTGTCCGCCAATACCCTGCCCCGGCGGGCGCCAAGCGCTTATTTCTAGGGTGCCGGACGTTCTGCGTACCGGCGCCCACGTCCCACCACAATAATAATGAGGACAGCCATGAGCCCGAACCGCGCCACTTTCCCCTTGCGTCTGGCACTGACTTTGCTCGGATGCACCGCGTCCCTGCCGGCCCTGGCCACCGAAGCCGGCGTCGACAACATCGGCCCCGGCACCGACGGGTTCTTCATGCTGCCGCTGGAGGTCGACAGCCTTCCGCAGAACATGGTCGCGTTCAACCTCTACTACAACCATTACAAGTCGACCAAGCTCAACATCAGCTCGTTGGGCGGCAAGGTGCCGAATGTCGAGATCGAATCCACGGCGGTCATTCCGCGCATCGATTACCTGAGCCCGGTGCGGGTGTTCGGCGGACGTCTGGCCGGCTACATCGCCCAGCCCTGGCTGAAGCAGGAAGTCTCGGTGTACGGCCTCAGCGATACCCGCGAAGGCATGGGCGACACCACCATCGCGCCGATCATCCTGTGGGACATGGGCAGGAACCTGACCCTCGGCGCTGCGCTGGAAGTCACCGTGCCCACTGGCGAATACAGCGTCGATCGGCTGGCCAACACCAGCAACAATTTCTACACCTACAAACCGCTGTTCTCCTTCACCTGGCTACCCACCGACAAGACCGAAGTGTCAATGAAGACCACTTACAGCTTCAACGAGAAGAACAAGGACACCGACTACAAGTCCGGGCAGATCTTCCACTTCGATTATTCGGCCAGCTACAAGATCACCGACGACGTGATGTTCGGTATCAACGGCTATTACCTCAAGCAGACCACCGACGACAAACAGTACGGCCACACCGTGCAATTCGCCGGGCAGGATGTGGATGACGGCGTGCGCGGCAAGGTCTTCGCGATTGGCCCGGCGCTGCACCTGACCTTCCTCAAATACGCCAGCGCGGAGATTCGCTGGGCCAAGGAATTTGACGTGGAGAACCGCCCCGAAGGCGAGATGCTCTGGGCCAAGGTCAGCATCCCCTACGCCTTCTGACCTCGACCTGTAGGAGCTGCCGCAGGCTGCGATCTTTTGACTTTTGTTTTTAAAAGCCAGATCAAAAGATCGCAGCCTGCGGCAGCTCCTACAGGGAACGGTGTTGCTGGCGAATCCGATGACAACTTCCGTCGATTTTCCCTTAGGGGCCACGGAAACGTCTGACATCTTTCCCGCCAGTGCTTCGGGATACTTCGCAATTCGTCTTGCCAGTGACGACAGCGAGCCACATCCCCCTTAGACTGCTTCACATTGATCATGGAGGTCACTATGAGCGCCGAACTTTCACTTATCGTTTCAGACTTCGAAACCCCAGAGCAGGCTGCCAGCTACGATCGCTGGTTCCGGGCACAGGTACAGGCCTCGATGGATGATCCGCGGCCCAACATCCCCCACGAGCAGGTGATGGCCGAAATGCGCGCCCTCATCGAATCGAAACTCAACAAAAACAGTGCGGGTTGACTGGCGACCTGAAGCTCGCACTCAACTCTGGCAAACCCTGAACTACATCGCTGATCGTAACGTCGTTGCGGCCAGTCAACTGAACGCCGCCATCGAAGCGGCTACCTCGACCCTCCCACTTCACCCCTATCTTTATCGCTTCGGCAAGGTCGCCGGCACCCGGGAAATCGTTGTCCATCCCAACTACGTCGTGGTTTATCGGGTGACCGACCGGATCGAGATTCTCAACCTTTTGCATGCTCGACAAGCGTATCCCTAATCCTCCCCCTTCCACTCAAAAAAAGGGCGACCCACCGGCCGCCCAAAGTACTACACGAGAGTCCTTTACAACGTCAGCTGCCCCCGTTCCTCCTCGGTCAGCTGCTGTTTCGCCTGTTCATCCAGCGCCCCCGCACCCAGCACCTGCACCGGGCTGTTCGGGTTATACCCCGGCGTAGGCGCACGACTGGCACCATCACGGCTCGGCACCAGTTGTTCGTTGCCGAAACTCAACACCTGCACGGAGAACACCGACGCCTGGTTCTGCCGCGTTGCTGCTTGCTGCTGACGCGCCACGTCTTCAGCGGCCTGGGTTGCCGAAGACGCCGCCGAACTGGCCGAGGTGATCGCACCGGTGTTCACCGCCGCCACCACCGGTACGCCATTGGTTTTACCCTGCACGGCGATGTTGGCGGCGTTGACCACGGTCAGCGCGGCGATGTTGACGTTGCCCGAGACGCGAATCCCCGCCTCGCCCGCATCGATGGTGCCCAGCGGCGCGATCAGGTCGATGTCGCCTGGCGCCACTTCGGCAATCGGGTTGAGGGTGGCGATACCCGCACCGGTGCTCGGCACCGAAGGCGACAGGGTCACGTTGCCCCAAGTGTCGTACACGCGTTTCGGTGGGGTGTAGACCACGGTGGTTTTCGAGCCGCGACCGGCGTTGATGTCGCCCTCGGCCGACCAGCCGAGGATCGAGCCGCCGAAGGTGGTCATGATCCGGCTCTGCCCCAGCAGAATGCTGCCCTGCGAGTAGAGCTGAATGTTGCCCGAACCCTGCGTAATGATCCCCGCCGTGGACGGTGGTGCTGCGCCTTCGATGCCGAACACCTGACCGCCGCCCGGCGTGAGCATCTGGATGTCGCCACCGAACAGGGTCTTGACCCCGGCACCACCGTAGAGCGTGATGTCGCCGTCGTAGCGGATCGGGTTGCCGGCCACATCGGTGGTCGGGAACAGCGCCGCGATGGCATTGCGACCACGCAGATAGCTGCCTTGACGCGGGCCATCGACGTCGTTGTACTCCAGGCCGCCCGCACGCAGTTCGGCGAAGTACACCTGGCGGGCAAAGATCGCCTGCTCGGCGCTTGGCAGCGCGGCGTAGAACGCCTGTGCCTGCTCTGCGTTGCCGCTGAAGCCGTAGCCGAGGGTCAGCCAGCTCTGCAACTCGTCGAGGTAGGTCTTGACCACTTTGCCCGGCTGGCTGTTGAGAGAGGCACTCGGATTGGCAAGGTTCTGCGGGCTCAGGTAACGGGCGATGAACCTTGTGTAATCCGGCCCCTGCGCGCCCACGCCCGCCTGCAATACCACGCTGGCGCCAGGCCGCAAATCCCCGGCCACTATCGAGCCGAGACTGGTGATGCTGGCGCGGTTTTCCATCAGGATGTTGCGCCCGGCATTGATGTCCAGCGTGCCAGGGCCGGCGATATCGAAGCTGCTGTAGAGAATATCGCGACCCGCCGACACCCGCGATACATCTCGCTGGTCATTGTGGACGAAGAGGTTGCCGGTGGAAAAAATGTTCTCCTTGCCGCTACTCATTTCCACTGTCGGCACGGCCGCAGGCTGCCCCAGGGTAGTGCCGGAAGCAACGATGTCGCGTCCGGCGATCATCCACACAGGCCCCGCCGCTTCGTACCAGGTGCGTCCGGAAGTGGAAAAGCTCAACGTTTCGCCACTGCGAATGCCCACCAGATCCCCCGTCAGCGCATAGAATCGCGCCGGCCCCTGTACGTCGTTCAATCCCGAGTAGCTGTTGGGACCAAAGGCAAACAGCGGATATCGCACGTTGCCCTCAGGTGCCACACCATCGTCGCTGTAGTTGGTGCGCACTGGCTTGCTGGTGTTGCTGTTGGTGGTATACGTGTTGAACGCCGGGTTGAGCGGCGTGGTAATGGCCATCGGGCTGGCTCCCGACTGGTTGATCGCATAGCCACCGGCGTAGATAGAGTCACCTGCCAACAGTTCAAGCTGTCCCGACTTCGACGGTGCCAGGAGCAGTGAGTAACCTTGCAGCGGGTAGATATCCACGCCAGTGAACGTCGCGGACGGCCCTGCATAGATGGACCCCTGCCCCGCCACCGCGCGCAGAATCGACGGGTAGACAAACCGGCCATCGGTAGGCGAGGTATTGCGTCCCGTGATCAGGCCGTTGCTGGTACTGAACTCGGATATCTGTGTGCCCGGCGTCAAGTTCCCGCCAGCCGAGAACAGATCGATTGCGGTGTGATCCGTCCACAATGAGAAGCCACTCAGGGTGCCGCCCTGCTGAACGCTTGCGTCGGCCGCCATGATCGGGCTGGCGTTCATCAGACTGACTCGCCCAGGATCCGCTGCACCGCCCAACACCAGATCACCGCGGCTGCTCAGGCTCATGCCCGAGTCACCCGGAATCAGTACCACGCCTCCGGAAGCGCTACCGGTGGTCGAGGTAAACGGATCAAGTGCCCGGGTTTCCCGAAGATCATTAACCACGGTGCCGGCGCCGTACTGCAGGTTGATGCCACCCAGTGCTCCACCCGTCATTTGTGCCGCACCGCGCAGGTTGATCAGCGCACCTTGCAGATCATGGACCGGTTTGCCGATACCGGTTTCTCCGGCCCGCGCTTGCAGCGACGGGTTGAGCGTGCCGCCGATACGAATATCCATGTCACCACCACCGGTCATCTGCACGCTGCCATCGCTGGCGACTCGACCGGTGCTGCCGACTGCGACGATCAGCCCCTGCCCGCGCGGATAGTGAACGGCATCGCCCATCGGTTTGAGCATGCCGGCATCACCACCAGTCCGCAGGCTGATATTGCCCCCGCCCAAGGTGCCGAAACCGGTGAACCCCACCAGGTACGGTTCAGTATTAATCACACGATCCGAGATCATTTGGGTGGCGTAACTGCCGAAGTTGATCCACCACGCCGTGGGCACATCCGGGCTACCGGTGCCTTGGCGCCACAGCCAGTTGCCCACTGCTACACTGGCCATCTGCTCGCGGAACCCAGCCGCTTCCGATTGCGCTTTCGTGCCCACCGAGTCACCCGACACCGACCCGCCGGCATTGATTGTCAGGTTGCCCCCCATCTGCGGATACCAGGCCTGATAGAGGCTGTCGCTGCCGCCGTTGACCCACTTTTCATAATCGGCGCCGGCGGTGCCCAACACCGAGTTATTGTCCGAGAGATGCCCGCGTTTCTGGTTATACAACGGGTCGACATTCGATGACTGTGTACCGGCGGTGTACACGCCGAAAGGCGAATCCATGCTCAGGTTGCCGGCAGCCATCAGATCGAGATCGCCAGTACCGGTGCGCAGGACACTGAACATCTGCGTATGAGCTTTAGCGGTTTTTCCGGGATTGTTGCCGATGCACAGCTCTGGCTGCAGATCACAAATAAATTGAGCCTCCTCGGGAACCGGCTCGTAATCCGGGCCCGCTCCACTGCCTGGCGCCCAGACCCAGCGAGCCATGGGGGCACAATCGCTCGGCTCGATAGTGCAAGCAACCAGAGCGTCATCGGGGACGGGTTCAAACTCGGGGAAGCCATATTGGTTACCCGCCGCCCAGACCATTCGCCCGGCCGATGTCGTCACCTTCACACCGTAATGAGTATCGGCCAGCCGCAGATCACCCTCGCGGGTCACCGGTTTCACGACACGGCTGTCGGCTGAATCAATATCCGCACCCGCTACCACGCGCATCGACCACGACGCACTGCCAGATGGCAGCATGCTCGCCACCGCCCAGTTCTTGCCTTGCTGTTCACCCGTGAACGGACGCAGTTCGATCAGCGAAGTGCCATCGGCAAGCTTTACATCCGTCATCGAAGGAATCAGCGAGCCGCGCAGCAAGGCCAGCGAGCTGCTCAGCTTCACACCGGAAACCGTTAAAAGATCGAGGTCGAAAACCCCTGGCAGCGGCACGCCCCCGGGCCAGGTCATGGCCTGCAGGCTCGTCGCCTTGTTCAGGCGGATACCGGCACCCAGGCGAGTGTTCGCCGGCAACGTCACACTTTCGCTGAGCAACGTTCCCGCCGCATACAACAGATTTCCGCTGGCATCATGGATAGCCCCCGCCAGCACAGTACCGGCGCTTAACGTGTACGCCTCGCCCAGTACCGCCTGGGTCGGCAGCAACGTGCCACTGGCCAGTCTTGCACCCTGGATCGTCACGTCGTAATTGAGTGTCGCGCCCACCGGAAACTGCGTGCCCTCGGCCAGTGTCACCCCACTGCCCGGCACGATCAGATCGCCACCGAACGGCTGCACACCGGCAATCAGTTTCCAGCCGGCATCGTCCTGGGTTTCCGGTGGCGGCGCGAAGCCGTCGTTGATGCTGCCGTAAATATCGAGGTTGCCACCGGCACGAATCACCAGGCTGCCCGCTTCGCCGGAACCATATACAGAGGGGTTCAACTGTGTGTGCGGATTGAGACTGGCGTAGCGGTAACCGGACAAATCCAGATCGCCCTCCACCACCAGATCACCGTCAGCCGTCTTGCTGGCGATCTCCACACCCGGGCGCAGATGGAAAGCATCGGCGTAGGTGGCGTTGTTCAACCCGGAGAGCTTGCGTTGCAGCAGATCGTTGTTGCCCAGTGCGGCGTTGATAAAGTTGCTGCTGTCGCCGTGAATGCGTTCAAGCATGGCCTGATCAATCACCTGATACGGCCGGCCACTGACTGCCTGATCGACACCCTCGCGGGCATCGGTGTAGCGGCGCAAACCGTTGAGGCCGATGGAGCGTGCACCCTGAATGGTCAACGCACCGCTGGCGTCGATGGCGATGTCATTGCTGCCCAGACGCGGCGCGTTCAGCTCCAGCGTGCCGCGCAGCATTCCATCGTGTTGCCCGGCGAGGAAACCGGGCACGGCATCGGTGCCGTGGCGCAGGTCGATGCGCGCGCCGCTGCCCAGCGTGAGCAAGCCATCGCCGGAATTCAGTTCGACCGTGGCGCGGTTCGGCGCATCGATGATCTTGCCGTAGCTGTCGACCCGCAGTACGCGACCATGGGCATCGAGTACGCTGTTGCCCGCCAGGGTCAGACCATTTTTCGCCGACAGACGAATGCTGCCGACACGCTCGCCGCTGGCATCAATCAGACCAGCCACCGTCAGGCTGCCATTGTCCACCGACACATTGACCTCACCGGCCTTGAGGCCGTCGCCGATCACCAGGTTGCCTTGCTTGAGCTGCAAGCTGCGGCTGCCGTAAACCTGACCTGCGTTCAAGCGCTGGTTGAGTGCGGCAAACTGCTCAGAGGCGTCACCACCCAGGCGCTGCGCGCGAATGTCCACGCCACCGGCCTTGTACGGCACCAAGGTGCCGCCGGCGTCGTAATAACCGCTGCTGCCGCCGACAATCTCGCCTTGCAGATCGACCATCCCGGCCGCATCGGCCAGCGCGACGACGCTGAGGTTACCGGCCTGATTGTTGTTCGCCGACAGATTGATCCGCGAGCCCGCAGCCTGAAGGATATTGCCGTTGGCGCTGTACAGCAATACGTCGCCGCCCCAGCTGTATTTGCTGACATCGTTGAACGGCAAGGTCCGCCCGGCCATGTCCAGCACGGCACTAGTGCCCAGCGTCAAATCGTTCTCGGACTTGACGGTCAGCTTGCCGCTGGCCAAGGCGATACGGCTGTCGAGCACGACATCGCGGGCTTCAAGATTCAACTCCGCACCCAAAGCATTCGCCACCCCGGTAGCCGCGGCGCCGCTGAGCGTCAGGCTGTTGCCGACCTTGAGCAGGCTGACCGATGCCGCCTCACCGGTGAGCAACGGCGTGCGCAGGTTCAGATTGCCGCCGCTGTAGCTGTAACCCTTGAGCGGATCGTAGGCGCCCTGTTCCTGATACACCGCCAGGCTGCCCTTGTGATTGGCGGTGATGCGCTCGCTGGCGCTGAGGTTGACGTTGGCGAAACCCAGCGCCAGGCGATTGTTCTGATCCAGGCCGCTGGCCTGAGGCATCGGGCCGTAACCCAGCTCGATCCGCTGGGCCTGAATGTCCAGCGTACCGCTGCCCGTACCGGCGCCACCGGTAATGACGCTGCCGGCGCTTTGCGTCGCGCCGTTCCAGATCAGGTTGGCAGTACGAATGCTCGCCACATCGTTGGCATCGCCCAGACCGTAGATCGCCGGGGTGACCAGCACCAGGTTCTGCAGTTTGCTCTGGCCGGTCTGTGGATCGATCGTGTCGAGGCTGACGCTGCCGAAGAAATTGAAGGCGTCGCGAGTGGTCAGGCTCAGGGTTTCCAGAGCCGGTGCGGCAAACTGCGTATCACCGCGCAGCAAGCGGTCGAGTACGTTCTGGTTCAGCGTCAGGCCGGCGGGCACGCGGCTGCCCGCCGCCGCCAGCGCCTCGGCGCTGCCGGCATTGACCGAGCCGACCGACAGTGCCAGATGACGGGTGCCGAAACGCACCGCTTCACCGAGTTCGAACTGGTTATCCGTGGCGGCAGTGATGCTGCCGTTCGAATACAGCAGGGCCGGATTGTTGCACGCACTCGCTGCGCAAGTGCCGATCCGGATGCTGCCCGCGCCGCTGATGCCGCTGGCCGCTTCCGGCGCCAGCACATTGGTCCAGCCGTTGGAAACGACCAACAGGCTGGAACCTTTCGGCTCATAAACGTAACCGGCCAGCGAGTCGTAGGCCACGTTGCCACGCCCCAGCGTATTGATCCCGCCTCCCGCCTCGACCGTGATGCCGCCAAGCGTTGACGTGGTACGCAGCAAAACCTGCGGCGCAGACAGAATCGCCCCTTCACGCAAGACAATACTTTCACTCGCGCCCAGGAAGCCGATGATGTTAGCGGTCGTGTTGTACAAGACATTCGGCATCGCACCGATGGTCAGCCGCCCCGCGTTGAGGCTGTTGAGCGTGTCGGCGTACAGCGACACACCGTTGAAACCCAGTGTCGATGCACGGCCCGCACCCAGTATCTCGAAGCTGCTCCCGGCGTTGCCGCCACGTACCACCGCTGTGCCGGCCATGCCGCCCTCGGCAGCCTCGAACAGCGTGCGCCCGTTGAACTGCAAAGCGATGTCTTGCTTGCCGCCGGAGGCCAGGCGCAGATCCAGTGTCTTGCCGTCCATGGGTGCCAGCGCACGCGGCACACCGCGCCGGGCGGCGTCGCTCTGGATGAATTGAGAGAAACCGGTTTCGTTGTACTGCGAGTAACGACGCAACACATCGGCTGACGTGAGAATCAACTGACTGGCCAGGCTGTCACGCAGGCCGGTATTGGCAATCGACAGCTGCCCGCTGCTGGTCCATGAACCATTGCGCAGTGGCAACGCCCCCGTTGTCACGCCGGGTGCTGCCTGACCGTTTACCTCAACCCGGAACGCACCAGGCATCAGGGCAAACGTTGACGGCAACAGTGTATAAGTACCCGCCGCCAACCCCGGCACACCGGCGCCAATAGTGATCTGCTGGCCAATGCGCGGATCGCCCGCACCCGCTTCGGCCAGCATCGGCGCGTAGCTGCTCTGGTTGCCGGGCACGATGGCATACACCGGGTTGCTCGCCAGCCCCGGCAGGCTGAAGGTGCCGTCAGTCGCAGTGCGCACCAGCGGGTTGAAACGTGCATCGGTGGAACCCCCGCGACCGGACACGAAACCGGCGCCACGCAGATCGCCACCGCCGGACAGGTCGATGACCGCACCGCTTTGCACATCGGCGAACTGCGTGCCGATCGACACGCCTGATGTTTCGCCGGAGATGCCGTCGAGCACCACGGATTTGCCGTTATAGCGATAGTCGATACCGTCCGTGGTGCCACCGTATGGCATGACCAGGCCGGCACCGCTGACCGAAGTCAGACTGCCCGGCAGGAGACGAACCTCGTGAGTGGTGCTGAGCAAATCGTCACCCAATACGATCTTGCCCAGCGGTGCACGCAAGACACCGCCCTGTTCGATGTACGCGGCGGAAAAAATCAGCTTTCCGAATGCCGAGTACGGCACCGCAGTCGGTGCCGCGCCGTGGCCGCTGATCCGCAAGGTGTGTTCGGAAACCGGGACGGCGCCCTGATAACCGGCACGCACCTCAGCCTGAATGCCGGTGGCGGGATAGATCTGCGCCGCACCGAGGTTCAAGTCGCCCGGCGTCCACAGCCTGGTTTTCTCCGCACCATCATTCGGCGCGAGGAAGCGCAGGTCGCCGCTGCTGTCGAGGCTCACCAGACCGAAAGCCCGACGGCTGTATTCAACGGCCGGCGCCTGCCGTTGCAGGATCGAACCCTGAGTCCCGAAGGACAGGCCATTGCCCACGTCCAACAAATTCGCGGAGGCATTGAACGTTGCATCGGACGATCGGGCCGTCGGGCCAGGGAGCAACCGTGGACGCATCATGTTGAAGCCGGCGAAGTAGGTGCCCACCCCTGACAGATGCAGGTATGGAGCACTCAAATCAACCCGTGCCGAGCCTTTGGAATTCTCGGCGAGAGACAGAGCTGCGGCGAAGAGACTGAGGCTCTGATTCATGCGCAGATTGACGTCACCGTCAAACGACAACAGACCGTTGCTCAGCAGGCTGAGATTGTCGAAACCGCCCGTCATCAAGCCATCGGCACTCAGACGGGCTTGACCGTAACGCAAGCCATCGGCGCCTTCGCCGGGTTGCAGGTTCGCGGGCAGCAGCTCGTTTTCTGCCGCTTGGCCAATGATCATTTCCCTCGGTGCCCGCACCGCGTTGCTCGCCGAATCGGAATACAACGGCGTCTCCAGCGCCAGTTCCAGACGACCACCGGCCGCGCCGACGCCACCCGCCGCCGCACGCAAGTTGCCTTCAACGAAAAGACCGTTATAGGAACTCAAACTGATGCGCCCGCCGTCCGTTGCGATACGCGTCGGGCCTTGACCGGCGATATCCAGAACGGCCTCGGTGCCCGAGGCATCCAGCCGCGCGCCCGGACGCACAATCACGTAGGCATCGGCAGCCGTGGCGGTTGCCAGTTTCGCATCGATCTCGCCGCCGATGATGATGCTGCCGCCCTTGCCGACCTGACCGTAAGTGCGGCCCAGAGTGTCGGTCGCCGTATTGGCACGCCCGGCGACATCCAGCACGGCCTGCTCGCCGATCCAGATCGAGCGGTCATGTGCGCTCGGATCAGCCGTTTGAATCGAAGTGGCCGGCTGGATCGAGCCGAATTGTTGCTGACGAATATCGATCGTGCCGCCCCAGGCATTCAGTTCACCGTCGACAGTGATCTGCCCGGCACCGCGCAGCTTGATGCTCTGTCCCGGGTCGACGCTGATGCGCGAGCCACGGCCCAGGGTCAGGGGGCTGTCGGCCGCGTCGATCAGCCCGACCAGCGTGGCGCCACCTTGCAGGGTCAGGCTGGCACCGGCACGTTGGGTCAGCACGCCCTTGGTCGGGTTTTCCTGGAACAGCGTCGGTGTCCACAGCTCCAGTGCCGTGCGCGGATCGACGCCACTGACCTGATTGGGTGCCGCATCACCGAAACGGTACACCGGCAGGGTCACATCAATCGCAGCGCCTTCGGCAACGTCGAGCCCGCTGAGACCGATCAGGTTGTAAGCGGAGAACCCCTTGCTGAACAGGTCGGTGGACAGTTGCAGGGTGTTGTCTGCCAGGGCTTTATCCGTCTGGCCGACGAGAATCCTGTTGGCCTGCACCGTCAAGGTGCCGCCGCCCGTGACGCCATAACCGCGCAGTTCGCCATCGAGGTTCAGATGCGATGTGCCCGGCGCGGAAATAGCGCTCGACTCCAGCGTCAGATCACCGCCCTTGCCGCCCCGGGTCTTGCCATTGGCGAGCATGGCGCCACCGGAAGAAACGTCGAGCAGGCTGCCGGCAGCGACGTCGATATCGCCGCTGCTGCGGATCGATATCAGGCCACCGTTCAGATACGCGACGCTGGCGTTATCGTCCGGGTTGGTGCGCAGGTTGCTCCACAGCCCCCGGGTGTCGAGATGCACGCCCTCGGCGATGCGGGTTTGCGTGGTTTTTTCGGCTTTGGCCGCCAGGCGAGTGTCGGTGTTTGCGCCACCATTGAACTGATTGAGTACGTTGCCCAGACGCAGGCTGCCACCGCGAGCAGTCAGGTCGGCGCCGATCTGAACATCCGGGGCGTACAGGGTGATGTCGCCACCGCTATCGACCGTAAGCGCACCGTCAACGGCGATCTGATCCTTGGCCGAAACCTTGAGCGCACCGAGGCGGAACCCGTTGAGCTGATCGTTATCGAGATACAGCTTGCCCTTGCGGGTATCGGACACCGCGCCGGTGAGGTCCGGATCATTTCCGGCCACCGGGCGCGCGCCACCGATTTGCACCTGATCGAGCAATGGATCGAGGGTGTAGAGCAGGCCATTCGACGCCGCGACAAAGGTCGGGTCGTAACTGCCGACGATCAACTGCGCACGCCGGGCCAGCGCGGTCTGGCTCTGCTGGTAGCCGTCGAGCACCGGTTTCGGCGCCTGATTCTGCCGCTCGCCCTGGTACACATCGCCGATCATCTGCCCGTCAAGCACGGCGTTGGCCGTGGCGATCACCAGTTGCCCGGCATCGCGGCCCACGGTGTAACCCGACTCGAAACGCGAGCGCGGGGCAATCAGCGGGCTGTAGTAATAACGGGTCTGGCCCCAGCGTTCGCTGCTGTCTTCATAGCCTTTGTACAGGCCGGTGTAGAGCAGATCCCCCGGCGCGCGCGACACTTCATACAGCTTGCCGTCGGCGCCACGCAGCCAGCTCTGGCGGATCTCGCCGCTCTGCACATCCAGGGTGCCGCCGGACAGGTTGATCAACGAGCCTTTTTCCGTGACCACGTCGTTGCCGGCAAAACTCACCGTGCCCCCCTGAGCCATCCATTCGCCAACGCTGTGCCCTTGGGTGCCGAGGTAACCGCCGACTTCGAGCAAACCGCCCGCCGTGTACCAGCGATCCGTGGCGTAGCCGTTGGTGCCGGCCGGCACATACACCAGATCGCGCACATCGACCCAGATGTCATTGCTGTTGAGCGCGCCTTTCTCGCGGTTGACCGAGGCATCGCGCTGCTCGTTGCCTTGCACGTTGATCTTGATGCTGTTGTTTTCCATCGCCACTTTGACGCCGAGGGCACCGGACACATCGATCATCGCGCCGTCGCGCACCAGGCTGCGGCGCTGTGCGCTGACCGCGACCTGGCCGCCGGTGGCCAGGGTGATCGAGCCGTTCTGGAACTCGACACTGCCGCCGCTCTGAATCTCGACGCGTGACTGGTCGCTACGGATCCGGTTATTGGCCGTGACGCCCGTCAGCGCGGCCTGATGCTGGCTGTCGAGGGCGGTCAGGTCACTGCTGTCGAGCATGATGGCCGTGGCACTGCCCTGCCCCAGCGTGACGCTGCCGCTGCTGTCGGTGTTCGGGTTGGTCAGGTGAATCGTGCCACGCGTTGCCACTGACGTGCTGGCGAGCAATACACCGTTCTGCACCACCTCATGACCGGTCAGGGTGATGTCGCCGGTGGCGGACTGGATCAAGCCGTTGTTAGTGACTTTTCCCGCCACGGCACTGGCCTTGAAACCGGGGATGACTTCGTTGCCGAAGGTGGTGGACAGCGCATTGCCCTCGGTGCCCGAGCCCTTGCGGATATAGAAACGGTCACCGGCGGCGAGCACGGTCTGGCCCTTGGCGGTGCTGATGCTGCCGTCATTCTGCACTTCATTGCCGAGCAGCAAGGCATAACCACCGGCAGCGGTAGACGATGCCGGCTTGTGGGTGTCGATGGAGGCACCGCGTTCCACCAGCACCTTGCCGACGGCATCGGTGAAGGTCGGCTGGGTGCCGGTGCTGTCGAAATACAGGCCCCGATCGCGGAACTGGATATCGGTGATATTCGCCGCTGCCGCCACCAGGTTGCGCACGTTGACCTGACTGCTGCCGCTGAACACGATGCCATTGCGGTTGATCAGCATCACCGTGCCGTCGCCCTTGATCTGGCCCTGGATCTGGCTGGCCCGGGCATTCGGGTCGTTGACCCGGTTAAGCACTGCCCAGTTCGACTGCTGGGCGAAATCGACCGTGGTATTGCGACCGACGTTGAAGGTTTCCCAGTTGAGAATGGCCTTGTCGGCGGTCTGCTCGATTGTCACTGTGGTTTTGCCATCGACCTGGGTCTGCTGCGGGCCCTTCGCGTTCTGCCAGCCTTGAGTCAGGCTGTTGTCGACCTTCAAGCCACCCTCGCCCAGGCCGTCCGGCACGAACTGCACCGTGCCCAACGCAGCAGCGCGTCCGGCCGCCTGCGCCGCCTGTTGTGCGGCAATCGCGGCAACCGTGTTGTTCAGGGTCTGGATCGAACGCTGCAACTGCGCATTGGCTTTTTGCTGTTGGGCCAATGGCGGTATCATCCCCGGCAACCCGCCAACGCTCGGACGCGCCGCTGCGGCCTGCTGCGCTGCCCCCTTGGCGGCAAACCAGCTCGAACTGAACGCCGTTTGCGCCTGCGCACTGCCCGCCACCAGACACAACGCCACCGCGTGCGCCAATGGCTTGAGCAGCCACAGCGTCGGCTCCACGGCATCACGCTGGAAGGACTGAACGTGGGTACGACGACGGGATGGGCGAGCGAGCATCACTACGAGATCCTTTTTTGATTGCCACATATGGCCGCAGGCGCGCAAATACCTGCTGTTACGACATAGGCAGTTGGCGGAAGGCGCGACCGAACGGATGTCACACAAACTTCATGTTGGGCGTGTATCCGAGCCAAAAAAAATGACGGCAACCCGAAGGTCGCCGTCATCGCTGTTACGACCGCGCGAGCTTACAAAGGACGACCGATAGCGTTGCAGACGCTGGCGTTGTTGATGTCCAGGTTGTTGCCCGAGGTGTTGGTGATGAAGTTGGCGGTTACAGCGGTTTTCCAGGCGTTAGGCACGGCGACGAACTTGTGGGCCTGAGTCGCAGTGTTGTTGCCCGGATTGCTGTAGTGCTGAGTCAGGAAGGCTTTGACGGCTGCGGCCACGGTTGCATCCTTGTAGCACTGACCGAAAATGAAGTTGGTGTAGGCAGCCAGCTTGTAACCCGAAGCCGGGTTAGCCACCACTGGCGACCAGTTGGCAGGGTTTGCAGCCTGGGCCGGGGTCGAAGGAGCCGACACCGACGACAGTGCCAGGGTGACGTTGAGCGAAGTTGGCTGAACACCGTTGACGCGAGCAACAACAGCGTTGCTGGTAGCGTCGACACCGTCCGGACCGACATAACCGATCGAGCCGTCAACCGCGTTCACAGTAGTGGCGACATCGGACGTGTTGGCGACGCCAACCCAGTTCGACGGCAGCGCCGAACCGGCTGGCAGACGCGCGTTGGTGAAGGTCGAGTTGGTAGCGAACTGAGTCGGGCAAACCGAGTTCAAGTGACGGCTGAGGATTTCCGAAGTGCCGCTGGAAACGTTGCGGTAAACAACGCGAATCGGCGTGGTGTCGGTCGTGCCGAGCAACTGGCCCCACGTGGTTTTGGCACCGGAGAAAGCGTCGCACAGCTGAGCGCTGGTCAGGTTCAGAGCGGTCTGGCCGGCTTTTTTGTACGGGATGGCAACCGAAGTGGCCACCGAAGGCAGTTGAATCAGCGGGCCGTACGAAGCGCCGTAGGTGGTGTTGTAGGTGCTGATTTCCGAAGCGCTGAGGATCGAATCGCTACCGGCGAAATGCACGGTGCCGGTGGTGCTGAAGCCGGCCGGGTTGTTGGTCAGGAAAGCAATCTTGCCGGCCCCGCTGCCCACGGCGGCGTAGCTGAAGTTGGCTGGCAGGATGCTGTCGGCCGAACCTTTGTACAGAGCGGCTGGCAGAGTGGCGCCACCACCGGTAACGGCCATGGCTTGAGCGGAAGCCAGGGCGGCGACGGTCAGGGAAGCGGCGATCAGAGTGCGCTTGAACATGAAGAATCTCCTTTTCAACGATGGGTGTGAACACAGGTTTTCAGGGGTCTTGCATGACACTGGGAAGACTCACCGCTGACCTTCGCAAGCGGGGTCCGTGGTTAAGTCGCACTGAGAAATTCGCAGTTTCCGGTGACAGATAAAGGAAAAAACCTCGGGAGCTGCGTAGGGTTTTTCAGCGGGTTTTCTCGGGTGTTTGCGGGGGATGGCGAGGGGTCTGGATCGTGGGTTTGGCTGAAATTGGCTGCAGCCGTTGCGGGGTGGTTGCAGATGACAGAAAGGAGAACCCGAGGATGGGGGAAACCTGACTCGGGTGATGCTGAAGCCTTGGAAAAAAGTCTGAATTATTTGTTGTTCTGCATGGCCCTATCGCTGGCAAGCCAGCTCCCACAGGTATTGATGTTGTGACACAGATCGCATTAACAACACTGCCCCCTGTGGGAGCCGGCTTGCCAGCGATGGGGCCCGGGCAGACAACATCAATCGCAGCTACTGCACCAACTGGTTGATCTCAATGATCGGCAACAACACCGCCATCACAATCACCAGCACCACCCCGCCCATCACCACGATCATCAGCGGTTCGAGCAACGCGGTCATGCCCATCGCCCGCCGTTCGATATCCCGCGACAGCGTTTGCGCCGCCCGCTCGAGCATCGGCGGCAGTGCGCCGGTTTTCTCGCCGCTGGCGATCAGGTGAATCAGCACCGGCGGAAACACGTTCTCCACCCGCAACGCCGCCGCGAGGTTCACGCCTTCGCGAACCTTGGCCGTGGCGTCGCTGACGCTCAGGCTGAGTCGATCATTGGATAACGTCTGCCGCGCCGCCTCCAGCGCCCGCAACAACGGCACCCCGGCACCGCCGAGAATCGCCAGGGTCGAGGCAAATCGTGCGGTGTTCAGGCCCAACACGAAACGCCCGATCAGCGGCAACTTCAGCACCCGATGATGCCAACTCAACCGTGCCGCCGGATTACGCAAATACAGGCGCCAGCTCCAGAAAGCACCAGCGATCACCGCTGCACACAACCAGCCCCACGCCCGAATGAAATCACTGGCCGTCAGCATCGCCAAGGTCAGTCCCGGCAGATCCTGCCGCGCCTGGGAAAACGCGCTGACCACCTGCGGCACCACGTAACTGAGCAGGAAAATCACAATGCCGATCGACACCAGCCCGACCACACCGGGATAGATAAACGCGGTGAGGATCTTGCCGCGCAGGTTGTTGCGCTCCTCGATGTAATCCGCCAGCCGCTCCATGACTTGCGCCAGATCGCCGGACTCCTCGCCGGCAGCGATCAACGCGCGGTAGATCTCCGGAAAATCCCGTGGCCGCGCGGCCAGCGATTCCGCCAGACGCATGCCGCTGCGCACATCGGCGCGTACCGCACTGAGGGTGTGGGCGATGTGTTTTTTCTCGGCCTGCTCCACCGTCGCGCTGAGCGCTGCTTCCAGCGGCAGACTGGCGCCGAGCAGGCTCGCCAGTTGTCGCGTGGCCCAGGCCAGATCGTTATCCGACATACGCGCACTGAACAGACCACCGCCGCCATGCTGGGCGACGTTGCTTTCCTTGTGCACCGACAACGCGGTCAAACCACGGCTGCGCAACACGCCGAAGGCAGCACCTTGGCTGTCCGCTTCCAGGTGCCCGGACTCGATCTTGCCGGTAGCGTCGGCGGCTTCAAAACGATAGCGATTCATCAGGCGTCCCGAGTGACACGGAGGATTTCTTCAGGGGCGGTGGCGCCGCTGCGAATCCAGCGCTCGCCGTCCTCGCGCAGGCTGAACATCCCGGCCTTGGCCGCCGCCGCACGCAAAGCCTGCTCCCCTGCCCCTTGGTGAATCAGGGTGCGGATGTCGTCGTCGATGCAGAACAATTCGTGGATGCCGGTGCGACCGCTGTAGCCGGTGTGATTGCAGGCGGCGCAGCCCACCGGGCGCCAGGTGCCCGGCGCTGCTGAATCTTCCTGTTTGCACTCTTTGCAAAGGCGCCGCACCAGCCGCTGGGCCAGAACGCCGAGCATCGACGAAGCGAGCAGAAACGGCTCGACGCCCATGTCGATCAAGCGGTTGACCGCCGACACCGCGTCGTTGGTGTGCAGCGTCGCCAGCACCAGGTGCCCGGTGAGCGACGCCTGCACGGCGATTTGTGCGGTTTCCAGGTCGCGGATTTCGCCGATCATGATGATGTCCGGGTCTTGCCGCAGAATCGCTCGCAATGCCAGGGCGAAGGTCATGTCGATCTTGGCGTTGACCTGAATCTGGCTGATCCCCGGCAGGTCGTATTCCACCGGGTCTTCGACGGTGAGGATGTTGCTGGTGCTGGCATCCAGTCGCGCCAGCGCCGCATAGAGGCTGGTGGTCTTGCCGCTGCCGGTGGGGCCGGTGACCAGTACGATGCCGTGGGGCTGGCGAATCAGGTGATCGAGTTTTGCCAGAACGTTTGCATCCATGCCCAACGTTTCCAGATGCAGGCGCCCGGCCTGCTTGTCGAGCAAACGCATCACCACCCGCTCGCCATGCCCGGTGGGCACGGTCGACACGCGAATGTCGATCGGTCGCCCAGCCACGCGCAGCGCGATACGACCGTCCTGCGGCAGGCGTTTTTCGGCGATGTCGAGTTGGGCCATGATCTTGATCCGCGACACCAGCGCACCGTGCAGTGCCTTGCGCGGCGAAACCACGTCGCGCAGGGTGCCGTCGACCCGGTAGCGCACCACCGAATGGGTTTCGAAGGGTTCGATGTGAATGTCGCTGGCTTCATCCCGCGCGGCCTGGGTAAGCAAGGCGTTGATCATGCGGATTACCGGCGCACCGTCCTGAGTGTCGAGCAGGTCGGTGATTTCCGGCATGTCCTGCATCAGGCGGTCGAGGTCGACTTCGTTTTCTGCTGCGCCAACCACAGCGGCGGCGCTGCCGGTGTCGGCGTAGGCCGTGGCGAGCAGGCCATCGAGTTCGTCGTCGCGCACGCGCTTGAGCGACGTTTCACCGAACTGGCGCCGCACCTCACTGATCGACCAGCCCGGCGTCGATGGACACACGGTCAGCACACCGTCGCACAACAGAATGCGCTGGGCCTTGGCCCAGGCGTAGGGAAGTGAACTCATCTCAAAACCTCCCCAACTCTCGGGTCTGAACATGTTTTTGTGGCGAGGGAGCTTGCTCCCGCTCGGGGGCGAAGCCCCCGTAAATCCGGCATGCAAGGTGTATCTGGAAGAATGAGGTAGCAGGTTTTGGGTCTGCTGCGCAGCCCAGCGGGAGCAAGCTCCCTCGCCACAGGAATGTTTTTCAGCTTGCGGGCCGAGTTCATGGCCTTGGCCCAGGCGCAGGGAAGCGAACTCATCTCAAAACCTCCCCAATCTCTCTGCCTGGAGGTGTTCCTGTGGTGAGGGGATTTCTTATAGAGAGCGGGGTTCTTGTGGTGAGGGGATTTATCCCCGATGGGCTGCGCAGCAGCCCCGAAACCTGACATCCGAATACATCTGACTGACCGCGTGCATAGGTTTTGGGGCCGCTTCGCTGCCCATCGGGGATAAATCCCCTCGCCACAGGGTTACTTCTCAGATTGAGGGTCGGTTTCAAAAGCGTAGGAGCTGCCGCAGGCTGCGATCTTTTGATCTTGATCTTCAGCGACATTGAAAAAAGCCAAAGCAAAAGATCGCAGCCTTCGGCAGCTCCTACAGGTTCGGTGTCGTTCCCCATTCCTGTGGCGAGGGAGCTTGCTCCCGCTGGGCTGCGCAGCAGACCCAAACCCTGCAACCCCATTCCCGCAGACACACCTTGCATGTCGGACTTGCGGGCGCTTCGCACCCGAGCGGGAGCAAGCTCCCTCGCCACAGTCATCATGCTGTTCAAAAGCGCGTGCTCCCTTCAATCGGCACAGCCTTGATCGTCGCCCTCGGTCCCGTCCCCGGCACCACCGCCGGCACCCCCTGCGCCGCCGTCGGCAACTGCGGCGCCTGCATGTCCGGCATTGCCCAGCTGCGTTCCGGTTGCAGGCCGCCCTGGGCGCGGCGCATGAAGTCGTAGCGGTTGAGGGTGATGCTGCGCCCCGCTTCGCTGTCGCGGATGATGTACGGGCGCAGGAATACCATCAGGTTGGTCTTGGTGATCGCCCGGCGTTCGTTGCGAAACAGTGCACCGATCCCCGGCAGCGTCCCCAGCCATGGCACCGCTTCGTTGCTCTGGCTGTAGCCGTCCTGCAGCAAGCCGCCGAGGACCATGATCTGGCCGTCGTCGAGCAGGATGCTGGTATCAATCGCACGTTTGTTAGTCACGATCCCCGCCGACGCCGCACTGGCCGACGCGCGTTCGTCGATGCTGCTGACTTCCTGATAGATATCAAGCTTGACCGTCCCGCCCTCGGAAATCTGCGGCCGCACATTCAGCTTCAACCCCACCTCTTCCCGCGTAACGGTCTGGAACGGGTTGTTGCTCGTCCCCCCGCCCCCGGTGACATAGCTGCCGCTGACAAACGGAATGGTCTGGCCGACAAAAATGCTCGCCGCTTCGTTATCGAGGGTCAGCAGGTTCGGCGTCGACAGCACATTCGTGCCGCCCTTGCTCTTCAGCGCCCGGGCCAGCACTTTCAGGTCGAGAATCTTGCCGATGCCGGGGATATCGACGGTGCCGTTGACGTAGCCGAGGTTCAAACCCTGGGGCAGCACATCGAGGCTGGTCTTGCCGTTGAGATTGATCCCTGATCCACCGAGGTTCGCCCCACCGATCACGCCTTTACCGCCGAGATTGCCGGTCTGCCACTGCACGCCGAATTCGCTGGCATCGTCCTCACCGACCTCAACGATCAGGCTCTCGATCACCACTTGCGCACGGCGCTGGTCGAGCAAATCGATGACCTCGCGCAGGTTGCGATACAACGGCTCCGGCGCGGAAATCAGCAAAGTGTTGGTGGTCGCATCAGCCTGAATCGTCACCCCGCCCGCGCTGAACGCAACGTTCTGCTCGCTGGCCTGATTGCCGCCGCTGCCGGTCGAACTGCTGCCCTGCGCATAACTGCCGCCGGTGCTGCCAGTGCTCGACGTGGTCGAGGTGTTGCCACTGCCTTGCGTACCACTCTGCGCACTCGAACCGCCATTGTTGTTGCCGTTGCTGCCCATGGCACTGAGCACCGAGCGCGCACTGTCACTGGTGCCGCTGTCGCTCTCGCCAGTCAGCAGCCCGCGCAAGGCCTGCGCCAGTTTCGCCGCTTGCGCGTTACGCAGATAAACCACGTGCAGGTTGCTTGGATTGCTCTGGGCGTTGTCGAGCTTGTAGATCAGGTTGCGCGCCAGTTCGGTGCGCTCGGGGCTGCCGGCGCGGATGATGATGGTGTTGGAACGCGGGTCGCCGATCACCGCGATTTTCTGCGTCGGATCGTTGCCCGGCGCGTCGAGCAGATCGGCAACCATCGGCGCGATGTCGGCGGCGATGCCGTTCTGGATCTGCACCACGTCGGTGTCGATCGCGCTCGGGGTGTCGATGGTCTGGATCAACTGGGCGACGCGCGTGAGGTTCTCGGCGTAATCGGTGACGACGATGGTGTTGTTGCCGGGGTAGGCATTGATCGGATTGTTCGGCGACACGATCGGGCGCAGCACCGGAATCAGGTTCACCGCGTTCTCGTATTGCAGGCGAAAGGTACGCGTCAGCATGCCGTTCCCAGCCGGTTTGTCCGGGCTGTAGATCGGCCCGCCGAGCAGTTTCGCATCGGCCTCCGGCACCACCTGGGCGACGCCGCCGACATCGACCACGCTGAAACCCTGCATGCGCAACGCCGCGAGCAACATGTCATAAGCCTGGCGTGCCGGCACCTGACCTTCCGAGACCAGCGTCAGGCTGCCCTTGACCCGAGGGTCGACCAGAAACTGCTGGCCGGTGGAACGCGACAAAGCGCGCACTACCGCTTGAATATCGGCATCGACAAAATTCAGCGTCACCGGTTGATCGCCCAGCGGATTGCTCGGCAGTGTGCTGCCGCGCGGGGCGCCGCCACTTCGCGCGCGTTCGGTGATGTTGTGCATCTGCCGTGGTTGCGGCGCGGTTTGTGCCTGAGCGCGTTGCCGGTCGAGCAGCGCGTCACCGCTGCGCTGGGTGTTGGCCAGTGGCCGGCCGAGTTCGCTGTCCACCAGCAATGGCGGCTGGTTCGGCGGCGTGGTGGTGTTGCTGCACGCGCTCAACGCCATCAGCAGCATCGGCAACGCCATGCGCGCCGGTTTGGATCCTGACCCCTTCATGAAGCTTCCTTAGCGCCCAGCGCCTGATCCATGCGAACGGTGCCTGACAATGTGCCGGCAGTGACTTCGGTCGAAGCGTTGTCGGCGCGTTGCAGACGGGCCTCGACCACTTGCAGAGAAAGCTGTGCCGGGGTGCTCAACAGCCAGTCGAGCACTGCATCGGCCGGCGCCGCGTCGAACGTCAGCAGCCAGGCGTCGGCCTCCCCGGCTTGCAACTGGAAGTGCCCGGCCAGGCCGCTGGCCTGCAGCGTTTGCTCAAGCGACTGCTCGATGTTTTGCCCCTGCGGACGCACACTGACCTCACGCAACAGCACTTCCAGCGCTTCGGTCTGCGCGCGCAACTTCGGTGTTTCGCTTTGCCAATAAGTGATTTTTTTCAGCGGCGGCTGGATCAGCGCGACCCACACCAACAGCGCCAGCAGCACCACCGCCATGCCGCCGACCATGCGTTTTTCGCGCAGGGCCAGCGCTTGCCAGCGCACTTGAAGCTGCGCGCTGAAACCCTGCCAACGGGCGCGGTACACCGCGAGCGATGCCTTATTCATCTTCTGCTCCGCTGTCGTCAGCGCTGTCGTCGGGGGTGGTGACTTCGTCGCTCGGGCGCAGCAGCCAGCCTTCATCGTCAGCCGTCGCACTGATCCCGACCTGGGCCAATGCGGCTTGCCAATCCTTGTCCTTGTCATTGGCGTTGCGCCGGGCGTCGGCCAGCAGACTCAACTGCAAAGTGCCGTCGACAAACGACAGGCGCTCGACCGTGCCGGCCATGAACGGCATGCCACTGCCGGCCTGCAACACCAGCCGGTTGAACGGCTGCGCCGGGTCCTCCGCCGCTCCCTTCTGCCGCGCCGCCAATTGCTGACGGGCCTGCTGCAGCGGATTGAGGATCACCGGCAACTCGGGAAAGGCCTGCTTCACCCGCAGCGCCATCTGTGCCTTGAGCTGCTGGCCCTGACTGGCTTCGCGAGCGGCATACAGGTTCAAGCCGATGACCCACACCGCCACCGCCAATGCGCACAGCCCCAACGCCCGGCCCCAACCGCGATGCTCGCTGCGCTGCTGTTGCACCGCACTCTGCAGGCCCCAACCGGGCAATGGCCCGGTCCAGCGCTGTGCCTCGGCCATCGGCAATTCGGCTTCCGTCGGCGCTGCCGAACCGATCCAGTGCAGCGGTGTGCCGCAGCTCAGCAGCCAATCGCCAACCTCGTCGTCGAACAGCGGCTGCACCCGCGCCACCTGCACGCTTTCGCGCAGCAACAAATGGCCGTCCTGCCGACAGGCCACCGTGCCCGGCAGCACCGGCAAGCTGTACGCCGCCAGGTACAGACCGCGCAAATTCAGCCCGGCCTGCTTCAGCAATTGCCCCAGATGCTGCAAGCGTTGACGCGGCGCCCAGGCGATCTGCACCTGCCCCGCTTCATCCCGCGAACTGTGAGCGATGTGCATGTCATTGCAGTCACCGAGCATCAAGGCCTGCGCCGCGCATTGCACCGCCGCTGCGGTCTTGTTCGCCGGCAATGGCGGCAGGTCGATGCTCGCCAGCAGGCTGTCCGACGGGTGCAGAAAAACGCTCAGCGCTGGCTGCTTCGGTAGCTGCCCCAGTTGAGTAAAGGTCAGACGCTGCTCACGAATGACCTGCCCCTGACGGTCCAGCCACGCGCAGTCCAGCTCACTGTCGAGACTCAACTGCGCCAATGGCGGCAAACTCACACGCAACTGACTCATACGCCCACCCGCGACCAGATCACTTGCGGCAGACGATCCTCGCTGCGGTGCAGCAACGCATCGAGACTGACCCGACGCTGATCACGCCGCGCCTCGCCGCGCAGACGAAACCAGTCACTGGTGATGCCGACCTTGACGCTGGTCAGCTCCAGATTGGGCATGCGCAAGCGGTTGACGAAATCGCCACGGTTGATGAACCAGCGCCCGGCGTCACGCTCATTGATCAGCGCCTGCGCCCGCTCCAGCGACAATCCCGGCACATACGCGGCCAACACCGGCGCGGTGGCGGTATTGCCGTTGAGCCAGGTGGTCGCCGGAATTACCGTGAGATACGGCGCCAGTTTGCCGATGACCGCCTCATTCACACCCTCGACGCTGCGCAGATCATCAACGCTGCGCAGCATCGGCAACTTCGGATTCTGTGGCTTGCGCGAAGCATTCGGCGACGTGGCACGGCCACTGTCAAAGGCGTTTTTGCTCGCGGTGTTTTCGGCAATCTGCGGGTTCAACAGGTACGGATAAGAGCCGATCACCCGTTGACTGATGCGCTGACTCAACCCGGCGCTGATGCCGATCAACGCGCACAGCCGCTGAAACGCTTGCACCTGCGCCTCATCGACGCGCTCGTTGGCCACCAGATTGCGCAGGTTGAACTTGCCCTGCTCATCCTCCAGCCGCCCCTCGAAACCGTGCGCATTCAAGCGCTGCGCCCACGGCTGATCGAGCCGGGTCAACGGATCACGCTGCCGCGCATCCCAAAGCAATTGTCGGCTGATCTCAAGACCACCGTGCAACAACCAGCGCCCCTGCACCCGCTGCTGATCCGCCTCCAGCGCACGAGTCGAAACACTCTGCCGGGTCAACATCCCCGCCGCAATCACCGCGACCACCGCCGCAATCAACAGCGCACTGATGATCGCCATCCCCTGCTGGTTCGATTGGCTGTTCATCACCGGCCTTACAGCTGCCAGGAACCGATATCGGCATTCACGCCGTCGCCGTCAGGCTGACCGTCGGCACCGAGGGAAAAGATATCGATCTCACCATTCGCGCCGGGGTTGAGGTACTGATAAGGACGACCCCACGGGTCATTCGGCAGGCGCTCCAGGTACGAACGCCAGTTACTGTTCTTCGCATCCGCCGGCCGCTCCACCAGCACTTTCAGACCCTGAGTCATGCTCGGATAAGTGCCGTGATCGAGGCGATACAACTTCAGCGCCTGCATCAAACCGCCAATATCCTGCTTCGCCGCCGTGGCCCGCGCCTGATCCGGCCGATCCAGCACCTTGGGCACCACCATCGCCGCCAGAATCCCGAGAATCACCACCACCACCATGATCTCGATCAGGGTAAAACCCTGCTGCCCACGGGGCATCCGACTCGGTCGTCCGGGCTGTTTGAACTGCGCGATATCCATCTCGACATTCCCTTGGCTTGATTCGATTCGACGCGCAGTGTTGCAAGAAGATATGTCAGGGATGTTGAAAATCCTCGGGAGTTTTCGTCGTCAAGCCGTCAAGGACGCGGGTTAGGGTCGAGGGCTGTGTTTTGGTTTTGGGCCTTTTATGCGCGCGTGTTCCCGAGAAGCGGGTTTCACCCTGATTGAAGTGCTGGTGGCGCTGGCGATCATTGCCGTGGCGATGTCGGCGGCCGTGCGCGTGGCCGGGTTGATGACCCAAAGCAGCGGAGTTATGCGTGATCGCTCGATTGCCATGATCGCGGCGCAAACGCGCATGGCGGAACTGCAACTGGAAGGTCGATTGCCGACCGGTGTGAAAGCCGTTGATTGTGATCAGGGACGGTTGTTGTTGCGGTGTGAGCAGGTAATCGCAGCGGCAGAGAATGGCCGATTACTCAAGGTCGGCATCCAGGTCTTCAACCGCAACCAGGACGCCCCGCCCCTGGCCCGCCTGGAAACCCTATTGAATCGCCCCCTGTAGGAGCTGCCGAAGGCTCGGGCCGCGTTCGGACGATCTTTTGATCTTGTTTTTTAAAACTAAAAGATCGCAGCCTCCGGCAGCTCCTACACAAACATCTCAGGCAACGGAATTGGCGCATGCACCATCGCCGACAGACCAACTCCCCCAGTCTCCAACGTCGTACGAAAAATCTTCGACCAACATAAAACCCTGTGGGAGCGGGCTTGCCCGCGAAGGCGCCAGAATGGGCACCAAATCAACCACCAAGTGATGCCGATACGCTCATCAAACGATGATTACCTGTCGAATGCCCGATCATTTCCAGAGGATGATGTCGGACAGAAGCAGTCAACGCATGACAATGGTATTGTCCACTCCTTTTCATTGTTTCTGACAGATCATGAATAGAGTCAAATCCTCAATCCGGGCCGTTGCTTCCGCACAAGGTCTCCCTGAATCAGCCCATCTTCTAATTGAATTCGGGCCCCCTGGGGCCGCTTGCTTCGAGCTTCCCGATACTGTTGTGAGACTTCTACCTTGCTCTCGTTGATGGATATCTACATGCCCAACACCTCGCAGAACGCGCGACTAAATGAGTTGCTGACTGTGAGCGGAGCCAATATTGACAGGGCTGAATCCAACGCCGACCTATTGAACGTGATCCACGAGTTCGCCTCGTACGATGGCCCGCTCAAGTTCAATTTCACACGTGCATGGTGGTTTTTCGGCACCGGCCTGTTATTGATTGCGGGCACTGTGGCCCTTTTTGGCTATATCGACACCTATCACGTGGTTTCTTTTTTTCACCGTCTGCAAATTGAGCCTGGCTTGTTCGGCGCAGTCACTGGTGTGCTAGGCATCGGGTTCGCCATTGGGAGCATGAAATGGATGAAATCCAAGGCTGATCGCTTGCCATCGCTCAGCCGCGAAATTGCTGAACTATCCTCCTACTTCCACAACGAGTTGATGTTCCTGGAAGAAAACTCGCACTGCACCCTCAACGAACTGGATACGCAATTTGGTGACTACCGCCGGGGCAACTACAGCCGCGAGTTGGTTGAGTCGTTAGAGGGCGTGTTTACCGGCAAGCTGCGCGATCTCCCTTATCACTACCGCCAGTTGCACTACGTCAACAAACGGGAGGAGCAAGTCACGGTGACCGACAAAGATGGCAAAACCAGTACGGAGACTCGAGTGGTGTATGACCATTACGACCGGTACAGTCTGGTTTTCGACTTTCCCTGGGTCACCGGGATATCGGTCAGATCCGATAACCAATCAGAGAACGACTATTCATGGCCGATGGACACGGCTTCTCCGGACTTTAATAAATCGTTCTGTTTGACAGGGCAGAGCGAGATACTCTGCGCGAAATTCATCAAACCTTCGACAGTGCTGCATTTGTTGAAATTATTTGAAATCCTCGATCGTCCGAACCTGGAGTTCTCCGACGATGGCTTGCTTTGCCTCAGCTTCGCGAGCAGTGACCTACTCGCGTTCGACACAGAATATTCGCTGGCTTCACCCAACGAGTTTTACGCAGAAATTTTTGCAGGTGTCGAACTGCCGCGCCTGATGTCTGTGCTCCAATGGAGCCACGCACTCTCTGAGCTGCACGATGACAACTTTACCTTTACCACCTCTCCACCAAATAAATGCAAAGAGAAGTAAGCCATGGACATTGCACTCATACTCTCCGCTGTTATCGCCGTAATCATCATCTTGGTGGGGTTGGGCATCTACAACGACATCATCGCCCGACATAACGGGGTACAACGTGCCTGGTCGGACGTCCTGGTTTACGAACGCCAGAAGACAAAAGTTCTCGATCAACTGCAAAAAGTGCTCGCAGACTTCATGGTTTTTGAGTCCAGCCTCCTCGAAAAAATCACCAGCCTTCGCAGCGCCATTCACGCCCTTCCTGCTGGCGCAAACGGAAACGCACTCACCAACGTTGAAACCGCCTCGCGAGAACTGATGGGTGGCTTGCGCATTGCTTTTGAGGCTTACCCTGATCTGAAAGCATCGGAAGCGGCGAACAACATGATGCGTGAAATTGCCGAACAACAAGAGAACGTCGGCGCAGCCATCACCATCTACAACCGCAACGTCGAACTGTTCAACAACGCCATCGAGATGTTCCCTGGCTCGGTCGTCAACGGCCTGTTCAACAAGAAACCGCGTGTGACGCCGTTCACCGATACCGAAGCTTCGCAAGGCTTCTCCTACTCCCCGAATATCTAACACTTGTAGTGCTTCAAACCATCACCCGTGAGGGTGATGGTCGACCACCTCCCTCATTTAGCCGAACACGAATGGGCAAGTTCACAGCAGCGCCTACAGGTTTTGGGTGTCCGCAAATTACGCATCCACCACAAACCCTGTGGGAGCGAGCTTGCTCGCGAAGGCGCCAGAATGAACACCCAATCAATCACCAAGTGTCCCCGACACCTACATCACCCCGGCAACTGCAAATTATCCAAAGCCCGATTCACCGCCAACTCCCCTAGCATGATCAACTGCGCAATCCCCGCCAGCGCATGACGCTGCGACACCGGCAACAAGCTGGCGATGTTCTGCGCGAGGGTTTTGGCCGAAGCAAGCGTTTCACTGGCATCGACCAACAGTTCTTCGGTTTTGTTGTCCGCCGTCACGGCATACATCCCCCGGGCTTTACGCGGCGGCGGCGTGGAACCGGGCGGACAGAGGTAATGGTCGAGCGCGCGGTCGGCGGCTTCGTGGAGTTTTTTTGAGTCGATGGATTCGTAGGGGGAAACCGAGGCGGTTTCGGGTGGGTTGGGTGTTGGTTTGATCATGAGTGAATCTCCAAATCATAGAAAAGGAGCCATCATCTTTCGCTACCAAACGAAGGGGTGGTGGCCATACGAAGGTTGGTAGACCGGTGACTTGGAAAACCGGCGCGCCCGAAGACGCCCTGCGCATGGCCACCATAAATACAGTCCCAGCAGGGCCTGTGTCGGGTGACGCTATGCGCCAAGTCTAAGCCGGGCTACCAAACCCGATCGCTGATTCGTCAGCGACCGAACCACAATAAAACCCGTCCCCAAAGCGCACAAGCCGGCGGATTCTGGCGTAGCTGTAGGCAATGGCGCAAGGATGTGTAGCCTGAGTGAGTATCTGGAAATGTCTTTTTAAACGCCGATGTTTACCTTGACCTTACTGCGGAAAATATCCCCTAAATAGATCCACCCACTCATCAGGCCAACTGACTTGCGTTTTTGGACTACATTTCACACCCGATGGCTGCTTTCGGCCAAAAGCGGACATCGGCAAGCGACCGCTGTCGGCCAGAAGCGACTACCCACTAAGGTCCGCTTTTTGACCTGCCAATACACTCGATTAGCCGCACTAAGTTTTCACGTTACTTTGTAGACCTATCAGCAGCAGCCTAAATGGAGGAAAGAGGTAGGAAACTTAATGAGGTTACGCTATCTTCTGCCAGGCTGAACACAGTCCACTCGTGTAGGGGAAGGTTTAGGCAAAAGTAGTGGAAAAACATAAAAATGGACGGTTCGCAAAGGGTGGAAGTTTCAGATGTACTTAATAATTACGTACGGCTTTCCTGTAATTCTAATCCTGTTTGAGTTAGGAATTCGTGCAGTGATAAATATTGACACGTCAGACTTTATTGGTCCGACCTTGGCTTCTGCTGCATTATGTTTTCTAGCTCCATTAACCAAGCCAAAAGAAATTTCCGGACTTCAACTTGAGGGCGTGGTTGGCCATATTACAATCAAGAAAATTGACAGCAATTTTATTGGATTCACTTGGCTGATGATAATGGTCGCTTTTGGAGCCTGGGGAACTTGCTGCGTGATCGCTAATAAAAATCCCGCAGAACACTCATATATGGTCTACAATTACGGAGTCGGCCTACCTTTAATTATAGGCGTCATAGCGTATCTCGCGAGCCTGATCATGACCGCAGTCAAGGAGCGCTTATAATGTTGCAGCTACTATTCGCATTATTAGCAGGCACTACAGCTGCAATTACTGGTTATTTCTCTTCATTATTTTTTGCGAAAAGAGCGAAGAGCCGGTATCGAGTTATCGAGTTCACTCTCGAAAATGGAAAAAAACAGCGAATAAAAGTTGACTCCCTTAATCCCGAGGTAATTAAAGATGCTGTTGAGTCAGAATTGCAGCTTGAGAATTTCATTCGATCATCGCTGAAAGAGCTGGTTCAAAGCAATGGCAAAATTAAAGTGCGCGAGGACGAATTGGCGGACTTTGTCATTACTCAAGGAGATCAGGTCGTAATAGTCGAGGCCAAAGCAAGCGCAAAAAATATGACCGATGATTTCTTGCCTAAACTAGAAAAGAAGTTTCAAAACCCCTACACCATTTTACTTGTTGAAAAAATAACAAGCGACGATCCTAAGCATGACATTAAAAACCTTAAAGTTATTCGTCGCGTTCGAAATAATAACTTTAAGCTAGAGTTTCTTCGTGAGATCGTAAGTGCTCTTAGCATGAAGTAGATTTACAAAAAACTTTGCCCAGTCTCCGGCGGACGCACGAAAACTGAACGAAGAAAAAAGGAGACAAATGAAAAAAGAATAAAAAATGGGACAAATTTATTTCTCAGAAAATAAATCTGTCCCCTTTTCTGCAGGAGTTTTCTGGAATGGTTACGTTCGCGAGCGACAGTGAAAGCCAGCTTAATTTCATCCCTGCTGAGAGCATAGTCTACTACCTCGATAAGATACTGCTTATGGAAATGGAAGGGGCTTTCATATAAAAAGATGCATGAAATTTTCTCTTATCGATTTTTGAGAAATTACTACTTACGCCTTTGTAGTCCAACGACAAAGGCTTTTTCCGCACATTCACGGCCAATCATAGAAAACAGGTTTCCTGTTGACGGCAGCCCTTTAATTTTTGTTTGAGTTAACTCATTAGACTCTCGAAAATGGCACCGCATTCTTTATGTACATATGGAAGAATTGACCTTTGGAAGGAGCTAATTTGAATTGCTCATAAAGATGCTCGTTCACATTGTAATACTGATAAACAGCCCCTCCCAAAAATTCAATTTCCAACGTTTCACTCTCAGGGTCATAGCCTGCTGACAAAATATTCGACGAAGATACGGCATCGCGATCCATTTCAGCTCTCCTCATTGTCGTCTTCGACAGGTGTACGTGTGATTCCAAGTTGTCGGATAACCGCATTAGTCTGCTGGCTTCGCCAGGAAGCAACCACACGGTCGTATCCTTCCGCTGATCGCCGCCGCGACCACGCTAGAGTTACCTTAGGATCATTACTCCTAGGTAAATGCTCTTGACGAGGCAAAGCAATGCGGCAGCGAACTGGGAGGCGGGCAGCTTCGCCGGTTATTATAGCTTCACCAGTTCTCAACACTGGTAACAAGTCCATCAATCCGGCTAGGTTATCAGGCAAAGTCCCCTTCACGCGTCCGCGATCTACGGGATTGGAAAGCCTTAGCGCGATAATTGTGCCGCACTGCGAAAGCACTGTTTCATCAACTTCTGCCGGTCGTTGAGAAACCACCATGGCACCTACCCCGTATTTACGTCCTTCCTTCGCGATACGCTTCACTACTTCAGAGGCCACTGTCCCTGCATCCGGCCCGAGGTAGCGATGAGCCTCCTCCATAACAACGAGGAGTGGCCGTTCTACTCCACCTTCTGACTTTTCTCGACTCCAAAACAGCGCCTCATAAACGATACGAAGAATGGAGCCAATAAGCCGCGTGAGCACTGTACTGGGAACGCCAGACAAATCTAATATCGTGATTTGTTTATCATGGCCAAGCCATCCTTTAAGAAGTTCGTCCAGATCGTTTTTCACCTCTCCCGATAGTTTTGGCTCCCAGTCTCCGGGATGAAGCAAAAAATCATAACGTCGATCTAGCATTCGGGACCTGAGTAGATTCAATGGTCTGCGGATACCCTTGGCTGCGGAATTAGTGAAGGGGCCTCTAGTGCCCATAGCATGAGGTTGATATTTTGGTGCAATCAGCGCGTCTGCGTCGCCTTCTTCTTCAAGCGCAGGCTCATCACGATTTGCTCCGAGAAAGGTGGTTGTTTCAAAGTTGATCAATTCATACCATAGCTGCTTCAAACTGAATGGAACTGGGCTATCTACGGTAAGTATTTTTGAATCGATACCTGCTCTTGGATACGAAATAATTCCTTTTTCTTTCAATTCTGCAATTTTATCTGTGAAGGCAATTTCGTGGGCATCGGACAGACCTCCCGTGACAAAATCTAAAAGCTCGCCTGCCTCCAAAGCCCAGTAAGGAACAAACAATGGCTCCTGCCCAGGACTAGGAGCAGTACTAAATACCCTCGCCACATCCTCAAGCGCCTTCGTGTACTCGCCATGTATATCGATCATGAGAATACGAGCGCCAGGGGCCCCCTCTTTTTCATCTTTCCGAATGATGGACCGTAGGAGACTTGCAACAGTTGTAGATTTTCCCGCTCCTGTTGAACCTAGTATTGCGGAGTGCCGTGTCACAAGCGCATCTAGTGATAGACGCACCTCAATATTTTCAGCACTTGCAAGGTGACCTATAACCACTTGGTCTTCGCCTATTGAACCATATATTCTTCTTAGATCGGATTCGGTAACCAAGTGTACAGAATCGTTTATATTCGGATGCTGACTTAGACCTCTTTCAAATTGGCCGCCAACTGTTTCACCCGCAAGTTGAACAGTCATCCATCTACCCGAGTCCATACTTGAAATGTCTGACTGAATTGGTGCAGCAGTAGCACCAACTTCGGAAACGATACCGAATAAGTCCTGATAGCCTTGAGGAATTCTAACAAAACTCCCAACCTGGCCAACTCGATATGTATGGCCTTTGATAACGGCGAAGCCCGAATCTAGTGACTCCGCTAGCTTTACAGTTAGCGTGGCTCCTGAAACAGCACTAACAACTCCTAAATAGGTAGGGTCATTACCGCTCATTTTGCTTTTCCTCTACATCAGATCCATTTCCACTGATGCTCTCAGTGACACTCTCAGCCTGACTGGGCTCGTCTCTTTGCAAAGACTTTGTTATCAAATCATTGGCTTGTGCTAGAGCGCAGAATCGAGCGAAAGCAGCAAAGTCTCCCAATAGGAACGAGGCTGGTTCTTTAGGCCACCGCGGTGCCCAGAAGCTTTCACGAATATTTCCCCAGTTTTTGGGAAGCTCTCCCGGACGCCACTTTCCAGGAACACCACCTATTACAGCACCATCAGCCGCGTAAACACTTAAGTTTGGCCTGTCGCTTGCTAGCTTAACGACAGGCTCTTCCTTATCTAAAGTCTGATATTGAAAGGCCAATACAGCCGAGTTAGCATTCATCGCCAGACTTTCATCAAGTACTGCACAAATATGCGCATCTCTAAAAGAAAAGCCAATTCCCAGCAATAACGAATCTGGTGTGAGCAAGAAACTTTTAAGCCTTTCAAAAAGGGCTGAGTAGGGCTGTTTTTGAGTCAGGTCATACTTCAAGTGATCAGGATAGACCAACTCGGTGGCCTCGCGCCCATGCCCTCGTACAATTGCTCCGTCTTCTAAAGCCCAGCCAAGGGAACCATGCATCTTCCAGAGTTTTGCCCATCGAGCAGGTAAGTCATCTCCGGCAACCGAAACGGGGTCGAAAAAAGGCTTGCTGCCTCCCGAAAAGCCATCAAAATAAGGGCTTCTGACCCGTTCAAATGCTTCTTCGAAAAGAAAATCATAGTTCGTGGTAAATATCTCTACAGAATTGGATCGCACAGTCCCCGTAATCCATGCGATCAAATCGGAATAGGCATTACGTTGCTTAGGCAAAGAAACGCCAACGATTTTTCCAATATTTTTACATATTGCTTTCCCGAGATTCTGGTATCCGACTGAGTCTAGGCCCTGAACTAGCGTCTCTCCCAGCGCCTGTTCTAACAAACGAATACGTGAAAGAATTGACTCGATGTTGGCGTTTGCACCCAAGCTCTTTCTTATAGCGTCAACCGCCCCAGCCTGAGTTTCTGTCAGCCCAGAAGTTGCTTGTTGCGTAAGTGCTTCGACGCCAGGAATTAGCGACTTACCATCGGGATCTACTTCATTTCTCTCGTTAACGCGAATTGCAAGCGGCGCTCCTGCGCCTACAAGAATTCCAATACGCTTTCTTCCCTGTGACAATACTTGACGCAAGTCGGACATAAACCTGTCTGGATTGTGGAACGTTTCCATTTCCCCCCCCCTGAAGTGTCGCCGCCGAATTCCCATAATAGGTCCCCCTCGACAGCAACCTCCGAACTTTGATGATAAAACTCACTTCCACGTTCATCTTGAGTGTGCTACGTCATCGAAGGACATCGAAGGTGTTTTTTGAGTATTTGTGCAGTAAAGCTGATGAAATGTAACCTTGCCATGTTTTTCGATTAGGGACTCTCGCTAGCGCGTGAGCGTGCCTAGAAGTCCATCAGACATAAGGTCTAGGGGATCCTATTTAACAGCTAAGAAATTTCTTCGGGTGATCCTATGGATCTCAAGCGAAAGGAGTCATGTACTGCTTATCGCCGCTAGCGGTCGGTTGCGAACGTCCGCTTCTGGCCGGTAGCGGAAATTCTCGATTACCTGCATCAGGCCGAGAGCGACAACAAGCACTCGCTTACATCTCGGCTCCCTGCTTTTGGAGGCACTTAAACTGGCATTCAACTAAACGGCAAAAATAACGACTTCAACCCTACAAATCAGGGCCTCTTAAGACTCGGCAAAACCACCCCCTCCCCCAACCTCTCCACCCCCAACCGCACCCTCTCCCCACCCTGCTCAATCACCACCCCATCCCCCTCCACCGCCACCAACTTCACCCCAGGCCCCACCCTCTCCCCCTGCAGAAAACTCCGCGGCGGCCCATCGTTCAAACTCAGAATCGCCACCGCCCCGCGACTCCCCGCCATCACCCCGCTCACCTTGATGTCCATCGACGCCGCCTGGTTGGAAAACCACTGCAACGCCGGGCTGTCAATGCGCGCCGCGAGCATTTGCGGGGGGGCTGGTGGGGTGTGGGATTCGGCGGAGGTCAGGAGTAGTGACGACCAGGTCGCGACGCCGACCAAGGCGGCGAGCAGTGCGAGGGCCTGGACGGTTTGCGGGGGGGATATGCGGGTGGTGAGCATCATGGGCTGAATCTCCTTTTAGTCCCTGCTGACAGGCTACGCGGCAATTCTCACGGTTTTATTTCACACGTCTTACATGTTGGCCGTGCAGGATGTTTTTTTGGGACGGGGCAGGACGCAACGGAGTGCGCAACCGATGAAGGTGGGCAAGCAACAGGGTTTTACGCTGATTGAGCTGATGGTGGTGCTGGTGATCATCGGGATTGCCAGTGCGGCGATCAGTTTGAGTATCAAGCCGGATCCGCTGCAGTTGCTGCGCAAGGACGCCGAGCGTGTGGCGCAGTTGCTGCAGGTGGCGCAGGCAGAGGCCCGCGCCGATGGTCGGCCGATTGTGTGGGTGAGTGATGGCAAGGGCTTTCGCTTCAGTCGGCGCAGTGACAGTGGTCGGGGTTTTGAGCATTTCAAGGATGACCCGCAGTTGCGGCCGCGCACTTGGCAGAGTCCGAAGCTGGAGGTGCGGGTGGAGCCGAAGCAGAAGGTTGTGCTTAACGCCGAGTGGATCAATCCGCCGCTGCGATTGACCTTGTCGGATGGGCTCAATCGGCTGAGTGTGCTGCGCGATGCCAGTGGAAGGATCAGTGTGCAATGAACGATCAACGGGGCTTTACCCTGATCGAGGTGATGGTCGCGATTCTGCTGATGGCGGTGGTCAGTCTGATTGCCTGGCGCGGGCTGGACAGTGTGACGCGGGCGGACAGTCATTTGCAGGCGAGCAGTGAGCAGAGCGACAGTCTGTTGCGGGCGTTGAATCAGTTGCAGCGTGATGTGGAGATGCGCGCGGGGATTGAATTGACTGAGCCGAAGAAGGTTGGCGTGGATGATGAGCCGCCGAGTGCGCCGCCTGCGGTGACGGTGCGGAGCAGTGACAGCAAGGGGTTCCGGCTGGATGTTATTCGCCGTGCGGCGGATCAGCCTGGGGCTTTGCAGCGGGTGCGGTGGTGGGTCAAGGGGGATACGTTGTATCGGGCGGTGGCTGAGGCGCGCAGTCGGTATCCGTTGCCGGCGCCGGGGGCTGGGGTGGCGGTGTTACAGGGTGTGAGTGATGTGCAGGTGCGGGTTTGGGAGGTGGATAAGGGTTGGCGGCAGTTGAGTGGGAATCGGCGGGAGGACCCGTTGGGGTTGGAGGTGCGGTTGATGCGGGAGACGGCGCAGGGGGTGGAGCGGTATCGGCAGGTGATGGGGCCGCTGCAATAATCTGGATTACTGAGGTCCCTGTGGGAGCTGGCTTGCCAGCGATGGGGTATTCACATCCAACATCTCATTGCCTGACATGCCGCTATCGCTGGCAAGCCAGCTCCCACAGGGTTTTATGGTGTTTGTGGGTGTTGGGTTGGATTAGCTGAGGACGACGACGCCGCCGGGTAGTTCGGTGCATTTGACGCCGTAGGCATCGCGGATCAGCAGGGCGACGCCGGCGAGTTGGTCGAGGCTGAAGCGGGCCTGGACGCGGCGTTGGCCGAGTTCGCGGTTGAGCAGCAGCAACATGCCAGGGCGGTAGCGGTTGATCTCGTCGATCATCTGGCTGAGGGTCGCGCCGTTGAATACCAGTACCTGTTGGCGCCAGTTCATCACTGCGGCGGTGTCGACGCTTTGCACTGCGCCCACTTGCTGCGCGTCGTAGGTCAGTTGCTCACCCGGCTGCAAGCGCAGGCTGCGGCCATCGACATTGACGTCCACCGAACCATCGAGGCAGGTCACGCAGACTTGTTGATCGGTGTTGCGCAAATTGAACCGTGCCTGACTGGCACGCAACCACCCTCCTCCAGCCTGCATCGCCAATGGCAGCCGCGCGGTCTGTACTTCAACCTCACCGCTGACCAGCTCAAAACCCTGCACACCATCATCGGCAGAGCGCTGGTTGATGCGGGTCTGGGTGTTGAGTTCCAGGCGTACGCCGTCGGCCGGTTCGAAACGCTTCTGCTGGCCGACTTCGGTGATGTAATCGGCGCCGAGCCCTTCGAAGCCACCGGGAATCGTCCCGCGCACCAGCAAAAACGCAGCCGACGCAGCAATCGCACCACCGAGAAACGCACGGCGACCGAAGCGCCGAGGCGACTGCAGCATTTCAGCGGCAGGCTGCAGGTTGTGCCACAACACCTTGGCCTGCTCGAAAGCCTGAGCATGCTCGGCGCTCTGCGCGCACCACTGGCGCAACGCCCGGGCGTCGGCCACGGTGGCGCGGCCGGAGGTCAGCAGGACCAACCAGTCGTGGGCTTCACTGTGCAGATTGTCGGCCGCCGATGGCTCGGCAGGTGTCAGTCGAAAGATGTTCAAACGCGCAGATTCTCAACGAAATGATCGGGCACTATTCAGAAGACGGTTTTCCGGCCCCGCGACCGAACCGCTGAAACACTTTTCTTTCCAGTTTCGCCGCGCAGAAGCCCAACGCGGCTTTGATTTCCTTTTCGACCATGCGTGTGGAGATGCCGAAGCGCTGGGAGATTTCCAGGTGCGGCGCCTCCTCCAGCCGCGCGGCGATGAAGATTCTGCGACGCCGCGCGGGCAGCTCGTAGAGGGCGCTGAGCAGCGACTGGATTTCCTTCTGCCCACCGACCACTCGCGCCGGATCCAGCGCCTCGTCGCCGATTTGCAGCAGCTCTTCGACTTCCTCGCCGGTGAGCAGGCGCGCATCGGCCTGACGGCGGTCGGCGGCGATGTTCAGGGCCATGCGATAGAGGTAGGCGTTGGGCCGCAGCAGGTTCGGCGGCGTTTCCATGCGGTCGACCCGCAGGTAGGTTTCGTGCAGCACGTCGTTGGCCAGGTCTTCCGAACCGAGACGCCTGCGCAAGCGCACCCGAAAGTCCTCGTAGGACGTCAGGAACAGCTGGACCATCGAACCTTGTCCGGTGTCTTTCATCCCCCGGAAACTCCTTCCCATTTGGTGCATTCCATGCGTTTCCCTGACGACTCCGGTAACAACAGCAACGTGACCGGCTGACGCAACGCGCTGGGCGTCGGCCGGTCGATCCTGAGATTGCGAAAGCTCTCTACCAGCGCGGTATCACGCCGTACATCACCGGTGGTGGTGACCAACCGGTTGTGCTGCACCACGCCGTCGCGCCCGACCCAGACCTGCAACACTGCGCGATAGCTGCCTGGGCGAGTCAGTGGCGAACGGCACAGGTTGCTCTCGATCGCCGCTTGCACGGCGGTGGCGTAGCTGCGACTGACAGCGGCACTGGCCGGGGTGGTTTTGTCCAGGGCCGACGGCACGTCCTCGACCTGCGCCACTTGCAAGGTGAACGCATCGTCGCGGGCATAGCGCGCCATCAGGCCACTGCCGCCGAGCAAACGGCGCAAGGCGTCGGCAGCGGTGTATTCGCCATCGACCGCCAACGAGCGTCGACCGCGACTCAACTGACTGTCGACCAGCACCGCCACCCCGGTGGCATGGCTGTACTGATCCAGCGCCCGGGCCAGGTCCTGCGCCGGGATGTGCAGCGTCATGCGCATATCGGCCGGCACCGGTTCGGCTGTCGCCGCACCGCTGAACCAGCCAAGCAGCAGCCCCAGACTCACCCGACGCACGAGAGTCGCTGAATGCTGAAGACCGTCCCTGGAACTGCCTCGCTGCACGGCTGACGTACCCCTGAAAACCGTCATCCTGATGGCTGTTTATGAATCTGGTGTGACGGGCGGTGCAAAAAAACCATCACGGGATTCGCGCGAGGCTTGCACTAGACTGCCAATAGAGAACGGCCGCTTCGGGCCGGCCAGGAGGCTTGCATGAAATCACTGTGGAAATTCGCCCTCGGCGGGCTGCTGCTGAGCGCCTTCGCCAGTGCCCACGCCGAACAGCCGCTGGGCTGTGTGGAGGTGACGGTGGGTGGCTACAAGGCGCCGAATTACGATTGTCTGAGTCAGCAGATGGGCAACAATCCCGAGGGCGCTGCGGCTGCGCAGAAGAATCAGGAAGCGCTGAATGTGCCGGTGAACAAGCGGCCACCGAATCAGGTTGGCCTCGCAACCCCGGCCGCAACTGGCACACGTATGGGCAACACCTTCGGCACCTCAGTCAAACCACAACGCCCACCAAACTGAGGCCCCTGTAGGAGCTGCGGCACGCTGCGATCTTTTGATCTGGCTTTCAAAAATCAAAGTCAAAAGATCGCAGCCTTCGGCAGCTCCTACATTCGATCCCATGCAGGAGCTGCCGAAGGCTGCGATCTTTCCACCAAACTGAAGACCAGACCTTTGTGGCGAGGGAGCTTGCTCCCGCTGGGGTGCGCAGCGCCCCCAAACCTGCCGAACCGGTATTAGCTGGCAGACCGCATGCAAAGGTTTGGCGACTGCTGCGCAGCCGAGCGGGAGCAAGCTCCCTCGCCACAGGTTATGTGCATGTCAATCGCTTGGGGTCTGGCGGAAGCTTACTGCGAGGCGATTCCAGCTGTTGATCGTGGTGACAGCCATGGTCAGGTCGACCATTTCGCCTTCATTGAATTGCTCGCGGGCCATCTGGTAAACATCGTCCGGCACATGACTCTCGGCCAACAAAGTCACCGCCTCGGCCCAGGCCAACGCCGCCCGCTCACGCGGATTGAAGAACCCACTGTCGCGCCACACCGCGATCGCATACAAACGCCGCTCACTCTCCCCGGCCCGCCGCGCGTCCACCGAGTGCATGTCGGTGCAGAACGCGCAGCCGTTGAGCTGCGAAGCGCGGATCCTGATCAGTTGCAACAGCGGCGCCTCGATGCTCAGGTCGCGGGTCAGCGCTTCCATGGCGATCATCGCTTTCATCGCCTTGGGTGAGGCGTTGTAGTAGTCCAGACGCGGGGACATGGCAGGTCTCGGAATGCGGGATAGTGGATTTACGGTAAGCGCTGATGCGCCAGCGTTACAGCCCCAATTCCACGAAAAACCGCCACACCACCGAAAATCCCGGCCCCACACAAATCCCCTGTAGGAGCTGCCGCAGGCTGCGATCTTTTGACTTTGAGTTTTTATAAACAAAAGCAAGATCAAAAGATCGCAGCCTGCGGCAGCTCCTACAGGGATGGTGACCAATTTTGGGTTTTTGCAACGCGCAACTACTGCCCATCACGCAACAGCGGTAATCTGGCCGACACTTCAATCGCCCCCCGGAGCCGCGTCGGTATGGAACTTCACGTCGTGATCAATGGCCGCAAGGACCTCGCCGGTCAGTTGTACCAGCAGTTGCGCGGCGCCATCGAGTCCGGGCGTCTGGCCGCCGGTACGCAGTTGCCGCCCAGTCGCTTGCTGGCCGAGCAACTGGGAATCTCGCGCAAGACCATTTCCGACACTTATGCGCAGCTGACCTACGAAAACTTTCTCACCGGGGTGATCGGCAAAGGCACTTACGTCAATGCCCGCCCGGCGCAGATCCAGCGCAAGCAAAGCCATACCGAACTGGCCAGCGCCGAGGTCATCGAAAGCTGGCGCAACCTGCCGGTGTTCCTGCGCCACCCGACGCTGCAAGGTTCGTTGCGCTACGACTTCATTGGCGGCGCCACCAGCAAGGGCCAATTCCCCCATGACGACTGGCGCCGCTGCGTCTCGCACGCGATGCGCCAAATGGCCGCGTCCAAGGGGTTCTACAGCGTGCCCGAGGGCCTGCCGGCGCTGCGCAATGCGATTGCCCGGCACATCGCGTTCTCGCGCGGGATCAACTGTCAGGACGAAGACATCGTGGTGTGCAACGGCGCGCAACAGGCGCTGGACCTGATCACCCGCGTGCTGATCAGCCCCGGCAGCCGGGTGGCGATGGAAGATCCGGGTTATCCGCCGGCCCGTCTGTTGTTTGGCACCCACGGCGCCGAGGTGGTCGGCGTGCCGGTGGATGCCGAAGGCATTGTGGTCGAGCAGATTCCCGAGGGCACGCGTTTGATTTATGTCACCCCGTCGCACCAGTTCCCGCTGGGCATGCCGATGAGCCAAGCGCGCCGCGAGGCCTTGCTGGCCCGGGCTTATGAGCTGGGCGCGATCATCGTCGAGGACGACTATGACAGCGAATTCCGCTACGAAGGCCGGCCTACGGACTCTCTGTTCAGCCTTGATCAGCGGGGCATCGTGGCCTATGTCGGTACCTTCTCCAAGACCCTGCTGCCGGAATTGCGTCTGGGTTACGCGATCCTGCCGCCGGCGATTCTCGAAGCGGTGATCCGCGCCAAACAGCTCACCGACCTGCACGCCTCGACCCTGCCGCAGTGGGCGCTGGCCAAGTTCATCGCCGAGGGTTGTTTGCTCAAACACATCCGCCGTTGCCACGGGATTTATGCCCAGCGTCGCGAACGGATTCTGGCGCGTATGGCCGGTGATCTTTCACCCTGGCTCGACGCGGTGCCGGCCAGTGCTGGCTTCCACATGGCGGTGTTCTGCAAGGTGCCGGTGGATTTGCCACTGGTGATCGAGCTGGCGAAAAAGGTCGAGGTCGGGCTGTATTCGATCAATGGTTTCTATCACCAGCAACCGGCGAGAAACGGCCTGTACTTCGGCTTCGGCGCCATCGAGACGCTGGACATCGACACCGCTCTGGATCGCCTGCGCGACATTCTGCAACAAGTGGCGTGAATGATTGGTCTGGGCGATTAACCGCCGATTGGTTATTGGTGATCAGCAGGTGCAGGCCTATTCTGCACTGGCGTTATCCCTCAATGAGCAGGATTCGTCCGGCCTGATTCAGGAGTGTGAGCAATGTCCAACCAAGTGATCAACACCGTCAAGGTTCGCGCCGCCGCCGGGCGTTCGGAAGAACTCGGCCGGCAGTTGCAGAAGATCGTCGACACCTTGCGCCAGACACCGGGTTGCGATTCCTATCTGGTCGACCGCTGCCCGGACGACAACCACCACTGGACGGTGAGCGCACGCTGGCAGTCGGAAGCGGCGATGCAGGCGCATTTCAACCGGCCCGAGGCGCAGGGGTTTATTGACCTGATCGATAGCCGCTTGGCCAATAGTGTGGATTTCAACTCCTTTCCGATCGTCTGATCTGCCCCTGTGGCGAGGGAGCTTGCTCCCGCTCGGCTGCGCAGCAGTCGCAAACCGGCCAGTGTGATTCGTCTGAAGAAATCAGGTGCCAGGTTTTGGGGGCGCTTCGCGCCCAGCGGGAGCAAGCTCCCTCGCTACAGTTGTTTCTCATCTGGCCTGGATTGGTCACCCGATCTTCCCGAATATTGGCCGTTTGAATACCCCGCCCCGCAGACTACTGTGGTCACCACCCCTCCCCAACTGGTGATCCGCCATGAAAGCCCTGCACCTCTTCACCGCCGCTCTCGCCCTGTCCATGTCCGCCGCAGCCCTGGCCCACGACCCGTCCGAGAAAGTCACCGTCCTGCAAGACCAGATGCTGAAAAACGCCCCCGGCAAGAAAGCCATGATGATCGAAGTCGACTACAAACCCGGCCAGTCCTCCATCGCCCACAAACACGACGGCACCGCCATGGCCTACGTGCTCGAAGGCGAAGTGATTTCCCAGGTCAAGGGTGAACAGGCGATCACCTACAAGAAAGGCCAGTTCTGGTACGAACCGGCCGGCTCCGAGCATCTGGTGTCGAAAAACGCCAGCAACAGCAAACCGGCGAAGTTGCTGGTGTTCATGGTATTGGCCCCGGACGAGCAAGTATTGATCCCCCTGAAAAACTGATGGTTGTTTGCACAGCCATAAATAAAAAGGCGCAAAACACTGTTTTGCGCCTTTTTATTTCCCGAGGCAATTAACCGTTTTGCCTTAAAGCCAATAAAACTAATGCATCGCCATAACTCGAAAAATTGTCAGCTTATTTACAGCATGGCGGGTTTAGTCTGAATCAACTGTCGTGCGCCCGTCACAAACAGCCGCGACAACTCTGACTTTCCGACTGAAGTTGCTTCACGGGAGACTCACCATGAAACTTGCCTTTGCCAGTACCTTGGCGATATCGGTTTTAGCCTTGTCCGCCTGTTCCGTACCCACCGCGCCAAGAGCGGTCTCGTCCCTCGATACACTGTTCACCCAACCGGTCGGCCGCAGTAGCGTCGCCCAGGTGAAAAGCGGTCCCGGCGTGTCACTGGGCGTGGTCTACAGCCCAAGCACCCAGACCAACCGCGAATACCTGCGTGACTACCAGGCCAACGCCGGCACCGGTTTCGGCCAGAGCCTGCTGGTGCAGCCGATCCACGACGCCTACGTCAACACTTCGAAACCGGACATGGCGGTGGATTGGGTCAAGGCCTCGCTGCAACGGCAGTTCGGCTCCGTCACGGTGTACCCGGACATGCAGAGCCTGCGCGCGGCGCACCCCGACGTGGTGGCGATCATTGACACCCACAGCCAGTTGATCACCTCGCGCAGTTCCGACATCAAGGCTGATGTCAGTGCGGATTTTTATGATGCGAAGTTGAATTACATCGGGACGGCGAAAGGTTCTGAAGCGAAAGAACTGACGCCGGTGTGGGCGGACTTCAAGCGTTCGGAAGAGATAGTCGCGGATATTAATCAACAGCAGGATGTGCAAGTTCGGGCGTTGCAGAAGTTTGATCAGTCGCTGAGTAATTTATTGACCAGACCGACAGATAAAGTGTCGATGCTTGATAACAAACAAGCACATAAGTTGTATTGACTCTCAGGCCCTCATCGCTGGCAAGCCAGCTCCCACAGGGATCTGCGGTGAACACAAATTCTGTGAACAACCGAAAAACCTGTGGGAGCTGGCTTGCCGGCGATGAGGCCAGATTAATCAACAAAAAATTCATCAGACATAAAAAGCCCCGGCATCTCACGACACCGGGGCTTCTTCATTCAACCACTACTCAGGCCAGTTCAAGCTCCGCAGTCGCCGCAGCAGGCACTACCGCCTGACCGCTCAACGCGAGATCCAGCAGCTCACGGTTGGCCACGGCATACATGGCGTAGTCAGTGCCGCTCGCAGCACGGATTTCCACCAGCATGGCGCGCCAGCGCTCGATCATGCTTTCGTGCTGTGCCATCCACAGCGCCAGGCGTGCTTCCACGTCCAGCGTGCCGTCGCCCTGTTGCAGGACGGAGATGGTGATCGCACGTTGCTGCCAGTCCACATCGTCACGGAACGCTTCACGGGCCAGAGCCTGCCAGTTGTTTTCAACCGGCAGTGCGCTGATCTGTTGCAGGTACCAGGTGATGTCCAGCGCACTGCCCACGGCGAAGTAGGCCTTGGCCACTTCGGCCGGATCCTGGCCAGTGACGTCGGAGGCTTCGATGATCGGCAGCAGGGTGTACAGGTGCGAGGTACCCGCCACCATACGCGCCAGCAACTCCGGCACACCGGCCGCGACGTAAGCCTGATAACGCGCCTGCCAGTTTTCACGGATTTCGCCGCTCAGCAGTTCGTCGAGCTTCAGACCCAGCTCCTTGAGGTGCGGACCGAAGTGCGCGACGTCACGGGCAGCGTTCTGCTCGTTGCGACGGGCACGCAGGAACCAGCGCGTAGCGCGACGGCCCAGACGCATCAGCTCGTCCATCAGCTCCAGTTGCACGTCAGCGGAGACCTGATAGTCCAGCGCTTCGATCTGACGGAACCAGTGCGGGAGGTGGAAGATGTCACGCACGATCACGTAGGCGCCGGCCACGTTCGCCGGGCTCATGCCGGTCGACTCTTTGAGTCGCTGAACGAAGGTGATGCCCATGTGGTTGACCAGATCGTTGGCGATCTGGGTGCTGACGATCTCGCGCTTCAGACGGTGGCGACGCATGGCTTCGGAGAACTTGCTGACCAGGGTCGGCGGGAACGCCGTTTCCATGTCGCGGGTCAGGTAGTCGTCGTCCGGCACCAGCGAGTTCAGCAGCTGTTCCTTGAGGTCGATCTTGCTGTACGAGATCAGCACCGACAGCTCGGGACGGGTCAGGCCATGACCTGCCGCAACGCGCTCGTTGATCTGCTCTTCGGTCGGCAGGAACTCGATGGCACGGTCCAGCTTGCCACGGCCTTCCAGATCGCTCATCAGGCGCTTGTACTCGGCAATGCGCTCGTAGGCACGACGCGCCGCCAAGGACAGGGCCTGAGTCTGCTTGTAGTTGTTGCCCAGCACCAGACCACCGACTTCGTCGGTCATGCTCGCCAGCAACTGGTTGCGTTGCTTGTCGGTCATGTCGCCGGCCTGAACCACTTCGTTCAGCAGGATCTTGATGTTCACTTCGTGGTCGGAGCAGTCCACGCCACCGGCGTTGTCGATGAAGTCGGTGTTGGAACCGCCGCCATTGAGACCGAATTCCACACGACCCAGTTGGGTCATACCGAGGTTACCGCCCTCGCCCACGACTTTGCAGCGCAGTTCGTTACCGTTCACGCGCAGCGCATCGTTGGCCTTGTCGCCGACGTCGGCATGGCTTTCGCTGCTGGCCTTGACGTAAGTACCGATACCGCCGTTCCACAGCAGATCCACCGGTGCCTTGAGCAAGGCGTTCAGCAGTTCGGTCGGGGTCAGCTTGTCGGCCTTGATGTCGAAGCGTTCTTTCATCTGCGGCGAGATGGCGATGCTCTTCGCGCTGCGCGAGAAGATGCCGCCGCCTTCGGACATGATGCTGGTGTCGTAGTCGGTCCAGGCCGAACGCGGCAGGTCGAACATGCGCTGACGCTCGACGAAGCTGGTGGCCGGGTTCGGGTTCGGATCGATGAAGATGTGCATGTGGTTGAACGCGGCAACCAGTTGCAGCTTGTCGGACATCAACAGGCCGTTACCGAATACGTCACCGGCCATGTCACCGACGCCGACCACGGTGATGCTGTCTTCCTGAACATTGATGCCGCGCTCGCGGAAGTGGCGCTGTACGCCGACCCACGCGCCCTTGGCGGTGATGCCCATTTTCTTGTGGTCGTAACCGGCGGAACCACCGGAGGCGAACGCGTCGCCCAGCCAGAAGCCGTAGTCGATGGCGATGCCGTTGGCGATGTCGGAGAAAGTCGCAGTGCCCTTGTCCGCTGCCACCACCAGGTACGGGTCATCGTCGTCATGCCGCACGACGTTGGCCGGCGGTACCAGCGCGCCGTCTTTCAGGTTGTCGGTGATGTCCAGCAGACCGGAAATGAAGATGCGGTAGCAGGCGATGCCCTCGGCCGCGATCTCGTCACGGCTGCCGCCCAGTGGCAGACGACGCGGCAGGAAGCCGCCCTTCGCGCCCACCGGCACGATGACCGAGTTCTTCACTTGCTGGGCTTTTACCAGGCCGAGGACTTCGGTACGGAAGTCTTCTTCACGGTCGGACCAGCGCAGACCACCGCGCGCCACGTTGCCGAAGCGCAGGTGCACGCCTTCGACGCGTGGCGAGTAAACGAAGATTTCGAACTTCGGTACCGGCTTCGGCAGCTCAGGGATCGCGTGCGGGTTGAACTTGAAGCTGAAGTACGACTTGTTCTGGCCGTTGGCATCAGTCTGATAGAAGTTGGTCCGCAGGGTGGCTTTGATCAGGTCCAGGTAACGACGCAGGATGCGGTCTTCGTTGAGCACCTGAACGTCGTCCAGTGCGGTCAGAATCGCCTGTTCCAGACGCTGTTGCTTGTCTTCCAGATCATCGCTGCCCAGCTTGCGCGCCAGGTAGAAACGGGTCTTGAACAACCGGGTCAGCTCGCGAGCGATGTCGGTGTGGTTGTTCAGGGTGCTGGCGATGTAACCCAGGTCGAAGCCCAGACGGATCTGCTTCAGGTAACGGGCGTAGGCGCGCAGCAGCGCCACGTCACGCCATGGCAGACCGGCGGTCAGCACCAGACGGTTGAACGCATCGTTCTCGGCATCGCCACGGACGATGTGGACGAACGCGTCCTGCAGGGTGTCGTTGAGTTGCTGGATGTCGAGGTCCAGACCTTCTGCCGCAGTGAACGCGAAGTCATGAATCCAGAACTCGCGGCCGTTGGTGTGGCGCAGACGGTACGGGAACTCACCCAGCACGCGCAGGCCGAGGTTTTCCAGAATCGGCAAGACGTCGGACAGCGCCAGCGGGGTGTCGGCGTGGTACAGCTTGCAATGCAGCTCGCGTTGGCCGGAGACCTGGCCCAACGGCTGATAGAAGCTCATCACCAGCGGATTTTTTTCGTTCAGGCTCAGCAGGTGCTGCATGTCGACCACGGCCGAATGCGCCGCGAAACGCTCGCGGTAGCCGGCCGGGAAACCTTTCGGGAAGTCTGCCAGCACGTTGGTGCCGTGGGCTTCGCCGAAGCTTTCGACGGTCAGGGCGGCGTAGTCGTCCTGCCAGCTGCGGCAGGCCTGTACCACTTCTTTTTCCAGCAGCAGCGGGTCGATGTCGAGACGGTTCTTCGGATCGACACGCAGGATCAGTTGCACGCGAGCCAGCACGGACTCGGAGAAGAAGGTCCAGAACTCGCAGTCGGTGGCCTTCAGGCGCTCCATCAGCACCTGCTGGATCTTCTGCCGCACTTCGGTGGAATAGATGTCGCGTGGTACATAGGCCAGGCAGTAGCAGAAGCGACCGTACGGGTCTTTGCGCAGGAACACGCGGATCTTGTTGCGTTCCTGGATCTGCACGATCGACATCACGGTGCTGAACAGTTCGTCGACCGGGGTCTGGAACAGGTCGTCACGCGGCAGCACTTCGAGCACCTGCGCCAGTTCCTTGCCCAGGTGAGCCTTGGACTGGAAGCCGGAACGGCGTTCGATTTCTTCGACCTTGCGCCGGATGAACGGGATGACCCGCACGCTCTCGCCATACACCGAGGAGGTGTACAGGCCCATGAAGCGGTGTTCCTTGATGACTTTGCCGTCGGCGTCGATTTCACGGATCGACACGTAGTCCGGGTAGGCCGGACGGTGTACACGGCTCGGGTGCGCAGCCTTGGCGAACGACAGCAGGGTCGGTTCGCGCAGGTAGTTCACCGCGTAATCTTCGATGTGTCGGTCTTCGTTGGTCAGACCGGTGCGCAGCAGTTTGGTCAGACCGAGGAAGGAATTCTGGTCGTATTCGATATGGCCGCCATCGGCCTGATCGACAACGGTGAACTCTTCGTAGCCGAGGAAGGTGAAGTGGTTGCCCACCAGCCATTCCAGGAAGCTTTTGATTTCGGTCTTTTCGTCGGCATCGACGGCGAATGCGCTGTTATCGAGCTTGGTGAGGATCTCCTGCACCTTGGCCTTCATCGGCTCGAAATCAGCGACCGCGACACGTACTTCACCGAGCACCTGCTCCAGCTCTTTGCTCAGCACATTCAGTTCGGCCGCGTTGGCGCAGCGGTCGATTTCCAGGTACATCAGCGACTCGTGCAGAACGCCTTCGCCGGTGCTGCCCTTGGGCAGGATTTCCAGCAGCTCGCCCTTGCTGCCACGACGCACGCTGAGCACGGTGGTCTGCAGGGTGTGGATGCTGTAGCCGCGACGGTTCAGCTCGGTGCGGACCGAGTCGACCAGGAACGGCAGGTCGTGGTGCAGGACTTCGACCGCGGTGTGGGTCGACTGCCAGCCGTGGCGTTCGTAATCAGGGTTGTAGACGCGCACTTGCGGTTGCGCGTGATCGAAGCGCTCAAGCAGGCGCCACGCGGAAAGAGTACAGCCAGCGAGGTCGGAGAGGCGACGTTGGGTCAGCTCGTCCAGGGAAATGATGCCGAAGAATTGTTCAGCGAACAGCGCCACTTGTGGCAGTGCCTGTTCACTGATGTGCTGCGCCAGTGCCGCTTGCAGTTGGTGCTGGAAGTCGGCTTTGCTGGCTGCGGTGAAGAACGCCATCTGTGGTACTCCGCTTAAGCTTGTTATTGATGGAAAGCGTCGCGTGCAACACCCCTTGCGGGGCTTGTGTCGCCCTGTTCCTGATTCTCGGGCAGAGGAAACAGGGTGACAGGTGGGTGAAGCTGGACGAGACACTCAGGTCACATTCACCTTCCATTGAATGGGCATCTGCAAAAACGACTGTCGGGACTGCCGACAATGCCTTTACGGGTGCTCATCCGTTGCGCAGCTTAATGGGTGCGACAATGTGTCTGCTTGCGGTGCTGCGACATATTCGGTCATTGGCACGTAACCGTGGGCCTGCGCACCGGTAAACATTAGCAGCCAAGGAGAAATCTCGCGTTTCAGGTGGCCACTCAACAGGCAAGCGCACCTGAAATGACCGATTACCTGAAATTCGTTCCCGCCGCACCTTTCCTCTTTGGAAAATTACACCCGCCAAAGCTTACACAGCCTTCGATTGTTCGCACCAAAAAAACCAATAAAAACAACAAGTAGAAACACACTAAAGAATCCTTACAAACTGACAAGAAATGTCTCACATAATTTGAAGACCGAATTCCTACAGCACGATTTGAACGCAAAAATCGGCAGTGCTATCTATATAAGCGCACCTCATAGAAAACCAGGCATCAGTTATCAAGCCGACCCACGGAACGGGTCTCCATCAAAGAAAGGAATCAACACATGCGACAACTTGACCTGCCGGCAACGATATTTTACGGCGATGGCTCATGGGAAATAATTAATTTGAACCCTGGAAACATCCGCGGAGACATTCTTAAAAATTATCCGCTGGGCAACCCGATGCATGGGCTCACACTGGCGATAGAAAGTGACTATCTGGAAATTGGTTTCCAGGAAGGCAATTGGAAACCGTTGATGCTAGAGCTTGAGAGTATTGCGGCTGGTATGGGGCAGGCGCATTACTGGCAGTGACCGCCGCCTACTTTTTCCCGGCACTGGTTACTACCGTACCCGGTATCGTGGTAGTCGGCTTATTAATTGCCTTGGCAGCAGCTTTTTTGAGCGCTGATAACGTGGAAAAAATAAATACACTGATCCTTGATCAGCTCAATGGCGCTTCCTCAAAAGGATAGCAAACATCTGTAACGGGCCAGCCTTCCGGCTGGCTCTGTCAAATAGGCAACACAGCCTGCCTACTGGAAAACACCAAGATGAATAAAAATCCGCCTGAACTGACTGTACCTCCATTATTGATTTCCCTTTTCTGCGCGCCGATCTTTTTTATAAACCTTCTTCTTCCTGCACTCCCGCAAAGCGGCTTGGATTTTGCCATCAACGACTTCCTGGACAACCAGCTTTTCGGCTTGAGCGGATTCTGGTCTTCCTTATTCCCCTTCAGTTCCAAAGCAACCGCAAACTATGTAGCAGTTATCGGACCAATATTTGCGCCAATTCTATTCTACAAAGTTTACAAAACAATGAAGATTGACCCAGCCCAGTACAAGAACAGGATTTTAACTCGACTCATCACCGGAATATTCTTTACAGCCTTTATGATCATGTTTTTTATATTAGCTTTTTATTTAACCGAAACAGATCTTGGAAAAGGCACCGGAAAATATGGAAATCTGTTTGGACAAAACATATTGTTTTACTCGATATTCTCTTCAGGCATGTTGATCCTTTTTTTTGTCATCCCATTTCTGATCCACCGAATCTTTTTTTACTTTCCATACTTGCTGATCAAGAACTGGAAGGAAAAAAGGGAACGCTGCCACTCTCATTGAGCGCTATGCCTTCCCTTTTTCCTGAGCTGCTTACAGCCCCCCATCAACATCAGTCAGGCAGCTCCTCGAACGCCCTGAATTTGCTCACCGTGGCACAGTCGTAACACATGGTTTTCAGGACCAGTTTATCCATGCTGGCGTCGATATTGCTGGAGTCACACTCTCGGCAAAACAGCCTCAAATGACCGAGCAGGTCGCTGTCAAAGGCTGCACGGGAGAAGAACTGCGGAACCAGCTCATCGCGCCAATACATTCCCGGCGACTTGGAAAACCCGGCACCGCTGTCCTTGAGCACTACGTCGTACAACAGCCGATGCAACGCCGATTGCGGTACTCGCGAATCGCGGTGTGCGTTTTTGCGCCAGTTCCGAGTCAGGGCGTCCTGAGCGGTTCCGAGCATGTTGCGCGGGATGGTGTTGGACGCGTGACTGCGACCTTTGGAGTTGCCGGTGGCGTAGAAGTGCGCAGCGTTTTTTACCGCCAGGCGGGCAAAGTAATAGAGCTGGCTTACGGAAAAATCCTGCAGGAGTTGCCCCACAACCGTTTCGGCACGCGCCTCGGCCGTGAACGAAAAACCGACTTCATTGGCCAGCACACGGATGTATTGAAGCGATTCTTCTCGGGCCAGATCGAAAATCAGTCCGTAGAGTTCGCTCTTCCAGGCGACCTGAATCTCGCCGGATAACTCCTGATAGAGCGTCAGGTACAGGCTTTCCCGATTACAGCGCGCAACTCCGCCGAGTGCCACATTAGGCTGCCAGCGCACTGCGCAATAGTCACTGATACTGCAACCCTCAGTGCGATCGAAGGCCCTGATATCAGAGCTCGTCGCGACCGTTAACACGCCAGCCTCGTGCAGACTCTTCAATCTTTCCTCGCTGGCCTCGACGCTCGGTGCCAGATGTTCGCTTCGGGATGTCGCGCTCAACGGCGCGATCCATTCGGGATGGCTGCCATTGCCATCGTCAAGCAAGGCCAGCAACGTCAGTTTCTGCACAAACCCAAGGGTCGAATACGGCACCGCGGGACTCGGTACACCGAAGCGCGATTCAAGTTCGCGTCGATCACGCTCTGCCTGCGCCGCCAATTGTTGCTGATGAACCTGGCAACATGCCGGGCAAGTACACGCCATGCGTCGGCCATGGCGGGCGGATGCTGAGTATCGGTGCTCGCACCGTATGCATTTGTAAGGATGACGCTGCGAGACCGGAGTGCCCCGGGCGTGCCGACGTACCCACATCGGCACATCGCAATAAGGGCACTTCAGATCCTGACTGACAATCGGCGGCAAAACCTTGAGCAAGCTGCGGACAGTTGCAGGGATCTGATACTCGACCAGAAGCGCAGCGCTTTTTTCCCCGTCCAGATATCGCTGATAAATCTGCTCAATCTGATCGTCGGACAGGTGTGCAATTTCCTCAGCGCGTTCGAAATACGGATGCATTGAAAGAGGTCCCTTTTTTCGGTTTGAGATGACGCACTCCTTTGCGTTCGAACCGCAAAATAATGACAATCGTGGCGATAAAACAAGCGAAAAAGCAGAAAACGACTACCAAGTCCAAACAAGTAATTTTTCCTGCGGCGTCCTCGGAAATTTCAGCCCTCAACCCAGAATTCATCTGTCGGAATTTTCCCTCTTCACTGATTCCGCCAGGTTTCACCCGCCCTCGTATTGCAGGCAGCAACAAAACAACCCACGCAAGAGAGCAGCGCAAATGCGCCAAGGCTGGCAAAATCGCGCTTTCGATTGCACTTAGCGCCCGTCGGCCAGGAATTCCCCCATGCAAATGACCACCGCCCTACTGATCGTCAACCCGTGCGACGACGAAGAAGACAACATGGCCATGCTCTGCTGCCACAGCGACAAGGGCGAGATGTTTCTGATGAGCCGTTATCCGGACGAGGACGAGCTGGAGATCACCCTGGATGGCGAGCCTTCGACGCTGGATGGCGTGAAAGTCACCCTGAGCAAGACTCTGCTGAAGATTGAAATTGCGGCGGCGGATGCCGATGCGCTGAATGGGGATGATGTGCTGGAAATTACCTTCAATCCGGACATGGTTGATCTGGCTGAAGTTGAAGAAACCCTGAAGAACATCCTTGATGGCACCGGAACCTATATCAGCCAGATTTGATGCTGGCTGGACTGGCCTCATCGCTGGCAAGCCAGCTCCCACAGAGACCGATGTGTTGCATAAATCGCATTCGCACCGCTGATACCTGTGGGAGCTGGCTTGCCAGCGAAGAGGCCAGAACTGCCACCGCAACACTCCCCCGCTACAAAATTCCAACAAATCCCCCAGTCATTTCCCGCACTTTGCGCAAAATGCCGTTAGTCGCCACCCCCCTCGATGGATTAAAGTAACGCCCCCAGCCCCGGCGTTATCCGAACGCCTGCGGCCACCCTTTCCAGGAACAGTCACCGATGGAACATCGTGAAGCGCTGCTGGCGCTGCGAACCTTTCTTTCAACGCAGATTCTCGGCCAGGAAAAACTCATCGAGCGCTTGCTCATCGCCCTGCTCGCCGACGGCCACATGTTGGTCGAGGGCGCTCCGGGGCTGGCCAAGACCAAAGCGATCAAAGAACTCGCCGAGGGCATCGAAGCCCAGTTCCATCGCATTCAGTTCACCCCGGACCTGCTGCCGGCCGACATCACCGGCACCGAGATCTATCGCCCGGAAACCGGCAGTTTCGTGTTCCAGCAAGGGCCGATCTTCCACAACCTGGTGCTGGCGGACGAAATCAACCGGGCGCCGGCCAAGGTGCAATCGGCGCTGCTCGAAGCCATGGCCGAGCGTCAGGTCAGCGTCGGGCGCAGCACTTACGAGCTGTCGCCACTGTTTCTGGTGATGGCCACGCAGAACCCGATCGAGCAGGAAGGCACCTACCCGCTGCCCGAAGCGCAGCTCGACCGCTTCCTGATGCACGTCAAAATCGGCTTCCCGGATGCCGCCGTCGAACGCCGGATCCTGCAACAAGCCCGTGGCGAAGCGCTCAACGGCGAAACCAAGCCCGAGCGCCGGGTTAGCCAGCAGGCGATCTTCGCCGCGCGCAAGGAAATCCTCGGTCTGTACATGGCCGACGCCGTGGAGGAATACCTGGTGCAGCTGGTCATGGCCACGCGCACCCCGGCCAAGTTCGACCCGGAGATGGCCGAGTGGATCGCCTATGGCGCCAGTCCACGTGGCTCGATCGCCCTCGACCGCTGCGCCCGTGCCCACGCCTGGCTGGCCGGGCGCGACTTCGTCAGCCCGGAAGACATTCAGGCGGTGCTGTTCGACGTGTTGCGTCACCGCATCATTCTGTCGTTTGAAGCCGAAGCCGCCGGCATCGATCAGGATCGGGTGGTGCAGCGGATTCTCGACGTCGTAGCCGTCGCTTGACCCCCATGAACGTCCCCCTGCCGTCCGAACCGGGCATCCGCATCAGCCTCACCGACCTGATCGAGATGCGCCACCGTGTGCGCGAAGTGCAGCTGTTTTCCACGCCGAGCCAGCGCAGCCCGCTGATCGGCCTGCATCACTCGAAATTCCGCGGGCGCGGCGTCGACTTCGATCAGGTGCGGGTCTACCAGGCCGGCGACGACGTGCGCACCATCGACTGGCGCGTCACCGCGCGCACCCAGGAGCCGCACACCAAGCTGTTCCATGAGGAACGCGAGCGACCGATTTTCATCATGGTCGAGCAAAGCACGCGGCTGTTTTTCGGTTCCGGGCTGATGTTCAAGTCGGTGCTCGCGGCGCAAGCGGCGGCGCTGATCGGCTGGGCCGCACTGGGGCACAACGACAGGGTCGGCGGGCTGGTGTTCGGCGATAACGAGCATTACGAAATCAAACCGCGCCGCAGCAAGCAGAGCCTGCTGCAATTGCTCAACCGTCTGGTGAAGGTCAATCAATCGCTGCACAGCGAACGCGAACCGGACCGCGATGCCCTCGGCGCAGCGCTGCGCCGGGCGCGTGAGGTGCTGCGCCCGGGCAGTCTGGTGATCGTGATCTGCGACGAGCGCGCGCTGTCCGACAGCGCCGAGCAGCAATTGAGTCTGCTATCGCGCCATTGCGACCTGCTGATGCTGCCGCTGTCCGATCCGCTGGACCACGCCCTGCCCGCCGCCGGGCTTTTACGCTTCGCCGAACGCGGCGCGCAGCTGGAACTCGACACCCTCAATTTCGATCTGCGCCAGACCTATCGCGCTCAGGCCGAAGCCCGTATAGCCCGTTGGGAATTGCTCGCGCAGAAACTACGGGTGCTGCTGATGCCGCTAAGCACGCAAAGCGAAATGGTCGAGCAGATGCGCGAGTTCCTCAATCCGCAGCGTCCGGGGAGCAGTCGATGAACGGCCTCGAGCAACTGCAACCGTTGATTTCCCCGCCGCCCATCGACTTCTGGCCACCAGCGCCGGGCTGGTGGCTGCTGCTGTTATTGCTGCCGTTGCTCGGGTTCGCGGTGTGGCGCTTGCGCCGGTTCATTCCGATCAAGAAACGCCCGATCGTGCGCGCCGAACAGCCGCTCGACCCCGTGCGCATCGCCGCGCTGGCCGAACTGGCCCAGATGCCCAAACCCTACGACGGCGCACCGGCCGGGGCCTGGTTGCAGCAGCTCAACGGCCTGCTCAAACGCCTGTGCCGCAACCACTACCCTTACAGTCAGAGCCACACATTGAATGGCCGCAAATGGCTGGCATTTCTCGACAACCGCTGCCCGGCCGCCGGCCTGACGCGCTGGATGGTGCTGGTCGAAGGCGCCTACAAACCCGAATGCAAGCTCGACGACAAAGCCATCGCCGGCCTGACCCAAGCCGTCGACACTTGGATTCGCAAGCATGTTTGAGTTCGCCTGGCCGTGGATCTTCGTGCTGCTGCCACTGCCGTGGCTGATGCGTCTGGTGTTGCCGGTGGCCGACAGCGGCGAGCCGGCGTTGCGCGTGAGTTTCCTCTCCGACCTGGAAGGCCTCGCCCGTCGGCGGGCCAGGGCCAATCTGCCGGCATGGCGTCAGCAAGCGCCGTTCCTGCTGCTGTGGCTGTTGCTGCTGAGCGCCGCAGCGCGCCCGCAATGGCTTGGCGAGCCGTTGCCGATTGCCGCCAGCGGCCGCGATCTGCTGGTGGCGGTGGACGTGTCCGGCTCGATGGACTTCCCCGACATGCAGTGGCAGGACGAAGACGTCAGTCGCTTGTCGCTGGTCCAGCATCTGCTCGGGGATTTCCTTGAAAGCCGTGATGGCGACCGCGTCGGTCTGATCCTGTTCGGCAGTCAGGCCTATCTGCAGGCACCGCTGACTTTCGACCGGCACACCGTGCGCGTCTGGCTCGATGAAGCGCGCATCGGCATCGCCGGCAAGAACACCGCCATCGGCGATGCGATCGGTCTGGCGCTGAAGCGCCTGCGCATGCGTCCGGCACAAAGCCGGGTATTGATTCTGGTCACCGACGGCGCCAACAACGGCGGCGAAATCGATCCGCTGACCGCAGCAAAACTGGCCGCCAGCGAAGGGGTGAAAATCTACCCGATCGGCATTGGCGCGGACCCGGAAGACAGTGGCAGCACCGGCCTGCTCGGGGTCAATCCGAGCCTGGACCTCGACGAGCCGGCGCTCAAAGCGATTGCCGCAGCCACCGGCGGCCAGTACTTCCGCGCCCGCGACGGCAAAGAGCTGCAAGCGATCAGGGAGACCCTCGATCAGCTCGAACCGGTGACCCAGCAACCGACCCAGGCGCGCCCGGCGCAAGCCCTGTATCAGTGGCCGCTGGCGTTGGCCCTGCTGCTGAGCCTGTTGCTGGTCGCCCGCGACTTGTGGCCGGACAACCCGCTGCAACGCCTGTTTACCAAGGAGATGTATCTGCAAAGTCCGTTGCCCGACTGGCGCGAGCGTCTGAAACGCCTGCGTCTGCGGAGGCGCCGATGATCGCGCTCTGGCCGCACTGGTTCCGCCCTTGGTGGCTGCTGCTTCTGCCGCTGCTGGGCTGGCTGCTCTGGCAACTCTGGCACCGGCAGAAACGTGCTGGACGCTGGCAGATGATTCTGCCGCCGGCGTTCCATTCGACCCTGCTCAGCGGTGGCAGCGGGCGCGACAGCAAGCTGCCGTGGGTGGCCCTCGGCGTGGCATGGTTGCTGACCCTCGTCGCCCTGCTCGGGCCGAGCTGGGAACGGGTCGAACAGACCAGCCAGAAACCCGCCGACCCGCTGGTGGTGGTGCTGGAGCTGACCCCGGAAATGCTCGCCACCGACTCACCGCCAACCCGCCTGGAGCAGGCGCGGCGCAAGCTGTTCGATCTGCTGCAGGCGCGCAGCGATGCGCAGACCGCGATCGTCGTCTATGCCGGCAGCGCGCACACCTTGGTGCCGCTGTCGGATGATCTGGCGACCAGCCGCAATCTGCTCGACGCGCTCAAGCCGTCGCTGATGCCAGAAAGCGGCCATCGCGCTGATCTCGGCGTGAGCAAGGCGCTGGCCCTGCTCAAGCAAGGCGCGCTCGGCCAGGGACGGATCCTGCTGATCGGCTCCTCGCTGACCGAAGAGGAACGCCAAGGCATTCGTCGCGCCCTTGGCCAACAATCAGCACAACTGCTGATGCTCGGCATCGGCACAGCTGAGGGCGCACCGATTGCCCAAGAGGACGGCAGTTTCCTCAAGGACGAACAAGGCGCGATCCGCGTACCGCAACTCGACAGCCCGGGCCTTGGTGCATTCCTCGCCAGCGTTGGCGGCGAGTACCACAGTGCGCGGCTGGACGAGAGCGATTTGCGCGCCCTCGGTCTGCTCGACGGCCCCCGTAGCCTGCGCAACGATGGTCAGACCGTGCGCCTCGACACCTGGGCCGATCAGGGTTACTGGCTGTTGCTGCCGCTATTGCTGCTTGCGGCCTGCGCCGGACGGCGTGGCTGGTTGTTCTGCCTGCCATTGCTGCTGTGCCTGCCGCAGCCAAGCTACGCTTTCGACTTTGAAGACCTGTGGCTGCGCCCCGACCAACAGGGCCTGCACCTGCTCAAACAGAGGCGTCCGGCCGAGGCGGCCGAACACTTCGAAGATCACCAGTGGCAAGGGCTGGCGTTGTACGAGGCCGGCGATTACAGTGGCGCCGCTCAGCGTTTCGCCGAAGGCAGCGATGCCCGCGCCCACTACAATCGTGGCAACGCCCTGGCGAAAAGTGGTGAGCTGGAAGCAGCCATCGATGCCTATGAGCAAGCACTGGAACTGCAACCGGACTTGCGCCCGGCGCTGACCAACAAGGCCCTGGTGGAAAACCTGCTCAAGCAGAAGAACACCCCGCCGCCGGCAGAACCGCAGCCACAACCGGCGCAGCCGAACGTGCCCGGCGATGAACCACCGCCGGCGACCGCACCGCCACCGGCAGTCAAAAACGAGACTCCGAGCGAGGCCCAGCCCGGCGAATCGGCCAGCGAACCGCCGCCGACCACCCCGCCGCAACCAGGTCCCAACGAGGTGCCGGGCCTCGACGAGGCGGAAGAAACGGACACTGTGCCGACGCTGCGCCCGAGCGAGGACAACCTCGAAGGCGAGCAGCGTCAGGCGCTGGAACAATGGCTGGGCAAAATCCCCGACGACCCGGGCGAACTGCTGCGACGCAAATTCTGGTACGAACAGCAACAACATCAGGATCAGGAAAAAACTCGATGACCCGTTTCACCGCTCTGTTGCTGCCCCTGCTGCTCTGCACGACCACCGCTCAGGCGGCCGAGCTGACGGCCAGCGTGGATCGCAGTCGCCTGAACTCCGGCGAGACGGTCGAACTCACCCTCGAAACCAGCGACGTCACCCAGTTCGGCAAACCCGACCTGACGCCGCTGGAGCCTTTGTTCGAGGTGCGTGGCACGCGCCAGGTCAACCAGTTGAACACCCTCAATGGCGACAACCGCGCCACCACGCGCTGGATCATCACCCTGCTGCCCAAAGAGAACGGCAGCGTGATCATTCCGCCGCTGCAACTGGGTGATGTGCAGAGCCAGCCGATCACCGTGCAAGTGGTCGAGAGCGACATCCGCGAAGAGAAGAACAACCCGGCCCCGGTGTTCATCGAGGCCAGCCTCGACCAGTCCAGCGTCTATGTGCAGGCTCAGGCGATCCTGACGTTGCGCATCTATCACTCGGTGTCGCTGTACGACGACAGCAGCCTGACCCCGCTGCAGATCGCCGACACGCGCATCGAGCAACTGGGCGATACGCGCACCTACGAAAAAGACATCAACGGTGTGCGCCATGGCGTGATCGAGATGCGCTATGCGATCTATCCGCAGCACAGCGGCTTGCTGCTCATTGCCCCGCAGACGTTCAGCGCCACGTTGGTCGACACCCAGCCGGCCCAGGACGCGACCGTGCAGGGCCCGAAACCGGGCAAGCTGTTGCGGGTCAATTCCGCCGAGATCGCCCTGACGGTCAAACCGAAACCGCTGACCTACCCGGCCGATGCGCCGTGGCTGCCCGCACGCAGCCTGAGCCTGAGCGAAAGCTGGAACCCTGAGCCGGATCATCTTCAGGTCGGCGACTCCCTGACCCGCAGCCTGACGCTAAAAGCCGAAGGCCTGGCCAGTTCGCAGTTGCCGGCCCTGCCCGCCACCGAGGCCAACGGCCTGCGCCGCTACCCGGATCAACCGGTGCTGAGCAACCAGAGCGACGAGCGCGGCCTGATCGGCAGCCGTGAAGAACGCGAAGCGCTGGTGCCCAGCCGCAGCGGCGCGATCGAGTTGCCGACCGTCGACGTGATCTGGTGGAACACCTTCGAAGATCATCTGGAACACACCAGCCTGCCGGCGCGCACCCTGCAAGTGGCGACCAACCCGAGCCTGCAGGTCGACACCCCGGCCGGCACCCTGCAAGTGAACGCCGTCGATAACGACGTGTTGTGGTGGTGGAAACTCAGCACCCTGATCCTCGCCTGCACCACCCTGCTCGGCTTCGGCCTGTGGTGGCGTGCAAGATGGCAACCGGCGGTGCACCGCGCCGCGCAAACCGGGCCGAGCCCGCGCACGTTGCTGGACGACATCAAGCGGGCGTGCCAGGCCAACGATCCGCAAGCGACCCGGCAGGCACTCGATGCTTGGGCGCGACAGCAGCCGGAGACTTTGGCGGATATGGCGGCGCGCTTCGTACCGCTTTCCGACGCCCTCGACGGGCTCAATGGCGCGTTGTACAGCGAGACCGGGCAGCATTGGCAAGGCGAGGATTTGTGGCGGGCGATTCGTACGATTCCGGCGGCCGAGCGGGTGCAGGATCCGGTGGGTGACAGCGGGTTGCCGCCGCTTTATCCGAAGTAAACAGCAAAAGATCGCAGCCTGCGGCAGCTCCTACAGGGATCACGTGTGGGAGCTGCCGCAGGCTGCGATCTTTCAGGTATTGACGCTGCTATGACGTTTGTTCAGTTTCTGCCGCTTCAAGCAATCGCGTCTCACGCATGCCCAAACCACGGGACAGCGCGGTAGCTTCGTAGAAGATTTTGCCGTTGAGTTGGTCGGCGACGGCATCGCTGTCACCGCCGGCCGGACCACGCCCCCAGGTCACGACTTCGCCGCTGGAGGTCAGTGCGGCGAAGGCATGGGTGTTGCCATAAATGGCGCGGACGTTGATCAATCTGGCCGCAATGGCCTCCGGGATTTCACCACCTCGATCAGCATATCCCCAGGCTACAACAGTACCGTTGGCCCGCAGCGCGGCAAAAGCATATTCCGCGCATACCACCTGTACGACGTCAGTCAGTAATGCGACCGGTGTTGGGACTGCCTGACGCCCCCATCCCACGACACGCCCGCTGCTGAGCAGTGCGACGAATGATCCACTGTTACCCGTTACCGTGCGGATGTCTGTCAATAAGGCGATCGGCTCAGGAACGCTTGCGCCACTTGCAGAGTACCCCCAAGCAACAACGCTGCCATTGCTGCGTCGTGCGGCAAAGGCTGCTTCGGTCCCGCTCAGTTCCACAATGTCTGTAAGCATTTCGATCCTGTTAGGCACTAATCCCCCGTAAGAGTAGGGTCCCCAAGCCACCACTGAACCATTAGCACGCAGGGCTGCGAAGACATAAGCGCTAGCGACTATATCAACGATGTCAGTCAATACCGCGATGGACTCCGGCAAATTACCTCCGTAGCTTTGGTCTCCCCAAGCCACTACCGAACCATTAGCTCGTAGCGCAGCAAAGGCGTAGAGGTTGCCAATCACTCTGACGACATCCCTCAGTGTAGCTACCGGCTCTGGAAGTGCTGCACCCGCAGTTGAGCTTCCCCACGCCACCAGGCTCCGATCGCGACGTAGCGCAACAAACACATAACCGTTGCCGCTTACCGCTTCGATATCCCGCAAAAGACTGATGGGTTCCGACACAACTCCTCCGTTTCCACTCAGCCCCCAAGCCACTACCGCACCAGTGGCCTGACGTGCCGCGAAGGCATAACCGCAAGCACTCAGCGATATGGCATCGGATATGTCCGGTAACGAGTTCCCCAAATTTCCACCACGATCAGGCTTACCCCATGCCACCAGGGTTCCACGCTCAGTCCGCGCCGCAAAGGCCGCGTTGTTTGCTGCCTGGCCGGAAATAAAATTACCGTTCCCGCACAGGTTCTGCGGATTGATCGTCACCTGATCATCACTGATCCGCACATGCAGCAGCCGGTCCGGCCGAGTGTCACGGAACGTCGTACCACTGACCTCGCCCTCCTCGCCGTTATAACGCCACCAGGCCTTGACCGGCTGCCGGGTGGTTGCATCCAGTGCGGTCAACCACGCAGTCCCGCCGCCATAAATCTGGTAATTACCCCGCGAGCGCGCGCCCATCACCAGCAAGCGTCCCGTTCCCAACGAAACACGCACGTCATAAACCGCCACGCGCGAATACTGGCGACCACCGGTCTGACGCACCACGGTGCAGTCCAGCGAGATCTCCCGCCCGACGTTGGCCAACACCACCGACCTCGGAACGGTCACCAGCTTGTCGCGCCCCGCTTCTCCGCTCTCCACGCTAAACGGCACGATGGCCGTACCACCTCCCGGTGTTCCTATCCAGCGGATTTCACCGCTGTCACCGACCCTTAATCCGTACGCAGCGGCGAGACGCAAGGTCGCGCCGACACCTGGCACCGCACTTATATCGATCTGGTCGCCGCGCGCGCCGTCAATTGAGGGCGGATCAAAATCCAGCAAAGCATTGCCAACGCGTAACGTCAGAGGGAGCGAGTAACCCAGGGTTTTGTTGTTACGGACAATAAAGTAATCAATGACGATCCGGCGATTGAGGTTGTTGGTCACAAACTGTTTAGGCACCGTGAACGGCACTTCCTTACCCGCCGTTTGCGAGGTAAGACGCAGTGAGCCACTGGTGCTGCCGTTACCGACCGAACCGCGCCACCGATAATGCACTTCGTCGTCGACCTGGGTTTCGAGGTGCGTTGCAATCAATTTACAACCCAAGGGTGGTACCGCATCCGGATCTATCAATGAAGTACCGGGTACTGCTTCTTGCACCCGCGGTGACGAGAACAAAGGCAGCGCCTCGCCGACTTGCATGACAAACGGATACGATTCGCGGACGTTGAAAATCGACTCATCGTCGTTGGCAACGGTGTAAAACACCGACACCTGCAAGCCGTCGAAACGCTGGATCTCGGTGCTTATGACATTGCGCAATACCGGCTCGCCATCCGGCACGTCGCCCACCGGCATGGCCTCTTCGTAATGAACGGTACCGCCGCCGGGACGTGTGGCTTCCCAGATCAGTTTCAGCAGATCGCTGGATCGACGTCCGGGATACCACGGACATTCCACCGTCGCCCAACGCAAATCAGGATCAAGATAACCCTCGGGAGCCTCGACAACGGCAGGCGCGGGCAGACGCTCGATGGCCCCGGAGACACTGACACTGGCGTTCTTCGATGGCCGGTCCAGAGTCCCTTCGCGTTTCAACAGATAAGAGACACTGGCACGCCCCATGGCGATCGCCCGCACGATCGCATTAGGCACACTGAACGGGACCGCGACCCCCACCCGAACCACCGGCAATTCGGCTGGTTCATAAATCACCGGAGTGCCTTCTGCCGGTATGCCGAACCACTTCAGGGCAATTTTGTCATTGACTTTGAAGGCACTTCCCGCCGTGTTGACAATGACCTCAACGTCCTCCTCGCCCAACTCTTCGAGATCAATGATATCGGTATCAGGATCGGCGGAAATCACAATGGCAGGATCGAGCCGGTTCTGTTTCAGATCGACCAGAATGTAGGTGGTTACCGCCCAAGGTGAACGCTCATCCGGATAATTGCCGCATTCGTCGATGACCTGATAGGTAACCGCAATCCTGGCGCCGTCCCCGGCGTCCTCCAGCGTCTTTGCATCGACCATGACCACCAGCGGGTTGTTCAGCGGGTCGTCAATGTGACGCTGTTCGACCTTCGTGACGAGTTCCTCGGACCCCCATGTCAAGCGGATGAGGTCGTTCTTGCGCATGAACTCGTAGGGAAGAATGGTGATCGGTATGCCCTGCGCAGCCTCATCCGGGCCGACGCCATCATCAATGATTGCCTGGGGAATGGAATATCGCAGACCTTGATGGCCCGGTTCGCCGATATCACTATCGAAGCCACCGGGCCGATCGAGTTTCACCAATACGCTCAGCAATGGTCGCGAGTCCTCACCCTCCCCCCCCCCGGGTCTTGTCACACGATAGAACACCGGATGCGTATCACCGCGCACGATGAAGGATTCGTTGATATTGCCTGTCACCCGTCGATTCAGATCATCCTTGTCAATTGACTTGCTCCACACCGCACTCAGCGAGTTGCCCCAAAAGATCTCGAGATAGTCGTCGACCGACATGGATAACCATGGATCGATAGAAAATCTCAACCCACCCTCTACGGCTCGCACCGGAACACCATAGTCGTAATCTTCTATAGACGATGTCGCATTGGGCAGGAACAGAGGGAAAAGGGCCATTGGACCTTCAGGATCGTTCCTTTCGTATTCAGTCGTCATGAGCGTTCTCCGCAATGGAATGTTGGCTGCTCGACACTGCTTGAACCCTTCAGGCACCAGCAACTGTCAGATCTGACAGTTGCGACAAGCGGTTAAGCCGGTTCGAACGATGAATGGGCCAGACGCCGCGAGACCCGCGCACTGGATTTGCTTGATCGCCACAACAAGCCCTCACTCTCCAATAATCTGTAAACTCCCCCCTCTTCAGCCGCCCATCATTTCCTCGCGGCCATCACCTCTTTTAATTGATGCGGAGTCCACCTTGCGTCTGTTCCACACCTCCGACTGGCACCTTGGGCAAAACCTGCACGGCCAGGAGCGCGATTTCGAGCATGCGTGCTTTCTCGAATGGCTGCTGCGCCAACTGCAACTGGCGCAGCCGGATGTGCTGCTGATCGCCGGGGACATTTTTGACACGGTCAACCCGCCGGTCAAAGCCCAGGAACGCCTCTACGATTTCATCGTCAGCGCCCACGAGCAGCAGCCGTTGCTGACCATCGTGATGATCGCCGGCAACCATGATTCCGGCTCGCGCATCGAACTGCCTGCGCCGTTGATGCGCCGTTTGCGCACCCATGCGCTGGGTCGCGTGTTGTGGCTGGATGACGGCCAGCTCGATGCCGAACGCTTGCTGCTGCCGTTGCCGAATGCCCAAGGCGAGATCGCCGCGTGGTGCCTGGCGCTGCCGTTCCTGCGTCCGGCGGAAGTGACCGGTGCGCATCTGGGCGACGACTATCTGCGTGGCATTGGCCAGGTGCATGAATGGCTGATCGAAGCGGCGAATGCCAAGCGCAAACCCGGCCAGGCACTGGTCGCCATCAGCCACGCGCACATGGCTGGCGGCTCGGTCTCGGAAGACTCCGAGCGCAGTCTGATCATCGGTAACGCCGAAGCGCTGCCCGCCAGCCTGTTCGGGCCGAGCATCAGTTACGTCGCCCTCGGCCATTTGCACAAGCCGCAGAAGGTCAACGGTGAAGAACGCATCCGCTACAGCGGCTCGCCGATCCCATTGTCGTTCTCGGAAATCGGTTATCAGCACCAGATTCTCGACGTCACCCTCGACGGCGAAACCCTGGTCAGCGTCGAACCGAAACTGATTCCAAGGTCGGTCAACCTGCAACGCATCGGCCCGGCACCGCTGGCGGAGATCCTGCTGCAATTGGCCGACCTGCCGAATATCGATCTGCTCGCTGAAACCCAGCGCCAGCCATGGCTGGAAGTGCGCGTGACCCTCGACGAGCCGCAGCCGGACTTGCGCCATCAAGTGGAAAACGCCCTGCAAGGCAAAGCCGTGCGCCTGGTGCGCATTGCCGCCGAATACGCCGGCAACCGTGGCGCCGATGGCAGCGACGACGGCAGCGCACTGGTCGAACTGGATCAGCTCACCCCGCAAGAATTGTTCAGCCGTGCCTGGCTCGACAACTACGGCAACGAGGTCGATGAACAGACGCTCAAGGACTTCGCCGAACTGCTGCAGGACGTACAGATGGAGGGCGAGCAGCCATGAAGATTCTCGCCATTCGCTTGAAAAACCTCGCCTCGCTGGCCGGGCCGTTCGAAATCGACTTCACCGCTGAACCACTGGCCAGTGCCGGGCTGTTCGCGATCACCGGGCCGACCGGCGCCGGTAAAAGTACCTTGCTCGACGCGTTGTGCCTGGCGTTGTTTGGCGCCGTGCCGCGTCTGAACAATACTGGCCGCGACGCCAAGGTGCCGGACGCCGACGGTGAAATTGCCACCGGTGACCCGCGCACTTTGCTGCGCCGTGGTACCGGTGAAGGTTATGCGGAAGTGGATTTCGTCGGCGTCGATGGCCGCCGTTACCGGGCGCGCTGGGAAGCCAACCGTGCCCGGGAAAAGGCTGGCGGCAAGTTGCAGATCAGCCGTCAGAGCCTGCGTGACATCGATCAGGATCAACTGCTCGCCAGTCAGAAAGGCGAATACAAAACCCAACTCGAAGCCGCGCTCGGTCTGAACTTCGAACAGTTCACCCGCGCCGTGCTGCTGGCCCAGAGCGAGTTCAGCGCGTTCCTCAAGGCCGACGACAACGACCGCAGCGAACTGCTGGAAAAGCTCACCGACACCGCGCTCTATACCCGCCTTGGCCGGCGCGCGTTCGACAAGACCAAAGAGGCCCGCGAAGCGCACAAGTTGCTGCAGGATCAGGCCACCGGCGTCACTCCGCTGACGCCCGAAGCTCGGGCCGAACTCGATGAGCGTTTCAGCGCTGCCCAGCAACAGTTGAAAGTGCAGCAGGCGCAGCTCAAGCAACTGGAACAACAGCACAGCTGGCTCAAGGATTTGCGTCAGTTGCAGGACGCGCAGCAAGCGGCTGCCGAACAACTGCACAGTGCGCAACATCAGTGGGAAGGTCTGGCCGGCGAGCGCCTGAAGCTGACGCGCCTGGAGCAACTCGCCCCGCAACGCCACCAGTTCGCGCGCAAGACTGAGCTCGATGTGCAGCTGACCCCGTTGGCGGCGCAGATTGCTGCGCACACTCACCAACACGGCGAACTCGGCGAACGCCAGACGCAATTGGAGCAGGCACTCGAGTCGGCGAAAGTCGCCCTCAGCGAAGCGCAGCAGCGCCACAGTGAGAGCGCCCCGCTACTGCGTCAGGCCTTCGACGAGCAAAGCACCCTCGCCCGCCTCGCCAAGGACACCGCCCTCAGCGCCGAGGCCCGGCAAGCCGCCGAGCAGGCCTGCAGTGAGGGCCAGAGCGCGATTCAGACCTTGCAGGATAAACAGGTGCAAGTCGCCGAACGCTTGCAGAAAATCGCCGCCGGACTGGAGCAAAGTGCCGATCTGGCGCCGCTCAGCGATGCGTGGAATGCCTATCGCGATCGCCTGCAACAGCTGATGCTGATCGGCAATCGCCTGAACAAGGGTCAGGCCGAACTGGCGACCCTCGAACAGAATGCCGCGCACAGTGCCGACGCGCTGGCCACGCAAAAGCAGCAACTGGAAGTACTGTTCAAAGAGGCCGGCGCCGAGCCGGATGCCGTCGCCGAGCAGATCGGCATCCTTGGCAATCTGCTGCAGGACAACCGCAAACAACTGCGCGCCATCGAAGACCTGACGCGGCTCTGGGCCAGTCAGCAGGAGCTGGAAAAACGCGGCGCCGAGCTGCAGCAGCGTCTGCTCGACGCGCAGCAAGAGCGCGAACGGCTGACCCAGGACGGGGTGAAAAGCAAAGCCGAACTGACCGTCGCCGAGCAAACCCTCAACGTCACCCGTGAACTGCTCGAACGTCAGCGTCTGGCCCGCAGCGCCAGTGTCGAAGAGTTGCGCGCACAGTTGCAGGACGACCAGCCGTGCCCGGTTTGTGGCAGCCACGAGCACCCGTATCATCAGCCGGAAGCGCTGTTGCAAAGCCTCGGCCGTCATGATGAATCCGAGCAGGCCAGTGCGCAGCAAGCGGTGGATCTGCTCAAGGAAAAACTCACCGAACTGCGCGCTGAAGTCGGCGGCGTGATAGCCCGGCAGAAAGAGCTGCTGCAACAGCAGGAGCAATTGAACGCCCAGCTGCAGGCACTGGCGCCGAGTCTGGAGGCGCATCCGCTGGCGCCTCAGTTACTCAATCAGGATGCCGACAAGCGTGACGCCTGGCTGACCCGGCAAACCGATCAACTGAACCAGAGCATCACGCAGGACGAACAACGCCAGAGCGCCCTGCTCACCCTGCAACAGGACGCGGCGCGCCTGACCCAGCAACTGCGCAACGCCGAAACCGCGCATCAGCAGGCCGCGCAGCACCTGAGCAATCAACAACGCGAGTTGAGCAGCGACCGTCAGCGCCTCGACGAGGAACTCGCTGCGTTCGCCAGCCTGTTGCCGGCCGATACGCTTGCAGCCTTGCGCGTTGAACCGGCGGCGACCTTCATGCAACTGGATCGACAGATTGCCGAGCGTCTGGCGCAGGTCGAGCAGCAGAAGGAAGAATTGGCAGAGCAGCAGCAACGCCAGCAGACGCTGGAGAAGGAACAGGATCGCCAGCTCAGCCGCGTACAGCAGCTGCAAAGCGCCGAGCAGCAATTCGGCGCCCTGGCCACGCAGCAACAGGCCAGTCAGGAAAAACTCGCACAACTGCTGGGCGAACACAGCAGCGCCGAGCACTGGCAGCAGCAACTGGAACAGGCCGTGGAACAGGCGCGCAATGCCGAAACCGGCACCGCCGCGCAGCTGCAGAACGTGCGCACGCAACGGGTGCAGATGGGAGCCGAACTCAAGGCGCAGCAAGAGCGCTTACAGGCACTGCAAAGCGAAGACGACGAACTGACGCAGAAGATTGCCGACTGGCGCGCACGTCATCCGGAGCTGGATGACGGCGGCCTCGAAGACCTGCTGCGTGTCGATGACACGCAGCTCGGCGAATTGCGCCAACGCTTGCAGCACAACGAAAAAGCCATCGAACAGGCCAAGGTGCTGCTGCAGGAACGTGATCAGCGTCTGGCTGATCATCAGGCGCAGCACAATGGCAATCTCGATGCCGAACAACTCGCCAGCGCCCTCGCCGACCTGCAGAACCAGTTCAATCTCAGCGAGCAACAGTGCGCCGAACTGCGCGCCGAACAGGCCGAAGATCAGCGCCGGCAAAACGCCAATCAGGCACTCGCGCAGCAGATCGCCGACGCCTATGCCGAGTACCAGCGCTGGGCGCGCCTGAATGCCTTGATCGGTTCGGCCACCGGCGACACCTTCCGCAAGATCGCCCAGGCCTACAACCTCGACCTGCTGGTGCATCACGCCAACGTGCAGTTGCGCCAACTGGTCAAGCGCTATCGCCTCAAACGCGGCGGCAGCATGCTCGGCCTGCTGGTGATGGATACCGAGATGGGCGACGAATTGCGCTCGGTGCATTCGCTGTCCGGCGGCGAGACCTTTTTGGTGTCGCTGGCTCTGGCGCTGGGGCTGGCATCGATGGCCTCGAGCACGCTGAAAATCGAATCGCTGTTCATCGACGAAGGCTTCGGCAGCCTCGACCCGGAATCGCTGCAACTGGCGATGGATGCCCTCGACGGCTTGCAGGCGCAGGGGCGCAAGGTCGCGGTGATTTCCCACGTGCAGGAAATGCACGAACGGATTCCGGTGCAGATTCAGGTGCAACGCCTGGGCAATGGTTTGAGCACCCTGGAGGTGAAATGAATACGTTGTATTCATTCCGCCGCTGCCCGTACGCGATGCGCGCGCGGATGGCCCTGCGTTATTCGGGCGTGGCGGTGGAGATCGTCGAAGTCAGCCTCAAGGCCAAACCGGCCGAGATGCTGGCGATCTCGCCCAAAGGCACGGTGCCGGTGCTGGATGCGGATGGACAGGTGATTGATGAAAGTCTGGAGATCATGCGCTGGGCGTTGGCACAGAACGATCCGGACAATTGGCTGCTCGGCGGTGATTCACGAATTGCCGAATTGATCGAAGCCAATGATCAAGTGTTCAAAGTGCATTTGAACCGCTACAAATACGCCGAGCGCTATCCCCAGCAGCCGATGGAGGTTTATCGGGCTGAGGGGGCGGTGTTTTTGCAGCGGCTGGATGAGTTGCTGAGGGATCGCGATTACTTGCTGACTGAGCATCCCAGCCTGGCGGATATCGCCCTGCTGCCGTTCGTGCGGCAGTTTGCGCATGTGGATCGCGAGTGGTTTGCGCAGACGCCTTTCGTTCGCTTGCAGGCGTGGCTACCGCGCTTCCTCGAATCCGACCTCTTCACCTCGATCATGAAGAAATAACCCCCTCTTCCTGCTTGCCGCCCCCCTGTGGCGAGGGAGCTTGCTCCCGCTGGGTTGCGAAGCAGCCCCAAATGCGGCGATACCCAATTTCTGATGATCCGTGTTGAATGGTTTTGCGACTGCTGCGCAGCCGAGCGGGAGCAAGCTCCCTCGCCACAGGTTATGCAAGCGCGTTGCACATGCCCAGTGCCATGCAGTCCACTTCAAATGGACCAAGAAAGTCGACCTCGGCCTTGATCGGCGGATTGCCGGCCAGCAACCCTTGGGAGCTGGCCCGTTCGATGTTGTGCGCAATGCTGTGATTGGCCTCTATGGCCCGTGCCAGTGCACCGACCGAGCCTTGGCCGAAGCCGAGTAACGCCGCGCCATTGGTCATCAGGGCCAGACCGGCGATGACCCAGAGTCTGTAACCTTTCATGCTCCGCCCACTCCTGCGAGTTCAGCACGATCAACCAACACGTCGGCGCGGTGTTCGAACTGGATGCCGGGGTGTGCGACTTCGATCGGTGCTTCGAAGTTGTGTTGCGTCTGCGACGCGATGCTGACAAACAGCACCAGTGCCAGGTAAAGACCGATGGCCAGGTAGGCGCCGCGCTTGGCTGAGGTAATGATTGAACTGGCCATGATGTGCTCCGTGGGCATGTTTCAGTGCCGTCAGGATCAATCAAAAAAGCCGTGGTAACCACTCAGGGTTTGCCATAGTAAACATCAGCTTGGTTGATTATTTAGCCGGTCTATTTGCGCGGTTCAAGAAACCTATCAGGCTGCGAAAAACACACGCACACGTGTAGGAGCTGCCGAAGGCTGCGATCTGTTGGTTTTGCTTTTTAAAAACAAGATCAAAAGATCGCAGCCTTCGGCAGCTCCTACAGGGAGTTGTTCGAAGCGGGCATTTCAGTGTTGAGCTTTGTGGTCCAGTGCGGCGTAGAAGTTGGCGCTCTGTTGCAGGTATTTCTGGGTGTAGCTCTGGGTGTGGGATTTTTTGCTGGCGATTTCAACGTTGGCACTGGCTGGCAGCGCAACGGTAGCGGAAATAGCGGAAGCGGCGATAACAGAGAAGAGATTGAAGTTCATGGCGGTAACCCTCGTGTTCGGTTGGCTTGCTTGCCCGGTTGGGCCGTGAAGCAAACTTAACGCTCGAGGGTTGATCGCTTGAAATGCTTTGTAGCATTACCGGATATCAGCGCGATTAATACAATGAGACAGGCCCCGCAAACCGGGGCCTGTGGCTTATTGTCGCACTAGAAACTTCAGGTCGCTCGGGGCGTCCATCGGCAGTTTTTGCACGGTTTTGCCGAGCAGACCGGTCTTGGCGTCGCGCTCGACGACAACAATTTCGTTGCTCTTCTGGTTGGCGATCAGCAGGAACTTGCCACTCGGATCAAGGCTGAACTCACGCGGGTGATCGCCTTCCACCGAACGCTTTTGCAGTTCCTTGAGCTGGCCGGTCGCCGGATCGATGCTGAACACCACCAGTTGATTGGCGGTGCCGCGATTGCTGACGTAGAGGAACTTGCCGTCGGCAGACGCATGCAGCGCTGCGCCGGCCTTGTCCGAAGTCGGCTGACCGGCGGCCAGATCGACCATTTGCGTCTGGGTCAGCACGCCGTCGTGGTAGTCGAACACCGCGACCTGCGCGCTCATTTCCATGGTCAGCCAGGCATGCTTGCCGTCCGCGCTGAACAGGAGATGGCGCGGGCCGCTACCGGCGGGCAGGCTCACCGACGCGGTTTTCGCCGGAGTCAGTGGCAGATCCGGATTGGCTTTCGGGTCGAATCGATAGATGAACACCTTGTCCGCCCCCAGATCATTGGAGAACACATAGCGACCATCCGGCGAGGACACCGTCGAGTGCACGTGGTTGGACGCCTGGCGCTCCGGATTGACCCGGCTCGCCGGGTGCGCGCTCATCTGCACCACCGGTTTCAGTTTGCCATCGGCACCGACCGGCAACACCGCCAGCGTGCCACCCGGATCTTCCATCACCGAATAGTTGCTGACGAACAGATGGCTGGCATCGCCACTGAGGCTCGAATGGGTCGGCTCGTTGCCCAGGCTCTGCACTTGATTGATCAGGGTCAGGGCGTGGGTCTTGGGATCGATGGAATAGCTGCTGACGCGGCCGACCGGATCTTTCTGGCCGGGGCCGTTTTCGTTGACCACGAACAGCTGCTTCTGGTCTTTGGACAAGGTCAGCCACGACGGGTTTGCGCTCTTCACCACTTGCAGCGGCTTGGCGTCGATCTGGCCGGTGGCGCTATCGAAATTCATTCGATAGATGCCCTGGCTTGTGCCGGCGGTGTAGGAGCCGACCAGCAATTGATAAGTCTCGGCGCTGGCACTGGACAGGCCCATCGCACCGACGCTGCCGGCCATCAGCAGTGGCCAGAATTTACGCATGTTCATTGATCATCTTCCTCGTCATCGCTGCTGCTGACTACATCACCGAGGCAAACCAGGCGATGCTCGCCGGAATCACCAACGATCAACCAGCTCTGCAGGTCGTTATCAAAAGTAGCCGCTGCGACCTGAGCCGGCGTAAATTCCCAATGCTTGGCCGCTCGGCCATCCATGCATTCGATGTGCAGGTTGTCGTCTTCGTCGAGGGCGAATTCGAAGGCGTGCAAGCCATCGATTTCGACCATGCCGCAGTGTTCGAGGGCGTTGAGAAGGGTTTGGGCAGTCATGGCAATCAAGTCTTTCAGGGGGAAACCCGCAATGATAGCTCATTGTTGACGCAGAACCCTGTGGGAGCTGGCTTGCCAGCGATAGCAATTTGTCAGACACATCAATGTTGAATGTGCCGTCCTCATCGCTGGCAAGCCAGCTCCCACAGGGATATCGGCTGTCAGTTACAACGCGTCGCGTGACGGCTTGCCATCCACCAGCCGCTGGATACGCAACGGGTTGGCGTTTTTCAGTGGTTCGGGCAGCAAACTGTCGGGATAGTTCTGGAAACACACCGGGCGCAGGAAGCGATCAATCGCCAGCGTCCCCACCGAGGTGCCGCGCGCATCGGACGTCGCCGGATACGGCCCGCCATGCACCATCGCATCACACACCTCGACCCCGGTCGGGTAACCATTGAGCAGGATCCGCCCGACCTTCTGCTCAAGCAGCGGCGTCAGCTCCGGGAAGCGTTCGAAGTCGGCCAGCTCGCCGATAATCGTCGCCGTCAGTTGCCCGTGCAGGCCGTGCAATGCCGCGCTCAGTTGCGCCTTGTCGGCCACTTCGACGATCACCGTGGTCGGGCCGAACACCTCCTCCTGCAGCACCTCGTCACCGCCGATCAACAGACTGACGTCAGCCTTGAACAATTGCGGCTGCGCCTGATTACCCTGCTGCGGCTGGCCCGCCAAGTGCTCGATCCCGGAATGCGTCAAGAGCTTCTGCAGGCCTTTGCCATAGCTGCCGAGGGTGCCGGCGTTGAGCATGGTCTGCGCCGGTTGGTCGCCAATCAGCCCGGCGACTTGCTGGACGAAGGCGCTGAACTGCGGCGAACGAATACCAATGACCAATCCCGGATTGGTGCAGAACTGGCCGCAGCCCTGCACCACCGAGGCGGTCAGGTCGCGGGCGATGCTTTCCGAGCGTTCAGCCAGGGCTTGAGGCAGAACGATCACCGGGTTGATACTCGACATTTCGGCAAACACCGGGATCGGTTGCGGCCGCGCCGCGGCCATGTCGCACAGTGCGCGCCCGCCCTTGAGCGAACCGGTAAAACCCACTGCCTGAATCGCCGGATGCTTGACCAGCCATTCGCCAACGCCACCGCCGTAGATCATGTTGAACACACCGGCCGGCATCGCGGTTTTTTCGGCGGCGCGAATCAGTGCATCGGCGACAAGTTCAGCGGTTGCCATGTGGCCCGAATGAGCCTTGAACACCACCGGGCAACCGGCGGCCAGCGCGGCTGCGGTATCGCCACCGGCCGTGGAGAACGCCAGCGGAAAGTTGCTCGCACCGAACACCGCCACCGGGCCGAGGCCGATGCGGTACTGGCGCAGATCCGGACGCGGCAACGGCTGGCGATCCGGTAACGGCAAATCGATTCGCGCGCCGTAGAAATCACCGCGCCGCAGAACTTTGGCGAACAGGCGCATCTGCCCGCTGGTGCGCCCGCGCTCACCCTGAATTCGCCCTGCCGGCAGCGCGGTTTCGCGGCAGACCAGCGCAACGAACTCATCACCCAAGGCATCCAGTTCATCGGCAATCGCCTCGAGAAACTGTGCACGGCGTTCGGCGCTGAGGCTGCGATAGGCCGGGTACGCTGCGGCGGCGGCTTTGGCGGCGGCATCGACTTCGGCTTCAGTCGCCTGAATGAAATCGTACGGCAGCTGTTCGCCAGTAGTCGCGTCGACGCTTTGCAGTTTGACGTTGCCTGCTGCGCTGCGCTGTCCGCCGATGTAGTTGTGGCCGAGAATCTGAGTCATGGGAGCTCCTTAAAGGGTGCCGATGCTGTCCGGTTGAAAAGCCGCTGCTGCCGGGGCGATGCCGTTGACCAGCGGTGCGCCGAATTCGGCCTGGCTGATTTCAAACCGGTCGCCCGGTTGGGTGCGGATGCCATCGGCGAACGACAGGGTCGCGGTGCCGAAAAAGTGGATGTGCACGTCGCCGGGACGCAGGAACTGGCGGTATTTGAAATGGTGGTATTCAAGGTTGGCGAGGCTGTGGCACATGTTGGCCTCGCCGCTGAGGAATTCGTTCTGCCAAAGCACTTCGCCGTTGCGCAGGATGCGGCTGGTGCCGGCCAGATGTTGAGGCAATTCACCGGTGCGCAGTTCCGGGCCGTAGCTGCAACTGCGCAGTTTCGAGTGGGCCAGGTACAGGTAGTTCTTGCGTTCCATGACGTGGTCGGAGAACTCATTGCCCACCGCGAAACCGAGGCGATACGGTTTGCCGTCGTGGCCGATGACGTAGAGCCCGGCCATCTCCGGTTCCTCACCGGCATCCTCGGCGAACGGCGGCAGCGGAAAGGCCTCACCCGGACGCACGACGATGCTGCCGTCGCCCTTGTAGAACCATTCCGGCTGCACGCCGGCCTGCCCTGCCGCCGGTTTGCCACCCTCCACGCCCCATTTGAAGATGCGCATGGTGTCGGTCATTTGCGCTTCGTCGCCGGCCTGCTGGTGCATCTTGTCCCGCGCCGAGGCGCTGCCCAGGTGCGTCAGGCCGGTGCCGCTGACCAGCAGGTGCGCCGGGTCCGGGTGGTCCAGCGGCGGCAGGATGCGCCGGTCTTTGAGCAACTGCGCATAGTCATGACTGATGCCGAGGCCGTGGGTTTGTACTTGCTGCTCCAGAGTGCTGCGGGCTTCGATGGCGGCCAGCGCGAGATCGCGTACGCTGCGGGCGTCCTGCACTTCGCGGATCAGGCCGTTGTCGACCACGCCGACGCGGCGCTCGCCGTTGATCAATTCGAATTGAACCAGATGCATAAATTTCTCCTGTAAACAAAACTTCGAAACACTGCAAAACCCTGTGGGAGCTGGCTTGCCAGCGATGGCAATCTGTCTGATACCGCTATGTTGGATGTACCGCCGTCATCGCTGGCAAGCCAGCTCCCACAGGGTTTGCGGTGATGGTTCGTTTGATATCAGGTTCTTGTGGCACCGCGTGCACTGGCGGCGAACTGCTCAACCGGCAGCACGTGCTTGCGTTCCAGCACGCGGTAGACGATGCCCGTCAGGATCAAACCGAACACCATCACCCCCGAGAGGAAGTACAGGCCGGAGCCAAGATTCCCGGTGTATTCCTTCAACGCCCCGATCACGAACGGCCCGATATACCCGCCGAGGTTGCCCACCGAGTTGATCAGCGCAATCCCAGCCGCCGCACTCGCCCCAGCGAAGAACCGCCCCGGCAAGGTCCAGAACACCGCGGTGCAGGAAAACAGCGCGAACGCAACCAGGCACAGCGCCGCCAATTGCGCCACCGGCAAGGTCAGCCACGCGCTGAAAAACAGGCCCAGCGCGCCCAGCACATAAAGCACCGCCAGATGGCCGTAGCGATCATTCATGCGGTCGGAACTGCGCGGCACGATCAGCAGGCCGACGATGCCAAAGATGTACGGCACCGCCGAGACGAAACCGGTCACCAGATCGCTGCCGCCGAACTGTTTGATCAGCGTCGGCAGCCACAGGCCGAGGCCATAAATGCTCAGGGTCACCGGCAGGTAGAACAGCGCCAGCAGCAACACGCGTTTGTCCCTGAGTGCATGCAGCGGGTTGCCGTGACGGGTCTGGCCGTATTCCTGAAGATCCTTTTTCAGTTCGCCGGTCAGCCAGTCTTTCTCGGCCTGATCCATCCACTTCACGTTTTGCGGGCCATCGGGCAGCCAGCGCAGGACCGGCCAGGTCAGCAGGATCGCCGGGGTCCCGATGACGATGAACAGCCACTGCCAGCCGTGCAGACCGAGGATGCCGTCCATGCCCAGCAAGCCGCCGGACACCGGGCCGGTGATCATCATCGCGATCGGTTGGGAGAGGATGAACAGGCCGAGGATCTTGCCGCGATGGCGCACCGGGAACCATTGGGTGATGTAGTACAGAACGCCGGGGAAGAACCCCGCCTCCGCCGCGCCGAGCAGAAAGCGCATCACGTAGAAACTGTGCGGGCCCTGGACGAACGCCATGCCGATGGTGATCGCGCCCCAGGTGATCATGATCCGCGCGAACCAGCGCCGCGCACCGAAGCGCTCGAGCATCAGGTTGCTGGGGATTTCGAGAAGAAAGTAGCCGATGAAAAACAGTCCGGCACCGAAACCGTAGGCCGCGTCGCCGATACCGATGTCGGCGCCCATGTGCAGCTTGGCGAAGCCGACGGCGGAGCGATCCACATAGGCGATCAGGTACAGCAGGATCAGGAAGGGGATCAGTTTCAGCGTGATGCGGCGAACAAGCCGCAGTTCCTGGCTCATGGGATCGGTCTCCGATTGTTGTTTTTATAGAACCTCGGGGGACGCCTCTCGCGGAAAACCGCCAGGGCCAATCCCTCCGTCGAAAACGACTATATAGTAATACTAATTACCCAACAACACTTCCAAAGCGACGATTTTGCGCTTATGTTTAGCCGTGACTCGCAAACAATAGTCTTACAATAAGAGAATCGATCATGTCTGAGAAGAAACCCACCCTGCGCTCGGCCCAATGGTTTGGCACTGCCGACAAGAACGGCTTCATGTACCGCAGCTGGATGAAGAATCAGGGCATCGCCGACCACCAGTTTCATGGCAAGCCGATCATCGGCATCTGCAACACCTGGTCGGAATTGACCCCGTGCAACGCGCATTTCCGCCAGATTGCGGAGCACGTCAAACGCGGGGTGATCGAGGCCGGTGGCTTTCCGGTGGAATTCCCGGTGTTCTCCAATGGCGAGTCGAACCTGCGCCCGACCGCCATGCTCACCCGCAACCTGGCGAGCATGGACGTCGAAGAAGCGATTCGCGGCAACCCGATTGACGGCGTGGTGCTGCTGACCGGCTGCGACAAAACCACCCCGGCGCTACTGATGGGCGCGGCCAGTTGCGACGTGCCGGCGATCGTCGTCACCGGCGGGCCGATGCTCAACGGCAAACACAAGGGCAAGGACATCGGCTCCGGCACGGTGGTCTGGCAGCTCAGCGAACAGGTCAAGGCCGGCACCATCACCATCGACGATTTCCTTGCAGCCGAGGGCGGCATGTCGCGCTCGGCGGGCACCTGCAACACCATGGGCACCGCGTCGACCATGGCCTGCATGGCCGAAGCGCTCGGCACGTCCCTGCCGCACAACGCGGCGATTCCGGCGGTGGATGCACGGCGTTATGTGTTGGCGCACATGTCCGGCATGCGCGCGGTGGAGATGGTGCGCGAAGACTTGCGCCTGTCGAAGATTCTGACCAAGGAAGCGTTTGAAAACGCTATCCGTGTAAACGCCGCCATCGGCGGTTCGACCAACGCGGTGATCCACTTGAAAGCCATCGCCGGGCGCATCGGCGTCGAGCTGGATCTGGACGACTGGACCCGCATCGGGCGTGGCATGCCGACCATCGTCGACCTGCAACCGTCCGGGCGTTTTCTGATGGAAGAGTTTTACTACGCCGGTGGCTTGCCGGCAGTACTGCGGCGTCTCGGTGAGGCCAATCTGATCCCCAATCCGAATGCCCTGACCGTCAACGGTAAATCGCTGGGCGAGAACACCAAGGATGCGCCGATCTATGGCGAGGACGAAGTGATCCGCACCCTCGACAATCCGATCCGCGCTGACGGCGGTATCTGCGTGCTGCGCGGCAACCTGGCGCCGCTCGGTGCGGTGCTCAAGCCGTCCGCCGCCACGCCTGAGCTGATGCAGCATCGCGGTCGCGCGGTGGTGTTCGAGAACTTCGACATGTACAAGGCGCGAATCAATGATCCGGAACTGGATGTCGATAAAGACTCGATTCTGGTGATGAAGAACTGCGGGCCGAAGGGTTATCCGGGCATGGCCGAGGTCGGCAACATGGGTTTGCCGGCCAAGCTGCTAGCGCAGGGCGTGACGGATATGGTGCGTATCTCCGACGCGCGGATGAGTGGCACCGCGTACGGCACGGTGGTTTTGCACGTCGCCCCGGAAGCGGCGGCCGGCGGGCCGTTGGCGGTGGTGCAGGAAGGCGACTGGATCGAGCTGGACTGCGCCAGCGGGCGTTTGCATCTGGACATTCCGGATGCCGAACTGGCGGCGCGCATGGCGGATCTGCAGCCACCGCAGCAATTGTTGGTGGGTGGCTATCGTCAGCTGTACATCGACCATGTGCTGCAGGCGGATCAAGGTTGTGATTTCGACTTCCTGGTGGGTTGCCGAGGGGCCGAAGTGCCGCGCCATTCTCATTAACAGCAAAATCTTTCAGGCCTGAATCCAACCACTGTGGCGAGGGAGCTTGCTCCCGCTCGGCTGCGTAGCAGTCGCAAATCAGCATTAGCGGTATCACAGGAGAACCGCATATACCGGTTTTGGGGCCGCTGCGCAGCCCAGCGGGAGCAAGCTCCCTCGCCACAGGGTGTTCGCAGATTTCAGGCCTGATGATTGCGCCGCACGCCTGCTATGATGCGCGGCATCTCCATCGCTCAGGATCGCGCCGTTCCCCATGGATTACCGCAAACCTTCCGACCGCAAAAGCATGCACTCGCGCATTGTCCAGGAACTGGGCATGCAGATCGTCTCCGGACGCTTTTTGCCCGACGACAAACTGCCCGCCGAAGCGCTGTTGTGCGAGGAATACGCGGTGAGCCGGCCGGTGTTGCGCGAAGCGACGCGGGTGCTGGTGGCCAAGGGGCTGGTGTATTCAAAACCGCGGGTCGGCACGGTGGTCAAGGCGCGCCGCGAGTGGCACATGCTCGACCCGGACGTGCTGCACTGGCTGATGCAAAGCAGTCCGCAGAATGAATTCTTCAATGTGCTGACCAGCGTACGCAGCATCATCGAACCGGCCGCTGCCGCCCTCGCCGCCCAGCATGCGACCGAGGCCGACATCGCGGCCATCGGCGAAGCCTATCAACGCATGGAAGCCGCGCCGACCCCGGAAGCCTTGCTGCAGCCGGATCTGGACTTCCACAGCCGCATCGCCGACGCGACTCACAACGATCTGCTGGCGAACCTGTGCAACATGCTTTCGGTGGCGATTGCCGAGGCGTTGAAGCATTCCAACCAGCGGCCGAACCTGCATGAACTGGCGCTGCCGCGGCACAAGGCGATTCTCACCGCGATCGAGAACCGTGATGCGCTGGGTGCAAGGCATGCAACGCTGGTGCAGCTGGATGATGCGCGCAGTGCGCTTAGCGTCGTGCTAGGCACCGAACTTTCTTAAGCCTTGAGACCGCCGGCCCTCACCCTAGCCCTCTCCCGGAGGGAGAGGGAACTGACCGAGTTGTTCTTCGTCATACATCGACCTGAATGACTGAGTCGATTATGGATTCAAAGCAAGTCGTTCAAGTCGGTGCAGATCTCCAATATACCCGGATCGGTCCCCTCTCCCCCCGGGAGAGGGCTAGGGTGAGGGGCTTTTGATCTTGACTCATAAAAAAGCCGCAACCCCAAAGGTTGCGGCTTTGTCGTTTCAGACAGACGGATCAGTGGGCAAACAGCGAATTGCCCTTCTGCCCCGCCAGTTTCTCCGGTTTGATCAGGAACTTCGCCAGCGCCGGCAGCAGCCACAGCGCACCGAACATGTTCCACAGCAGCATGAAGGTCAGCATCAGGCCCATGTCGGCCTGGAACTTGATCGCCGAGAAGATCCAGGTGCACACGCCGATCGCCAGGCAAAGACCGGTGAACAGCACCGCTTTACCGGTGGATTTCAGGGTCTGGTAATAGGCTTCCTGCAACGGCAGACCGGCGCGCAGGAAACTTTCCAGTCGGCTGTAGATGTAGATGCCGTAGTCCACGCCAATCCCCACGCCCAGCGCCACCACCGGCAGGGTCGCGACCTTGACGCCGATGCCCATGAACGCCATCAGCGCGTTGCCCAGCACCGAGGTCAGCACCAGCGGCAGGACGATGCACAGGGTCGCCGCCCATGAACGGAAGGTGATCATGCACATCACCGCGACGCAGATGTACACCAGGATCAGGATGGTCAGTTCGGCCTGTTTGATCACTTCGTTGGTGGCCGCCTCGATCCCGGCATTACCGGCGGCAAGGATGAATTCCAGACCGTCCTTGTTGTTGGCCTTGGCGAATTCCTGCACCGCATGCACCGCACGGTCGAGGGTTTCGGCCTTGTGGTCATTGAGGAAGATCAACACTGGCGCCAGCGAACAGCTGTTGTTGTACAGGCCGTCGGCACGGGCAATCGAGTTGTTCAGCACGTCCGGGTTGCGCGACAGGGTTTCCCATTTCAGGTTGCCCTCGTTCATGCCCTTGATCATCTGCTTGGACACGGTCACCAGCGAGATCGCCGACTGCACGCCCTCGGTGTTCTGCATCTTCCACATCAGCTCATCGATCGGCGCCATCGCTTCGTAGCGCGAGCAACCTTCGGTGGCGGTCTTGACCATCACCACCAGCACGTCGGAACTGGTGGAGTAGTTGTTGATGATGAAGTTGTTGTCCTTGTTGTAGCGCGAGTCCGGACGCAATTCCGGTGCGCCTTGATCGAGGTCGCCGATTTTCAGGTTCTGGCTGTACCAGAGGCCGCCGCCGAACGCGATCAGCGCCAGGGCGATGGAAACCGGCGCCACTTTCGGGCTGGCGAAATTCGACAACATGCGCCAGAACGGGTGTTCGCGATTCGCGTCCTTCTTGCTCTTGGCGATGGCGCGCTTGCTGATGCCGACATAGGAAATCGCCACCGGCAGCAGGATCAGGTTGGTGAACACGATCACCGCCACGCCGATGGACGCGCCGATCGCCAGTTCGCGGATTACCCCGATGTCGATGATCAGCAGGGTGATGAAGCCCACGGCGTCGGCGAGAATCGCGATCATCCCCGGCAGGAACAGCTGCCGGAAAGTGCGCCGCGCCGCCGTCAGGGCGTTGTCCGCTTCACTCGATTGCAGGGCGATCCCGTTGATCTTCTGCACGCCGTGGGAAATGCCGATGGCGAAGATCAGGAACGGCACCAGCATCGAATACGGATCCAGCCCGAAACCGAAGAAGTGCATCAGCCCGAGCTGCCAGACCACCGCCACCAGCGTGGTGCTCAACACCGCCACCGTGCTGCGCAGACAGTTGGTGAACCACAGCAGCAGGATCAGGGTGATGACGAAAGCGATGCCGAAGAACATCACCACCATCACCAGGCCGTCGATCAGGTCACCGACCTTCTTGGCGAAGCCGACGATGTGGATCTTGACGTTGGGGTTCTGCGCTTCAAACTTGTTGCGGATCTTGTCTTCGAGTTCATGGGAGAACTGGCGGTAGTCCAGCGCCAGCAGCTTGCCCTGATCCTGCGGGTCCGGGTAGGACTCCAGCAGCGGGATGTCGACGATGCTCGACTTGAAGTCATTGGACACCAGCCGCCCGACCTGTCCGGATTTGAGGACGTTGTTGCGCAGCATGTCAAGGCTGTCCGGCGAGCCGTCGTAGCTTTGCGGAATCACTTCACCGCCGGCAAAACCTTCTTCGGTGACTTCGGTCCAGCGTACGCTCGGACTCCACAGCGACTTGAGGCCGGAGCGGTCGACGCCGGAGATGTAGAACACCTCGTCGTTGATCTGGCGCAGCGTCTCCATGTACTCCTTGGAGAAGATGTCGCCGTCCTTGGCTTCCACCGAAATGCGCACGGTGTTGCCCAGGTTCGCCAGATCGTTGCGGTGCTCCATCATCTTCTCGATGAACGGATGCTTGAGCGGGATCATTTTTTCGAAACTGGTGGACGGGCGGATCAGCGTGGCTTGCCAGAACAGGAAAATGCTGACCACCAGGCAGATCAGGATCACGGCCGGGCGGTTGTTGAAAATCAGACGTTCGAGGAGCGTCGCTTTGTCCTGCTGAGGAGTGATCAAGGAAGTCATAGCCCCGCCTTCTTATTATTGATTTCGGCGCCGTTTGGCTGCGTGGTGTGCACGCCGCCCTGCCCGGTCAGAATCAGATTGCCGTCGCCGGCCGCTGTCACCGAGGACAGCGAGATGCGGTCCGGGCGGTTGAACACGCTGAAGGTTTCGCCGTTGTCGCTGCTGCTGATCACCGAGCCGCCGTTGCCGACGATCACGATCGAGCCATCGGCAAGCAGCGTGGCGCCGGACAGACCGAACTCCAGCGCACCGCGCGCGGCCTTGAGTTCGACCTGCTGCCAGGTGCTGCCAAAGTCGCTGGAGCGGTAGAGGTTGCCGCGCAAGCCATAGGCCAACAGGGTTTGCGCTTGCGCAGTGCCGATCACGCCGAACAGCGAGCCCTGATAGGGCCCCTGGAGTTTCTCCCAGGTCTGGCCCCAGTCCGGGGAGCGGAACATGCTGCCCTGCTCGCCGACAATGAACAGACCAGCGTCCTTGACGGCGGCGATGGCGTTGAGGTGGAACTGATCCTGGTTGTCAAGGCGGTCGCTGACATCCTGCCAGTTCTTGCCGCCGTCGGTGGTTTCCAGCAGTGCGCCGTAAGCGCCGACCGCAACACCGTGGTTGACGTCCTGGAACCAGACGTCGAGCAGCGGTGCTTCGCGCTTGAGGTCTTCGAACTGTTTGCTCCAGGTCAGGCCGCCGTCGTCGCTGGCGAGGATCTGCGCGTCGTGCCCCACCGCCCAGCCGTGCTTGTCATCGACGAAGTACACTGCCGTCAGCAGTTGCCGGGTCGGCACTTTGGCTTGAGTCCAGCTTTTGCCCTGGTCATCGGAATAGAGAATGTGCCCACGATCACCGACCGCCACCAGGCGGGTGCCGGCGTGGACAACATCGAGTATCAGGCTTTTGGCGGCTTTGGCCGATTCGGTGGAATACACCCCGTCGGCCGGCGCTTCGGCGGCCAGCACGGGTGCCGACAAGGCAGCACAGCCCAGCAGAGTGAGTGCTGTGGCCAGCAACGCGGTGTTGCGTAACGCCGGCGGGCGGCAACGACTCATAGACCTTCCCCTATTTATTATTGTTAGGCCGTTCGGCCTTAGGGCGCCGCAAGGGTGCTCGTGGTGACTGATGGGTCACAAGCATAGCCGTGAAACCCGCAGTCCAGAGCGCCTTGGGAAGCTGGCTCATCCTATCGGGCTTTGGAAACGTCTGACAATCGGCGCCACGTTATCTTTTGTTAACCGGATGACCCCGACACAAACCCCTGTAGGAGCTGCGGCACGCTGCGATCTTTTGATCCGGGTCTTTAAAAACAGGATCAACAGATCGCAGCGTGCCGCAGCTCCTACATCGATATTGCGACAGGTCGGATTGATGAGGATGGCAGGTGAATGCGCTGCCATTCGCCGGATGGATGCGGCAAAAGTTACCGGAGGGACTTGCACGATCGGTATTATGGTATACCATCAGACGCACAGACACTCTCAATCCCACTACGGAGCAGCTCATGAGTTTCGAAATTCGCAAGATCGTCAGCTATGTCGAAGAAACCTTCATCGAAGGTGGCAAAGCCACTGACAAGCCAGTGACCATGGTCGGGCTGGCCGTGGTGATGAAGAACCCGTGGGTCGGCAACGGCTTCGTCGAGGATCTGAAACCGCAGATCCGCGCCAACTGCTCCGACCTCGGCGCCATGATGGTCGAGCGGCTGGTGGGCATCATTGGTGGCGCCGAAAAGATCGAGGCTTACGGCAAAGCGGCAGTGGTCGGCGCCGACGGCGAGATCGAACACGCCTCGGCCGTGATCCACACCCTGCGCTTCGGCAACCACTACCGCGAAGCGGTCAAGGCCAAGAGCTACCTGAGCTTCACCAACAAGCGCGGCGGCCCGGGCACGTCGATCCAGATCCCGATGATGCACAAGGACGACGAAGGCCAGCGTTCGCACTACATCACTCTGGAAATGCAGATCGAAGACGCGCCGCGTGCCGACGAAATCGTCGTCGTGCTCGGGTGCGCCGACGGTGGTCGCCTGCACCCGCGCATCGGCAACCGCTACATCGATCTGGAAGAACTGGCCGCCGAAAAAGCCCAGTAATCACAATAAAAAGGCATTGCAGGAGCGCTCCATGATTCGGCTCACCGCTGAACTCACCCCGGCTGGCACCAGTTACCTGGCGACCGGCCAAGGCCAGCCCGTGGTCTTGATCCACGGCGTGGGCCTGAACAAAGAAATGTGGGGCGGCCAGATCGTCGGCCTGTCTGCCCAATACCAGGTGATCGCCTACGACATGCTCGGCCACGGCGCCAGCCCGCGCCCGGCCAGCGGCACCGGCCTGCTCGGTTATGCCGATCAGTTGCTGGAGCTGCTCGATCACCTGAATCTGCCCGAGGCAGCGGTGATCGGTTTCTCCATGGGCGGCCTGGTGGCGCGGGCGTTTGCCCTGCACTACCCGGAGCGCCTGCAAAGCCTGGTGGTACTCAACAGCGTGTTCAACCGCAGCGAAGAACAGCGCGCCGGGGTTATCGCCCGTACCGCGCAGGCCGCTGAACACGGCCCGGATGCCAATGCCGAAGCGGCGCTGTCACGCTGGTTCAGCCGTGAATATCAGGCGGCCAACCCGGCGCAGATCGCGGCCATTCGTCAGACCCTGGCCGGCAATGATCCGCAAGGCTACCTGACCACTTACGAATTGTTCGCCACCCAGGACATGTACCGCGCCGACGACCTCGGCAGCATACAGGCGCCGACGCTGATCGCCACCGGCGAACTCGACCCCGGTTCCACCCCGGAAATGGCCGAGCAACTGGCCCGGCGCATTCCCGGTGCGAAGGTTGCGGTGCTGCCCGAGCAACGGCATATGATGCCGGTAGAGTCGCCGCGCCTGGTCAACCAGACGCTGCTGGAATTTCTCGACTACGCACACGCCCGACAAAACCATATAAAGGGGATCGTTGCATGACACTCGCACGCTTCCAGATGTGCATCGGCGGAGAATGGGTCGACGCCCTCTCCGGCAAGACTTTCACAAGCCTCAACCCGGCCAGCGCGCAAGCCTGGGCCGAACTGCCCGACGCCGATGAAGCCGATGTCGAACGCGCCGTGCAAGCGGCGCAGACTGCCTTCGACAGCCCGGCCTGGCGCGGCCTCACCGCCACTGCCCGCGGCAAACTGCTGCGGCGTCTCGGTGACCTGATCGCAGAAAACAAGGAACAACTGGCGCAGTTGGAAAGCCGCGACAACGGCAAACTGATCCGCGAAACCCGTGGTCAGGTCGGTTATCTGCCGGAGTTCTTCCACTACACCGCAGGCCTCGCAGACAAGCTCGAAGGCGGCACCCTGCCGCTGGACAAGCCCGACCTGTTTGCCTACACCGTGCACGAGGCGATGGGTGTGGTTGCCGCGATCATTCCGTGGAACAGCCCGCTGTACCTGACTGCGATCAAACTGGCGCCGGCTCTCGCTGCCGGCAACACCATCGTGATCAAGCCGTCCGAGCACGCCTCGGCGACCATCCTTGAGCTGGCACGTCTGGCCCTCGAAGCCGGGATTCCGTCAGGCGTGGTCAACGTCGTCACCGGTTACGGCCCGAGCACCGGCGCCGCCCTCACCCGCCATCCGCTGATCCGCAAGATCGCCTTCACCGGCGGCGCGGCCACGGCCCGGCATGTGGTGCGCAGCAGCGCCGAGAACTTCGCCAAGCTGTCGCTGGAACTCGGCGGCAAGTCGCCGAACATCATCTTCGCCGACGCCGACCTGGACAGCGCGATCAACGGCGCGATTGCCGGGATCTACGCCGCCTCCGGCCAGAGCTGCGTGTCCGGTTCACGCCTGCTGGTGCAGGATGAAATCTACGACGAGTTCGTCAACCGCCTGGTCGAACGCGCCCAGCGCATCCGCATCGGCAACCCGCAGGAGGACCACAGCGAGATGGGTCCGATGGCCACCGCGCAGCAACTGGCGGTGGTCGAAGGTCTGGTGGCTGACGCCATCGCTGAAGGTGCGCGTTTGCGCACCGGCGGCAAGCGTCCGAACGATCTCGGTGACGGCTGGTTCTACGAGCCGACGTTGTTCGAGTGCGACCGCAACTCGATGAAGATCATGCAGGAAGAAGTCTTCGGCCCGGTGGCTTCGGTGATTCGCTTCAAAGATGAAGCCGAGGCGCTGACGATTGCCAACGACTCGCAGTTCGGCCTCGCCGCCGGCATCTGGACCCGCGACCTGGGCCGCGCCCATCGCCTGGCGCGGGATGTGCGTTCGGGGATCATCTGGGTCAACACCTACCGCGCAGTGTCGGCGATGGCGCCGATCGGCGGCTTCAAGAACAGTGGCTATGGACGCGAAAGCGGCATCGATTCGGTGCTGGCCTACACCGAACTGAAAACGGTGTGGATCAACCTCTCTCAGGCGCCGATGCCTGATCCGTTTGTGATGCGCTAGGAGTCCTGCGACATGATCGAACCCGGCATTTACAAAGACGTCATGAGCTCGTTTCCGTCCGGGGTCACGGTGGTCACCACCCTCGACCCGGAGGGCGCCATCGTCGGCATCACCGCCAGCGCCTTCAGTGCGCTGTCGATTGATCCGGCGCTGGTGCTGTTCTGCCCCAACTACGCCTCCGACACCTACCCGGTACTGCGCGACAGCAAGAAATTCGCGATCCATTTGCTGTCCGCCGACCAGACCGCTGAAGCCTATGCCTTTGCTGGTAAAGGCAAGGACAAGGCCAAAGACATCCAGTGGCATTTGAGCGAACTGGGTAACCCGATCCTCGCCAAGGCCACGGCGATCATCGAGTGCGAGTTGTGGCGTGAATACGACGGTGGTGATCACGCGATCATTGTCGGCGCGGTGAAGAACCTGATCCTGCCCGAGCAACCGGTGACGCCGATGATTTATCACAAGGGCAAGCTTGGGCCGTTGCCGACCCTGGCCTGAAAGAACAATGCAAAACTCTGTGGGAGCTGGCTTGCCAGCGATGACGTCGGAACATTCAACATCAATGCTGACTGAACCACCGCTATCGCTGGCAAGCCAGCTCCCACAGGGATTGAGGTGAGCCGAAGAATATGAGCAACGAAAAGTACGAAAAAGGCCTGAAGATCCGCACCCAGGTACTGGGCGAAGCCTACGTGCAGCGCTCGATTGAGAACGCCGATGACTTCAGCCGCCCGCTGCAGGAAATGGTCACCGAATATTGCTGGGGCCATGTCTGGGGGCGCGAGGGTTTGTCGCTCAAGGAGCGCAGCATGATCAACCTGGCGATGATCTCGGCGCTCAACCGTCCGCACGAACTCAAGCTGCATGTGCGCGGCGCCTTGCGTAACGGCCTGAGTCGTGAGCAAATACGCGAAATTCTGCTTCAGGTCGGTATTTATTGCGGCGTCCCGGCAGCCGTGGACAGTTTCCGGCTTGCCCGTGAAGCCTTCGCCGAAGCCGACGCCGAGGCCTCCAGTTAACCCCTCGGCTGTTTAGATGCCCGTCTGGCATGGACAGCCAACTTAAAGAGCGGACCCCATGAAACGCCAGCCACTCGACGACAGCTTCAAGGTCAATCGCAACCCCGTTACCCTGCGCGAAATCGTGCTGGATAAACTGCGTAGCGCGATCATGAATTTCCAGCTCATGCCCGGCGATCGTCTGGTGGAGCGCGATCTGTGCGATCGCCTCGGTGTCAGCCGCACATCGGTGCGCGAAGCCTTGCGCCACCTGGAGTCCGAAGGTCTGGTCGAGTTCGCCGATGCCAAAGGTCCGCGCGTTGCGATCATCACCCTCGCCGATGCGGTCGACATCTATGAGCTGCGCTGCGTGCTCGAAGGCCTGATCGTCCAGCTGTTCACCCTGCGCGCCAAGGCCAAGGACATCAAGGCCCTGGAAAAAGCCCTCGACGAGAACCGCAAGGCGCTCAAGGACGGCGAACTGCAACAGGTGATCGACTCGGTGCAGGGCTTCTACGACGTGCTGCTCGAAGGCTCGGGCAACCATGTTGCGGCCACTCAGTTGCGCCAGTTGCAGGCGCGCATCAGCTACTTGCGGGCGACCTCGGTGTCCCAGGAAAACCGGCGCGGCGCGAGTAACCACGAAATGGAAAAAATGGTTGAGGCGATCAAGAGCGGTGATCCGCTGGCGGCGCATCAGGCGTGTGTCGATCACGTGCGCGCTGCGGCCGCCGTGGCCCTCGACTACCTCAAGCGCAAGCAGGAAGAGACCGGCGCCACGCCGAACATCACCCTGCCCATCGCGCTGAAAGAACCGCGCATAGGTCACTGACATGTTCAGCCCGAGCTTTTGCCCGAAATGCGGTGGCCCTGACCTCGGTCAGCAGGTGCCGCCGGGCGATACGCACGAGCGCCTGATGTGCCGCGGCTGCGGCTACATCCACTACGTCAACCCGAAGATCATCGCCGGCTGCATCATCGAGCAGGACGGCAAATACCTCTTGTGCCAACGGGCGATCCCGCCGCGCCCGGGCACCTGGACGCTGCCGGCCGGCTTCATGGAAAGCGGCGAAACCACCGAGCAGGCGGCGCTGCGTGAAGTCTGGGAAGAAAGCGGCGTGCGTGCGGAAATCGTCTCGCCGTACTCGATTTTCAGCGTGCCGAAGATCAGCGAGGTGTACATCATCTTCCGCGCCATCGCGCTGGAGATCACTGGGCAGTTCGGGCCTGAGACCCTGGACTACAAGTTCTTCGCCCCTGAGGACATTCCGTGGGAGCAGATCTATTACCCGGCGATCCGGCAGATTCTCGAGCGCTATATCGAGGAGCGTCAGGCCGGGGTGTATGGGATCTACATGGGCAATGATGACAGCGGGAAGATTCACTTTATCCGCTGATACCCGATCTCTACTCGATCCCTGTAGGAGCTGCCGCAGGCTCGGGCCGCGATCGGACGATCTTTTGATCTTGTTTTTAGAATCAAAATCAAAAGATCGCAGCCTGCGGCAGCTCCTACAGGGGTTACGGCGCCAGTCCTTCGACGATGACGATCTCCGCCCTCGCCCATTCCTCGCGATAACGTTTCGCTTCCTGATACGCCGCCGAGTGGAAGCACGCCAGTGCTTGCCCGTAGCTCTCGAACTCGATCACCACGCTACGCTGAGGAGTAGCCCTGCCCTCCAGCGCTTCGCTGCGCCCGCCCCGGGCTAGAAACTTCGCGCCGAACTCGGCAAACGCGGCCGGCGCGCGCTGGGTGTATTGGCTGTAGTGCTCGGCATCATCGACATCCACGTGGGCAATCCAGTACGCCTTCATAGTGACCTCTTTGTTGATTTTGTATTATGGTATACCAATATTATTTGCAACCCACCCTAAGAGTCCAGCATGGCCTTCAACAGCATCGAAGAAATCCTCGAAGATTATCGCCTCGGCAAGATGGTCCTGCTGGTCGATGACGAAGATCGGGAAAACGAAGGCGACCTGCTGCTGGCCGCCGACTGCTGCACGCCCCAGGCGATCAGCTTCATGGCCCGTGAGGCGCGCGGTCTGATTTGCCTGACGCTGACCGACGAACATTGCCAACGGTTGGGTCTTGAGCAGATGGTGCCGAGCAATGGCAGCGTGTTCAGCACCGCGTTCACCGTATCGATTGAAGCGGCGGTCGGCGTGACGACTGGCATTTCTGCGGCTGACCGCGCGCGCACAGTCGCGGCCGCCGTAGCGAAAGACGCCCGCGCCGAAGATCTGGTGCAACCCGGGCACATCTTCCCGCTGCGCGCCAAGGAAGGCGGCGTGCTGACCCGCGCCGGCCACACCGAGGCCGGTTGCGACCTCGCGCGCCTCGCCGGTTTCACCCCGGCCTCGGTGATCGTCGAGGTGATGAACGATGACGGCACCATGGCCCGCCGCCCGGATCTGGAAGTGTTCGCGCGCAAGCACGGGATCAGGATCGGCACCATCGCCGACCTGATCCACTATCGCCTGAGCACCGAACACACCATCGAGCGCATCGGCGAGCGTGAGTTGCCGACGGTGCATGGCACTTTTCGTCTGATCACCTTTGAAGACCGCATTGAGGGTGGCGTGCACATGGCGATGGTCATGGGCGATCTGCGCCGCGAAGAGCCGACGCTGGTGCGCGTGCATGTGATTGATCCACTGCGGGATCTGGTCGGCGCCGAGTACAGCGGGCCGAGCAACTGGACGCTGTGGGCGGCGCTGCAGCGGGTTGCGGCAGAAGGTCATGGAGTTGTGGTGGTGTTGGCCAATCATGAATCGTCGCAGGCATTGCTGGAGCGCGTGCCGCAACTGACCCAGCCACCGCGGCAGTTCAGCCGCTCGCAATCGCGGATCTATTCGGAGGTGGGTACCGGGGCGCAGATTCTGCAAAACCTGGGGGTGGGCAAGCTGCGGCATCTTGGGCCGCCGCTGAAGTATGCGGGGTTGACCGGGTATGACCTGGAAGTGGTCGAGAGCATTCCGTTCACCGAGCATTCTTGAGAAAACGAAGATCACCTGTGGCGAGGGAGCTTGCTCCCGCTGGACTGCGCAGCAGGCCCCTTTTCTGGATAAAGCGAGGGTCGCTTCGCAACCCAGCGGGAGCAAGCTCCCTCGCCACAATTTTTCACCTATCGAAATCCTTCAGCGGTCAAAAAAGCACATCCGCCAGATAACCGGTAAGGCAAAGTGCTTGCACAAAGCTTGGAATACCATAATATGATATTCCATAGACCGGACGACCTGAAAAACCGTCCAGCTACTGCTCCCGACAGGCGGGCAACAACGCAAGCCCGCTCAAAAACACAACAATGAGGGCGTGAAAATGGTGTTGAACAAAGCTGCAACCGCGATCTTTTTTGCGGGACTGCTGAGCGTGACCGGCCAGGCCGCGATGGCCGCCGAGAGTGTGAACTTTGTCAGCTGGGGCGGTAGCACCCAGGATGCGCAGAAACAGGCCTGGGCCGATCCGTTCAGCAAGGCCAGCGGCATCACCGTGGTGCAGGACGGCCCGACCGACTACGGCAAACTCAAGGCCATGGTCGAGAGCGGCAACGTGCAGTGGGACGTGGTCGATGTCGAAGCCGACTTTGCCCTGCGCGCCGCTTCCGAAGGCCTGCTCGAACCCCTCGATTTCAAAGTCATCCAGCGCGACAAGATCGACCCGCGTTTTGTCAGCGATTACGGCGTCGGCTCGTTCTTCTTCTCTTTCGTCCTCGGCTACAACGAAGGCAAGCTCGGCGCGGCCAAGCCGCAGGACTGGACCGCCCTGTTCGACACCAAGACCTACCCCGGCAAACGCGCTCTGTACAAATGGCCGAGCCCCGGCGTGCTCGAACTGGCGCTGCTGGCCGACGGCGTGCCGGCTGACAAGCTCTACCCGCTGGATCTGGACCGCGCCTTCAAGAAACTCGACACCATCAAGAAAGACATCGTCTGGTGGGGCGGCGGCGCGCAGTCGCAGCAATTGCTGGCCTCCGGTGAAGCCAGCATGGGCCAGTTCTGGAACGGCCGGATTCACGCCCTGCAGGAAGACGGCGCGCCGGTGGGTGTGAGCTGGAAACAGAACCTGGTCATGGCCGACATTCTGGTGATTCCAAAGGGTTCGAAAAACAAGGACGCGGCGATGAAGTTTCTGGCCAATGCCAGCAGTGCCAAAGGCCAGGCCGACTTCTCCAACCTGACCGCCTACGCCCCGGTCAACGTCGACAGCGTGGCGCGCCTGGATTCGGTGCTGGCCCCGAACCTGCCGACTGCCTACGCTAAGGATCAGATCACTCTTGATTTCGCGTACTGGGCCAAGAACGGTCAAGCCATCGCGACACGGTGGAACGAATGGCTGGTCAAATGAAAATGGCGGCCACTGCGTCCCGTCCCTCCACTGCCACCGGGAGCGCCGCGAGCGCTGCCGGCCCGGCCACAGGCAAGGCCAGTGCAATGGCGCAAGCCCCGTCCCTCAGACAACGCTGGCGCGGCGCCGGCAACCTCGCGCCGGCACTGCTGTTCCTCGGCCTGTTCTTTCTCGCGCCGTTGATTGGCCTGCTGTTGCGCGGCGTGCTCGAACCGACTCCGGGCCTTGGCAACTATGAACAACTGTTCGCCAACTCGGCCTACGCACGGGTGCTGCTCAACACCTTTTCGGTGGCCGGGCTGGTGACGATCTTCAGCCTGTTGCTGGGCTTTCCATTGGCCTGGGCGATCACTCTGGTACCCCGCGGCTGGGGACGCTGGATCCTCAACATCGTGCTGCTGTCGATGTGGACCAGCCTGCTCGCCCGCACCTATTCGTGGCTGGTATTGCTGCAAGCCTCGGGGGTGATCAACAAGGCGCTGATGGCGCTGGGGATCATCGATCAGCCGCTGGAAATGGTGCACAACCTGACCGGCGTGGTGATCGGCATGAGCTACATCATGATCCCGTTCATCGTCTTGCCGTTGCAGGCGACCATGCAGGCCATCGACCCGATGATCCTGCAGGCCGGCTCGATCTGCGGCGCCAGCCCCTGGACCAATTTCTTCCGGGTGTTCCTGCCGCTGTGCCGGCCAGGTCTGGCGTCCGGCGGGTTGATGGTGTTCGTGATGTCGCTCGGTTATTACGTCACCCCGGCGCTGCTGGGCGGGGCGCAGAACATGATGCTGCCGGAGTTCATCATTCAGCAGGTGCAATCGTTCCTCAACTGGGGCCTGGCCAGCGCCGGCGCCGCGTTGCTGATCGCGATCACGCTGGTGCTGTTCTATTTCTACCTGAAGCTTCAGCCGGAATCCCCGGTTGGCGCCAGCAACGCGAGGTAAGCCGAGATGCTCCTGACTCCCAATGCCATGAGCCGCCGGATGCGTTTCGGCCTCTACGCCACCACCGGGTTGATCGGCCTGTTCCTGCTGTTGCCGATCGTGTTCATCGTCCTGCTGTCGTTCGGCTCGTCGCAGTGGCTGGTGTTCCCGCCGCCGGGCTGGACGCTGAAATGGTACGGCCAGTTCTTCTCCAACGCCGACTGGATGAACGCTGCGGCAGCCAGCCTCAAGGTTGCCGTGCTGACCACGATCTGCGCCGTGGCCCTCGGTCTGCCAACCGCGTTTGCTCTGGTGCGCGGGCGTTTTCCCGGCCGGGAAATGCTCTACGGCCTGTTCACCCTGCCGATGATCGTGCCGCTGGTGATCATCGCGGTGGCGGTGTACGCGTTGTTTCTCAAGCTCGGTTACACCGGAACCATGTTTGCCTTTGTGGTCAGCCATGTGATCGTCGCGCTGCCGTTCACCATCATCTCGATCATCAACTCGCTGAAGCTGTTCGATCAGTCGATTGAAGACGCGGCGGTGATCTGCGGCGCCTCACGCCTGCAAGCAGTGTTCAAGGTGACGTTCCCGGCGATCCGTCCGGGCATGGTCGCCGGCGCCCTCTTCGCCTTTCTGGTTTCGTGGGATGAAGTGGTGCTCAGCGTGATGATGGCCAGCCCGACCCTGCAAACCCTTCCCGTGAAAATGTGGACCACTTTGCGCCAGGACCTGACCCCGGTGATCGCCGTCGCTTCGACGCTGCTGATCGGCCTGTCGGTATTGGTCATGGTGATCGCCGCCGCTCTGCGCCGGCGCAACGAAATCAGCGCCTGAGCGCCCAGGAGTACGACATGAGTGCCGTGATCAAAGACGCATCCCAGCAGAGCGACAAACCCCTGGTCAGCCTGCGCAATCTGAACAAGCACTACGGCGATTTCGCCGCCGTGGACAACATCTCGCTGGACATCAAGGACGGCGAGTTCCTGACCTTCCTCGGCTCCAGCGGCTCGGGCAAAAGCACCACGCTGTCGATGCTCGCCGGGTTCGAAACCCCGAGCAGCGGCGAGATCCTGGTCAACGGGCAGTCGCTGGTCAACGTGCCGCCGCACAAGCGCGACATCGGCATGGTGTTCCAGCGCTACTCGCTGTTCCCGCATCTGTCGGTGCGCGACAACATCGCCTTCCCGCTGGCGATCCGCAAACTCGCCGCCGCCGAGCGTGACAAGCGTGTCGATGCGATGCTGAAACTGGTGCAACTCGAACAATTCGCCCATCGCCGCCCTTCGCAACTGTCTGGCGGCCAACAACAGCGGGTCGCCATCGCCCGGGCGCTGGTCTATGAGCCACGCATTCTGCTGATGGACGAACCGCTCGGTGCGCTGGATAAAAAACTGCGTGAAGACTTGCAGGATGAACTGCGCCAGCTGCATCGGCGCCTGGGTATCACCATCGTCTACGTGACCCACGATCAGGAAGAAGCGATGCGTTTGTCGCAGCGCATTGCGATTTTCAGTCACGGCAAGATTGTGGGTTTAGGCAGCGGTTATGACCTGTATCAGAACCCGCCGAATGCGTTTGTCGCGTCGTTCCTCGGCAACTCGAACTTTCTCAAGCTCAAGGCCCAAGGCAATGCAGCGGCTTCGTTTGAAGGACAGTCATTGTCGATTCGACTGACCGCTGGTTTGCATACCGAGCAGGATGTGCTGCTGATGGTGCGCCCGGAAAAAGCAGTGGCGCTGAGCGTGCAGCAAGCGAGTGACGAGCCGTTGGCGGCGGGCTGGAATGAGGTGTCGGCGCAGGTTGTGGAAGTGTTGTTTCTTGGCGAAAGCCAGACCTGCAGCGTGGTGACTTCGGGCGGTACTTCGATGACGGTGAAAGCGCTGTCCGCCGCCGGCATGCCGCTCAAGGCTGGCGACCCGGTGCGAGTGCGCTGGGCCACGGCGGATGCCTGCGTCTACACCGAATGGGCTGAAAGCGACCTTAACAAAGCGGCCGGTTCTCACTGATAGCGTGTCGTCTGTGGGATTCCCCCCCTCACCCCAGCCCTCTCCCCCAAGGGGGCGAGGGGGAAAGGGAGCCGATCACCATGATGGTCAAGACCTGAGTTCGACCCGATATTTCAGGTCGGCGTAACTCGTCCAGACAATCCAGTCAGTCCCCTCTCCCTCCGGGAGAGGGCTAGGGTGAGGGAAGCTGTCAGCACGGTCTCAGGGAATAGCGCGGTAGCCTTCAATCTGATCCGGCCACGCCGTGAGAATTTCGAAGCCTGTCTCGGTCACCGCGACCATATGCTCCCACTGCGCCGACAGCGAGCCGTCCTTGGTCAGCACCGTCCAGCCATCCGGCATGTTCTTCACATGGCGCTTGCCGGCATTGAGCATCGGCTCGACGGTGAAGATCATCCCCGCCTTGAGCTTCATGCCCTGATTGGGGAAACCGTAATGCAGGATCTGCGGCTCGTCGTGGTAAACCTTGCCGATGCCATGCCCGCAGTATTCACGCACCACACTGAAACCTTCCTTCTCCGCCAGACTCTGGATCGCATGGCCGATGTCGCCCAATGTGGCGCCGGGGCGCACCATGCGAATGCCGGCGCACATGGCGTCGTAAGTGGTCTTGATAAGGTGCTGCGCTTCAGGCGTCGCCTCGCCGACCACGTACATGCGGCTGGTGTCGCCGAACCAGCCGTCCTTGAGCACCGCGATGTCGAGGTTGACGATGTCGCCGTCTTTCAGCGGTGTGCCCGACGGGATGCCATGGCACACCACGTCGTTGACCGAAGCGCAGACGGTTTTCGGGAAGCCGTGATAGCCGACGTTGGCCGGAATCGCTTTTTGCACATTGACGATGTAGTCGTTGCACAGACGATCCAGCTCATCGGTGGTCACCCCGGCCTTCACATGCGGCACCAGCATCGCCAGCACTTCAGCGGCGAGTTTGCCGGCCGCGCGCGACTGGGCAATTTCGGCGGGGGTGTTGATCTTGGTCTGGTTTCTCATGCGCTGACGGCTTCCTGAGTCAGTTGATGCAGATCCAGCCCGCCGTTCTGTTCGGCGCGGATCAGCAAGCGGCAAATGGCGCTGTGGTCGAGGTTGGGGTGCAGCTCGGCGAGCATGCCGATGCGCATCCAGTGCTCGGCCTGCGCGTTGATCGAGCGGCTGAGCGCATTGCTGGAGATGCGCAGGTTTTCGTGCATGTCTTCTGAAATCTTTACGATGCCCATATCCGAATCCGATACGAAGTGTATATGGATCGTATATTAGCCAAGCCTCATGGAAAATTGCAAATACACTCTGCAAACCTACTGACATAACCGTGTAGGAGCTGCCGGAGGCTGCGATCTTTTGATCTTCACAAACAAAGTCAAAAGATCGCAGCCTGCGGCAGCTCCTACAGGGGTTTTGTGTTGGTTTTTGGGTGATACGTGTGGAATTTCAGGCAAAAAAAAGCTGCCCGAAGAGGCAGCGAAAACTTTAAGAACACGCGATGTATTGGGGGCAGGATAGTCGCCGGATAATGACAGTGTCATGACAACCAACAATTCACTGAACCGCCCCTGCCCCGTCATCAGGATGTCATCAAGCGCATCGCAGAATCCTCGCAAACCGTCTTGAGCCTTCGACGGATGTTTGCAGGGATTCCCATGAAAGAAGACGCCTCGCTGTTTGCCGCCATCGACCTGGGCTCGAATGCGTTTCGCCTGATGATCGGCCAGTCGGTGCGCAGTCGAAAAGGCTTGATGATTCAGGAGGTCAAAACCCTGCGTGAACCGGTGCGACTGGCCGAAGGTTTTGACGGTGGTGCTCTGGACGAAATGGCGCTGGACCGGGGCTGGCAGGCCTTGGCGCGGTTCGGCAAGAAGCTGCGCGGGTTCGAGGCCGGCAAGGTGCGGGCGGTGGCGACCAGCGCCGTGCGCGAGGCGGACAATGCGCAGCTGTTTCTGCACAGCGCCGAACGTCATCTGGGGTTTCGCATCGATGTCATTTCCGGCCATGAAGAGGCGCAACTGGTGTACGCCGGTGTCGCCCATTCCCTGCCGGGCGCTGAGGACATGCGGTTGGTGGTCGATATCGGTGGCGGTTCTACCGAGCTGATTCTCGGCCAGGGCACACAACCGCTGCTCACCGAAAGCATCGCCATCGGCAGCGGCACGCTGGGTGCCCGCTATTTCCCCGACGGACGCATTGCACCTGGTGCGCTGCAAGAAGCCGAGCGCGTGGCGATCCTGCAATTCGAAAAAGTCGCCCGTCGCTATCGTGCGCAGGGCTGGCAGCAGACCATCGGCTCGTCGGGCACGGCGCGGATGCTGGCGAAAGTGCTCAAGGCCAATCGCTTGAACGACTTCGGCCAGGATGGCATCACCTATGGCGGGTTGTTGCGTCTGTCGCTGTTGCTGCTGAAGGTGAAAAACGTTCAGCAGTTGAAGCTGGCAGGCTTGCAGCCGCATCGCCAGAGCATCCTCCCGGGTGGGCTGGTGCTGATGCTGGCGGCGTTCAAGGTATTCGGCATTTCGCAGATGGCGCCGTCGGAACCGGGGCTGCGCCTGGGTGTACTTCACGGCTTGATGAGCCGTCACTGACTGATCACTAAACCCATTGTGGGAGCGAGCTTGCTCGCGAAGGCAGCGTGTCAGCCGATAAGTATTTGGCTGATACACCGCCTTCGCGAGCAAGCTCGCTCCCACAGGGTTTTGTGGTTGCCTTCTCAGGCCAGTTCTTTGCGCAGCTGACGGGCGGCCGTGACCATGTGCACCAACGCCGCTTCAGTCTCCGGCCAGCCACGGGTTTTCAGACCGCAATCCGGATTGACCCACAACCGCTCGGCCGGAATCCGCTGCGCTGCCTTGCGCAGCAAGTTAGCCATTTCCGAGGCATCCGGCACCCGTGGCGAGTGGATGTCGTACACGCCCGGGCCGATCTCGTTCGGGTAGGCGAAGGCTTCGAAGGCGTCGAGCAATTCCATGTCCGAGCGCGAGGTTTCGATGGTGATCACGTCGGCGTCCATCGCGGCGATGGACTCGATCACATCATTGAATTCGCTGTAGCACATGTGCGTGTGGATCTGAGTTTCGTCGCGTACACCGGAGGCACACAGGCGGAACGCTTCGGTGGCCCAGTCCAGATAGTGCTGCCATTGCGCGCGGCGCAGCGGCAGACCTTCGCGGAATGCGGCTTCGTCGATCTGCACGATCCTGATCCCGGCGGCTTCCAGGTCCACCACTTCGTCACGGAGCGCCAGCGCCAGTTGCCGCGCCTGCACCTCACGGGACACGTCTTCGCGAGGGAACGACCACATCAGCATGGTCACCGGCCCCGTCAGCATGCCTTTCATGACCTTGTCGGTCAGGCCCTGGGCGTAGCGGATCCAGTCCACGGTCATGGCTTGCGGGCGGCTCAAGTCACCGAAGATCACCGCCGGTTTCACGCAGCGCGAACCGTAGCTCTGCACCCAACCGAAACGGGTGAACACGTAACCGTCCAGTTGCTCGGCGAAGTACTCGACCATGTCGTTGCGCTCGGCTTCTCCGTGCACCAGTACGTCGAGGCCCAGTTGCTCCTGGATTTGCACGGCGTGACGGATTTCGCTGTACATGGCTTCGGTGTATTCCGCTTCGCTGAGCTTGCCCTGCTTGAACGACTGACGCGCCAGACGAATCGACGCAGTCTGCGGAAACGATCCGATGGTGGTGGTCGGGAACAGTGGCAGATCGAGGCCGGCGCGCTGCTTGGCGATGCGTTGGGTAAACGGCGATTGGCGCTGGCTGTCCTGCGCGGTAATGGCCGCGACACGGGCCTGCACTGCCGGTTTGTGAATACGTGGCGAGGCGGCGCGGCTGGTCTGTACCGAGCGGCTTTGGGCCAAGGCGCGCAGCACTTTCGGCGCTTCCGGCTCGTTGACCGCCTGCGCCAGCACCGCGACTTCCTCGCACTTCTGCACGGCAAACGCCAGCCAGCTTTTCAGCTCGGCATCGAGCTGGTCTTCGCGGTTCAGATCCACCGGGCTGTGCAGCAGCGAGCAGGACGGCGCAACCCACAACCGATCCCCCAGACGTTCATGCGCATGCTGCAAAGTCGCCAGCGCATGTTCCAGATCGCAGCGCCAGACGTTACGACCGTTGACCACACCCAGCGACAGCACTTTGTAAGCCGGCAGGCGATCGAGGATGGTCGGGTACTGGTCCGGCGCACGCACCAGATCGATGTGCAGGCCATCGACCGGCAGATTGGCAGCCAGCCCGAGGTTTTCTTCCAGACCGCCAAAATAGGTGGCGACCAGTTTTTTCAGTGGATCACGCTGGATCTGGTTGTAGGCTCGCTCAAAAGCGTTCTTCCATTCCTGCGGCAAGTCGAGCACCAGAATCGGCTCGTCGATCTGCACCCATTCCACACCGAGTGCGGCCAGCCGGGCGAAGATCTGCCCGTACAGCGGCAGCAGGCGATCAAGCAGTTCCAGTTTGTCGAACTCTGCGCCTTTGGCCTTGCCCAGCCACAGATAAGTCAGTGGGCCGATGATCACCGGTTTGACGTTATGGCCGAGGGCACGGGCCTCTTCGACTTCTTCGAACAACTGTTCCCAACCGAGCTGGAACTGTTGATCGACGCTGAATTCCGGGACCAGATAGTGGTAGTTGGTGTCAAACCACTTGGTCATTTCCTGAGCGTGCGCACCGACGCAGCAATTGTCGCTGACGCCACGGGCCATGCTGAACAGGGTCTGCAGGCTGGCCTTGCCGTCATGCGGACGGAAGCGCTCGGGAATCACCCCGAACATCAGCGAGTGAGTCAGCACCTGGTCGTACCAGGCGAAATCGCCCACCGGCAGCAGCTCGATGCCGGCGTTTTTCTGCAGGTCCCAATGGGCCTTGCGCAACTGGCGGCCAACATCACGCAGGCCAGCCTCGTTCAGTTCTCCTTTCCAGAACGCCTCTTGCGCTTTCTTCAGTTCGCGGTCGCGGCCGATGCGCGGAAATCCGAGGGAATGGGCCAGTGCCATGACAAACAACTCCAATGTCTTGTTGATGGCGCCATTGTCGAGATCGAACGCTAGTGAAACAAACTCATTTTAATCTTGATGATCACAAGTTTCTCTCATGATCAGCTATCAACTGCATGACGCAGAAAACACGATTGGCCCTGCAGGATATTCCTGCGCGAATCAAGCTATCGAGCACAGTCACGACGCCCTTTGAATACTCGATGGCGCCTTGATGTAAACCCTCTGAAACCGGGCCCTTGCAGGCTGCGATTCTGTTCTATGGTTAGATCGAAATGGCTGGAGCAGCGACTGACTAAAGGTTGCGACAGATCATGTCTGCGCCTATGTTGCACGCGAGCTTTTCCCCGCGAATGGAACGCGATCAACACCACTACAAGAGGTGAAGAAATGTCAAAGGATTCACGCCCTGCCGTACTTGGGCTGATCGGCAATACGCCGCTGGTACAAGTTACCCGCTTCGATACCGGCCTCTGCACACTGTTTCTCAAACTGGAATCACAAAACCCCGGCGGCTCGATCAAGGACCGCATCGGTCTGGCAATGATCGATGCCGCTGAACGCGACGGGCGCCTGCAACCGGGTGGCACTATCGTCGAGGCCACCGCCGGCAACACCGGTCTGGGTCTGGCGCTGGTCGGCCGGGCCAAAGGCTACCGCGTAGTGCTGGTAGTCCCGGACAAGATGTCCACCGAGAAAGTCCTGCACTTGAAAGCCATGGGTGCCGAGGTGCACATCACCCGCTCGGATGTCGGCAAGGGCCACCCCGAGTATTACCAGGACGTGGCCGCACGCCTGGCGAAAGACATTCCCGGCGCGTTTTTCGCCGACCAGTTCAACAACCCCGCCAACCCGCTGGCCCACGAATGCAGCACCGCGCCGGAGATCTGGGCGCAGACCGAGCATGATCTGGACGCGATCGTGGTTGGCGTCGGTTCCGCCGGCACACTGACCGGGCTGAGCCGCTTCTTCAAACGGGTACAACCGGATCTGCAAATGGTCCTCGCCGACCCGGTCGGTTCGGTGATGGCTCAGTACAGCCGCGACGGCACCATGCCGACGCCCGGTTCATGGGCGGTAGAAGGCATCGGTGAGGATTTCATTCCGTCGATCACCGACCTCACCAGCGTGCGCCACGCCTACTCGATCAGCGACGAAGAAAGCTTCGATCATGCCCGTCAGTTGCTCAAGGCCGAAGGCATTCTCGGGGGTTCGTCCACCGGCACCCTGCTCGCCGCCGCGCTGCGTTATTGCCGCGAACAGACCGAGCCGAAACGCGTGGTCAGCTTTGTCTGCGACACCGGCACGCGCTATCTGTCGAAGGTCTACAACGACCAGTGGATGACCGATCAGGGCCTGCTGCAGCGCAAACGCTATGGCGACCTGCGCGATCTGATCGCTCGTCGTTTCGAAGACGGCCGCGTGATCAGCGTCGGTCCCGACGACACCCTGCTGACCGCGTTCCAGCGCATGCGTCTGGCAGATGTTTCGCAGCTGCCGGTGCTGGTGGAAGGCAAACAACTGGTCGGGGTGATCGACGAATCCGACATCCTGCTGCCGGTGCACGAAGACGCCGCGCGCTTCAGTCAATCGGTCTCCAGCGTGATGACCGACAAACTGCAAACCCTCGCGCCCGGTGCCAACCTTGCCGAGCTGGAAGCGGTGCTCAGTCGCGGCCTCGTCGCGATCATTGCCGATGCTTCGGGCTTCCACGGCCTGATTACCCGCACCGACATGCTCAACCAATTACGGAGATCCCTCGCATGAGTCAGCACGACGATAAATCCCAAGGCTTCGCGACCCGGGTGATCCATGCCGGGCAAGAACCTGACCCGACCACCGGCGCGCTGATGCCGCCGATCTACGCCAACTCCACTTACCTGCAAGACAGCCCCGGCGTGCACAAGGGCTTCGACTACGGGCGCTCGCACAACCCGACGCGTTTTGCCCTGGAGCGTTGCGTGGCGGATCTGGAAGGTGGCACCCGCGCCTTCGCTTTCGCTTCCGGGCTGGCGACGATTTCCACCGTGCTCGAACTGATCGATGCCGGTTCGCACGTGATCTCCGGCAATGACCTGTACGGCGGCACGTTCCGCCTGTTCGACAAGGTGCGTCAACGCAGTGCCGGGCATCGTTTCAGCTACGTCGATCTGACTGACCTGGCGGCGTTCGAAGCGGCGCTGCAGGACGACACACGGCTGGTGATTGTCGAGTCGCCGACCAACCCGCTGCTGAGCCTGTCGGATCTGGCTGCGATTGCGCGCATCTGCCGCGCACGCGGGATCATCAGCGTCGCCGACAACACCTTCGCCAGCCCGTATATCCAGCGTCCGCTGGAGCTGGGTTTCGACATCGTGCTGCACTCGACCACCAAGTACCTGAACGGTCACTCCGACGTGATCGGTGGTATCGCGGTGGTCGGTCAGAATGCCGAACTGGCGGACAAACTCGGCTTCCTGCAAAACGCGGTCGGCGCGATTTCCGGGCCATTCGACGCGTTCCTGACCCTGCGCGGGGTCAAGACCCTGGCGCTGCGCATGGAGCGTCACTGCAGCAACGCGCTGGAACTGGCCAAGTGGCTGGAGCAGCAACCGCAGGTCAAACGCGTCTACTACCCGGGCCTGCCGTCGCACCCGCAGCACGAGTTGGCCAAGCGGCAGATGCATGGTTTTGGCGGGATGATCTCGGTGGATCTGAACAGTGATCTGGAAGGCGCTCGGCGCTTTCTGGAAAACGTGAAGATCTTTGCCCTGGCCGAGAGTCTGGGCGGCGTTGAAAGCCTGATCGAGCATCCGGCGATCATGACCCACGCGACCATTCCAGCTGAAACCCGCGCCAAACTGGGCATCGGCGACGGCCTGGTGCGTCTGTCGGTGGGGGTCGAAGACCTCGAAGACCTGCGCGCCGATCTGGCCTACGCGCTGACCAAAATCTGATCCTGCAATAACGACAAAGCCCGCAGCAATGCGGGCTTTGATGTTCGAGTAGGCGGCCAGTGCTGGTCTCTGGCTTACAAGGTTTATCGGGCCTCTCACAGTACAAAAGCAACCATGGAAAAAGAGCGGTGCTTTGCTGCCTCACACGGCATAAGGGCTGGATCTCAGCGCGGAGATCTTTCTAACCGTGTACCCTTCGGAACGCGCCCCACGTCCCCTTGCTATCCGCTTGCGCATCAGTCTGCGTCTTCGCCTACACCTTTGAGGCTAGCAAAATCCATCGAATGATGGTCAGGTGTTTTTAGACTGATTTCCTTCAAGCGCCCCTGCGCAAGGAAGTTAACCGACTATCACTTCCTCCCCCGGCCAGCCATGGTCCGTGTTTGACGATCTATACTTTTCAGTTCGCTATCGCAGTTTCATGCAATACGTCGACACCCGTGCGCGTTACCGTGCGCCCGTGCCAATCGCCAATCTGGTCAACCCCGGGCCAACGGAATGCTGTGTGGCTGATGGGTCGTGGAGAAAATCATGAAACACACGCTTTTATCAGGCGCCATTCTTGCGGTCGCGGCGACCGTGATGTTGCCAACGGTCTGGGCTGCGCAGCCGCAGGCTGTGGCCTCTGATGGTTCGGATCATGTCGGGGCTGGTGCAGTCGCCTCGGACGGTTCCGATCACGTCGGCGCTGGCGCAGTGGCTTCCGATGGTTCCGATCATGTCGGCGCTGGCGCAGTCGCCTCGGACGGTTCTGATCACGTTGGCGCTGGTGCAGTGGCGTCCGATGGTTCCGATCATGTCGGCGCTGGCGCGGTAGCCTCCGATGGCTCTGATCATGTCGGCGCTGGCGCGGTAGCCTCCGATGGCTCCGATCATGTCGGCGCTGGCGCAGTGGCTTCCGATGGTTCCGATCATGTCGGCGCCAATACCCTGGCCTCAGACGGCACCGACAAGGTCGGCGCCAATCGCTATGCCTACACTCGCGTCGGCGTCGGTTCTGATCGCGTCGCTTCGGCGCTGATGACCGGCAGCTATTCCGACCAGTTCAACTCTCCTCAGTAATCGGCGCGGGGCGACCCGTTGGGTCGCCTCTCCTACCGCGGCACTAGCACATTTGTGCTAATCGACCGCCCCGCCACCCGGCGCTATATTCCCTCGCAACCCCCGATGCTCCCCACCATTGCCGCTGTGCAGTGCGCGGGATCGTTGTGCCTGGAAATCAGAACAACACCAAGGAAGAAACACCATGAAACTGCATTCCAACCTTCTCAAAGTGGCGATCGTCAGCGCCCTGCTGCTTGGCGCCAGCGGTTGCCAAACGGCCAAACCCACCGAAGCCAGCATGAAAGAACGCGCGCAAACGGTCATCGGTAAACCGGTGTCGAAAATCGACAACATCCGCAGCGACAGCACCCTCACCTACTACACCGCGTACACCCCGGCCGGCGAGTACAACTGCGAGTTGCCCAGCGGCGCGATTATCGCGGTGGCGAGCATGGGCATCATGACCCCGCCGCTGTCCTGCCTGCCCAAGGGCGCCTCACCGATCCCGGTTCAGTAATTCATTTCCTCGGTAAAGGACTACGTTTAATCATGAAAATCCTGATTGCTTCTCTCACCCTCACTGCCCTCGCCCTGACCGGCTGCGCCACGCCCAAACAGTGGGAAGCCACCGGCGGCAGCAAGAACGACGGCGTGGTTCAGGTCTCCTATGAACTGGGCCAGTTCGAAAGCGGCCAGACCAACGCCGCGCAAGGCCTCACTGTCGCCATGGAGCGCTGCAAGACCTGGGGCTACAAGAACGCCGAGGTCACCGGTTCGGAGAAAAACATCTGCCGCACCATGGGCCAGTTCAACTGCCTGCAAACCACTATCACTCAGGACTATCTCTGCAAGCGTTGAGTCAAACCTGCTCGGCCGGCTCGGTTTGCCGGTCGCGCAGGCTGCGCAAGGTCGCGCGCAGCTCGGCCGGGCGTACCGGTTTGGACAGGATGGCAATTTGGCGGTCGTGCAAGGCCGCCTGTATTTTTTCCATGTCATGCCCGGTGATGATCATCGCCGGTACCGCAAAACCCCGCTGGCGCCGCACCTCGTCAATGCACTCGATACCCGTGGAATGTGGACCCAGATCGTAGTCGGCGACGATGATGTCGCAATCGGTGCGCAGATTTTCTCCGCTCAACTCGCCCTGCACCACGCAGCCCCAGCGCTCGAGCAGCGCCGAGGTTGCCAGCAAGACGTTGCGATCATCCTCCACCAGACACACCTTCAGCCCGGTCAACAGGCCGGCCTGCCGCACGTCGTCACGCATGGCCGGCAACTGCGGCGCCACGGCCACCGGCAAGCCATACAGGGAGACCGCCGTGCCGCGCCCAAGCTGCGAGCGCAACGCCACATCGACGCCGATCAACTGCCCCAGACGCTTGACGATCGACAGCCCGAGGCCGACCCCTTCCACGTCCTTGTCGCGCACCTGACGCACCCGATAAAACTCCTCGAAGACCTTCGGCAGGTGCTCCTCGGCAATGCCGTTGCCGCGGTCATAAACCACGATGGCCAGCCCGCTGCCGCGTCTGCGCACGCCAATCAGTACCGGGCGTTGCGCGCCGTACTTGAAGCAGTTGGAAAGCACGTTCTGCACCATGGTCGCGAGCAACGCCGGATCGCTCTGCACCCAGTGCTGGCACGGGTGCAGGCGCAACTCCACGCCCGCCCAGCGCGCCGCCTCGGCGTTCTGGCGGATCAGGTCGGCCAGCCACTCGCCGAGATTGAACACTTGCAGCCTGGGCAAAATGCGCCCGTTGTCGAGGGTGTAGAGATCAAGAATCGATCGGAACAACTGCGAAACGTTGAGCAGCGAACGGTCGATGTTGTCGACCAGTTGCCGCTCCTGCTCGCCCAGCCGCGACTCGCGCAGGCACGCGGTAAACAGGCCGATGGAGTGAATCGGCTGGCGCAGATCATGGCTGGCCTGAGCGAGAAACCGCGACTTTTCCAGATTGGCCGCGACCGCCTCTTCGGAAGCCTTGCGCGTGCGCTCCAGCAGCAAGTGCGCGTAGAACGGAATCACCGTGCTGGTGAGCATCAACATCAGCACCATGTACGGCTGCGCCTGCCACACCGGCGTCAATCGATAGACCGCCAGCAACGCCAGCAGCGCCAACCCGGTGGCAATCGCCAAGTAGCGCGAGCCGTAGCGCATACCGTTGCCCAGGTTGACCCAGATGATCACCGCGTACAGCGGCAACGCCGCTTCACCGCCGAGCACCAGGCCGAAACAGGTGCCGGTGTAATCGTGGATCATCGCGAAAATCCGCCGCGCCGGGTAATGCCCTGGCCAGCGCGCAATAGCCTGGCGCAAGACAATCGACGCCAACAGAAACAGCGCGATGTAGACCACCACCGGCAGATAGACATCGAAGCGCTGACCCGGCAAGACACCGAGCACGCAGATGTAAACCATGGCGATGCTGGCGATGATAATCCGCAGATTGGCCTGATCCAGCTCGGTGTTTTTCTCGAACTTCATGGGCAACGTCCTTGTGCGACAGTCGTCAGATTCAGCAGCGGTCGGCAGGCAATCTGCGTTTGCGGTGCTAAGGTGCATGCCGTAAACCACGCTGATCCAGGGAGGGTCACGTCATGACTTGCCGCATCATCATAGCCGACGATCACCCGTTGTTTCGCGAAGCCATGCGGCGCACCGTGCAGCGCCTGTTGCCCGAGGCGACTATCGAGGAGGCCGGCGATCTCGACGCTGTGCTAGCCTTGCTGCCCGCCGGCAGCGAGCCGGACACACTGATTCTCGACCTGCGCTTCCCCGGCCTGACCTGCATCAGCCAACTCGCCGAGCTGCGCCGGAAACTGCCGCGCACCACGCTGATTATGGTGTCGATGGTCGACGACGAGGGGTTGATCGGCGAAGTGATGGCAGCCGGCATCGACGGTTTCATCGGCAAGAACATTGCCCCGGATGAGATCGGCGAGGCGATTCTGGCGATCCGCGAAGGCGAAGTGCTGGTCAGGTTCGCCCCTTCTGGACTGCTGCCGCTGGAGACCGGCACCGCCCTCACCCCGCGTCAGCAGGACGTGCTGCGGCTGATTGCCCAAGGCAAGACCAACAAGGAGATCGCCCGGGAACTGGATATCTCGCCGTTCACCGTGCGCATCCACGTGTCGTCGCTGTTGCGTACGCTCAACGTGCCGTCGCGGGCAGCCGCTGCGGTGAAATATTCGGGAGGCAGTGGCGCAATTTAAATGAACCCTGCGCGCTTGGGCTCACCTAACTGAAAGACCATCAGGAGGTAGCCCATGCAAATTGAACCCGTCTGGATCGTACTCGCCGTCGTTCTTGTGATCATCGAATTGTGGGCGATCAACCGCGTGCGCAAGAGCGCAGGCAAAGGCAGCAACAAAGGCGTGTGGATTATCGCCATCGTGTTCGTACCGTTGTTTGGCCTGATTGCCTGGGCACTGGCCGGGCCGAAACACGTTACACAGGATTGAGAAAAAACCCGTGTAGGAGCTGCCGCAGGCTGCGATCTTTTGACTTTCAAGATCAAAAGATCGCAGCCTGCGGCAGCTCCTACACGGGAAGCAGTGTTTATGGATCAACCTGCGCCATCAACTCCGGCACCGTTTCCGGCCGTTTGGCATAGCGCTGCGCCAACACCGCGCAGACCATCAATTGAATCTGATGGAACAGCATCAGCGGCAGAATCAATACACCAATCGTGCTGCCGGCAAACAACACCTGCGCCATCGGCACGCCGGTGGCCAGGCTCTTCTTCGAGCCGCAGAACAGAATGGTGATGCGGTCTTCCTGGCTGAAACCGAACGCCTTGCCGAGCAGGGTCGAGGCCAACAGCACCAGCGCCAGCAGGATGCAGCACACCACCACCAGCCCCAGCAGATCGACTACCGGAATCTGATGCCAGATACCTTCGTTGACCGCCTCGCTGAATGCGCCGTACACCACCAGCAGAATCGAACCCTGATCGACAAACTTCAGCCAGTTCTTGTTGCGGCCGACCCACGCGCCGATCCAGCGCCGAGCGATCTGCCCGGCAATGAACGGCAGCAGCAGTTGCACGCTGATCTTCAGGATCGCATCGAGGGTCGAACCGCCGTCACCGTGCACGTTCAGCAGCAGCGTCACCAGCAACGGTGTGAGGAAGATCCCGAACAGGCTCGACGCCGCCGCACTGCAGATCGCCGCCGGGATATTGCCGCGGGCCAGCGAGGTGAAGGCAATTGCCGACTGCACGGTGGCCGGCAGCGCGCAGAGATACAGCATGCCCATGTACAGCTTGTCGCCGATCAGCGGTGACAGCAGCGGTTTCAGCGCCAGGCCGAGCAGCGGGAACAGCACGAAGGTCAGGCCGAACACCAACAGGTGCAGGCGCCAGTGGCCGGCACCGGCGATGATCGATTCACGCGACAGTTTCGCACCGTGGAGGAAAAACAGCAGTGCGATGGCGATGTTGGTCAGCCAGCCGAACCCGACCGCGACCTGACCGCTGGCTGGCAGGAAACTGGCCAGCAGCACGACGCCGATCAGGGTCAGGGTGAAGTTGTCGGGCAGGAATCTTGGGCGAGTCATGGGTCTGTTCATCCGGGGGTTGCCAGTACGTGACTGCGACTCTAACGTGAGCAGAAATTACCGACTAACGCCGAAGAGCCAACAGATGCCGCCTAAAGGACACGAGAAAAGCTTCCGGCGCAGCATTCCCGGGCTGCCCAGCCTGCCGCGTGCGCTGTACGGGCGCACCGAATCGCTGCCCAATCGCGCACTGACCCGGCGTCACAGTCACCCGTGGGTGCAATTGTCGTACGCGATTCAGGGTGTGCTCGAAGTGCAGACCGGCGCCGGGCGTTTCGTCGCGCCACCGGAGCGCGCGGTGTGGATTCCGGCGGGCGTGCCGCACCGCGTGTTCAGCTCGCCGCACACCGAAATGCGCAGCCTGTACATCGATTGCAGCGTGGCCGGCTGGGCGCTTGAGCGTTGTCATGTGCTGGGCGTCAGCGACCTGTTGCGCGAGCTGATCCGCGCGTTCAGTCAGGTTCCAGTGGAATACGACGAGAACGGTGCCCATGGCCGCCTGGCCCAGGTGATCCTCGATCAACTGGCCGAGGCACCGCAGATCGACCTGATGCTGCCGCTGCCGCAGGACAGCCGTCTGCGGCAGATCTATCAAAGCCTGGAGCAACATCCCGAACAGCAGACCACCCTGAACCATTGGAGCGAAAAATTCGGCGTCACCGAAAAAACCCTCAGCCGGCTGTTTTTACGCGACACCGGCCTGACCTTCCGCGCCTGGCGTCAGCGCTTGCGTCTGCTGGGCGCGCTGACCCCGCTGGAACGTGGCGAACGCGTCACCGACGTGGCTCTGGCTTGCGGTTATGACTCCACCTCAGCGTTCATCGCGGCCTTCCGGCAACAGTTTGGCGAGACACCAGGGGAATTTTTTCGTTGAGTTTTGTCGATATTTATCGAATTAGCACATGCCATTCGGCAAAGTTCAGGGTAGAGTTTCGTCCATACGCAATTCTCTACACGTTTCGACCATAACCATAATGACCCACCCCTTTAGCGAACCTGTCGGCGGTAACAGCATGATCGAAGTCACTGAAGTCTCCATTGCTCAATTACGCGCGGCGCTCGACGCCGGCCAGACCACCGCGGTTGAACTGGTGCAGGCCTATCTGGCCCGGATCGACGCCTACGATGGCCCGAACACCGCCACCGCACTGAATGCCGTGGTGGTGCGCAACCCCGAGGCTTTGGCTGAAGCCCAGGCGTCCGATGCGCGCCGCGCCAAGGGCGAAACCCTCGGCCCGCTCGACGGTATCCCTTACACCGCCAAGGACAGCTATCTGGTCAAGGGGCTGACCGCCGCCTCGGGCAGCCCGGCCTTCGCCGATCTGGTGGCGCATCGCGACGCCTTCACCATCGAACGCCTGCGCGCCGCCGGGGCGATCTGCCTGGGCAAGACCAACATGCCGCCGATGGCCAATGGCGGCATGCAGCGTGGCGTCTATGGCCGGGCCGAAAGCCCTTACAACGCGGCCTACCTGACCGCGCCGTTTGCTTCCGGCTCGTCCAACGGTGCCGGCACCGCTACCGCTGCGAGTTTCTCGGCGTTCGGTCTGGCGGAAGAAACCTGGTCGAGCGGTCGCGGCCCGGCATCGAACAACGGTTTGTGCGCCTACACGCCATCGCGCGGGGTAATTTCGGTGCGCGGCAACTGGCCGCTGACGCCGACCATGGACGTGGTGGTGCCGTACGCCCGGACCATGGCCGACCTGCTCGAAGTGCTCGATGTGGTGGTCGCCGAAGACCCCGACACCCGTGGCGATCTGTGGCGCCTGCAGCCGTGGGTGCCGATCCCGAGCGTTGCTTCGGTACGCCCGGCGTCCTACGCCGAACTGGCGGTGAAACCCAATGCACTGGCCGGCAAACGCCTCGGTGTGCCGAAGATGTACATCAATGCCGACCCTGAAGCCGGCACCAGCGAAGCGCCGGGCATCGGCGGCCCGACCGGGCAGCGCATCAACACTCGCCCTTCGGTGATCGATTTGTGGAAACAGGCCCGCGCAGCCCTGGAAGCGGCCGGCGCCGAAGTCATCGAAGTGGATTTCCCGCTGGTTTCCAACTGCGAAGGCGACCGCCCCGGCGCACCGACCGTGTTCAATCGCGGCATCGTCTCCAAGGAGTTCCTGCACCACGAACTGTGGGACCTGTCGGCCTGGGCCTTCGACGATTTCCTGCGCGCCAACGGTGATCCGAAGCTCAATCGCCTGGCCGATGTCGACGGGCCGAAAATCTTCCCGCACGACCCGGGCACCCTGCCCAACCGTGAAGGCGATCTGGCCGCCGGCATGGACGAATACGTGCGCATGGCCCAACGCGGCATCACCCCGTGGGACCAGATCCCGACCCTGCCGGACGGCCTGCGCGGCCTGGAAAAGACCCGCAAGCTCGACCTCGAAGACTGGATGGATACGCTGAAACTCGACGCGGTGCTGTTCCCGACCAACGCCGACGTTGGTCCGGCAGATGCCGATATCAATCCGGAATCAGCGGACATCGCCTGGAGCAATGGCATCTGGGTCGCCAACGGCAACCTGGCGATCCGCCATCTCGGCGTGCCGACTGTCACCGTACCAATGGGGATCATGGCCGACATCGGCATGCCGGTTGGTCTGACCTTCGCCGGTCGTGCTTACGATGACTCGAATCTGCTGCGTCTGGCCTCGGCGTTTGAGGCGACCGGTTCGAAACGTCAGGTGCCGCCGCGCACTCCGGCGCTGACTGCCGGCAAGTAACAGAGAGGGTTGGATTGAGGCTCGATAGGGTCTCAATCCGCTTTCGGCGCATTAACCCCACTCGTTTCTGCATCACTACACACCTGCCAACACACTCCCCCATACCTGACAACTGATAGTTCTGACAGTATCGGTCGAACAGGACGGCGAGTAACGTTCTCGCTCAATGGGCTTTTCATTTAGAAACCCCAAAAACCGTTGAGCACTGAAGGAACGCAACCATGAGCAATGCCATTCTGCTTAAACAACTTGGCGTCGATGAAAACTCGAAGCCATTACCCATCAAAGTAAAACAGCAACCCGAGGATAAATACTACAAAGCCAAATTCACCCCTGATTTTCCGCCCATTCCGAGTTTCGAACCGAATCTGTTTATTTATGCTTCCTTGGTTCCCGGTTCAGTCAGTGTCATCGGCCGACATCACACAGCGGACGATTTCTACCAGATTACTATCATCATTGATCAGAAGCTCGAAAGCGGCACATACCCGATTGAGAAAGGTGACGAAAGCCGTGTGCGTGCCAGCGTCATTTCCGCTGGAGGGATCATTTCGAGTGACAAGGGCGAAATCAAACTTAAGCGAGAAAACATAAAAGAATCAATCTACGCAGAATTTGATTTTCAAATAGAGTCCGGTGGAACGTCCTACAAAGTGGAGGGCAGATTAGAACTGCGGGCGACGGGTCCTCTTTAAAATCCTCCACAATAGGAAAGTCATTCGTAAACACGCATCAATGCCAAACGGGTAAGTGCCTGCCCGCAGTGTTTGGCAGCTGTGCCTTCCAAATGAATTCACGCTAAAAATTTCTTTGCTATTCACGCATGAATGCCGTTCGTCATTGCAAATGATGCCTGCCGCAAAAAAGCCAGACACTTCGTTTTTATCGAATCCTGCCTCAGAAATATACGATTTTTCCTTGGCATTCACTCCTCGCTAGCATGTCCCGGTCTGCCTCCAACGACATAAAAGACAGGGAGATTGCCATGCCAACCACCAACATCAACATCGGCGAACCGTGGATGTGGGGCGCGTTTATCGTCTTCGTCCTCGCCATGCTTGCACTGGATCTGTTCGTCTTCGGCGGACGCAAGGCACACCGCGTTTCAGTGCGGGAAGCGTCCTGTTGGGTGATCGCCTGGTGCGCACTGGCCTTGGCCTTCGCCGGATTGCTCTGGTGGTATCTGCACGGCGAATTCGGCGCCGAGATTGCCCAGCGCAAGACCCTGGAATTCCTCACCGGTTATCTGATCGAGCAGTCGCTGTCGATCGACAACATGTTCGTCTTCGTGATGATCTTCAGCTACTTCGCCGTGCCACCGGAATTGCAACGGCGGGTGCTGTTGTATGGCGTGCTCGGGGCGATCGTGATGCGCGCGGCGATGATCTTTGCCGGGGTGTGGCTGGTGTCGCAGTTCGAGTGGCTGTTGTATGCCTTCGGGGTGTTCTTGATCATCACCGGGATCAAGATGCTGATGTTTGCCGAGCAGCAACCTGATCTCGACAAAAACCCGCTACTGCGCTGGGTGCGCGGACACATGCGGATCACCCAGGGCTTCCACGGCGAACGCTTTTTCGTGCTGCAGAACGGTGTGCGCTGGGCCACGCCGATGTTCCTCGTGCTGGTGCTGATCGAGGCCAGCGACCTGATGTTTGCGGTCGATAGCATCCCGGCGATCTTCGCAGTCACCACCGATCCGTTCATCGTGTTCACCTCGAATATCTTCGCGATCATGGGCCTGCGGGCGCTGTACTTCTTGCTGGCGGACATGGCTGACCGCTTTCATTTGCTCAAGTACGGACTGGCGATCGTGCTGGTGTTCATCGGCGGCAAGATGACGCTGATGCCGTGGTTACACATGCCGGTGGAGTGGTCGCTGGCGGTGGTCGGTGGGGTGATACTGGGGTCGGTGGTGTTGAGCCTACTCATCACCCGCAAGGAAGACCCAACCCAATCCCTGTAGGAGCTGCCGCAGGCTGCGATCTTTTGATTTTGCTTGCTGAAAAACAAGATCAAAAGATCGCAGCCTGCGGCAGCTCCTACAGGGGGGGGGTTACTTGTCGGATTTGATGCTGGTCCACACCCGGGTGCGTACGCGTTCGAGTTTCTGCGGCAGTGGCTGGACCACGTAGAGGGTTTTCAGGGCTTCAGGCGTTGGCGTCAGGTTCGGATTGCCGGTGATATCTTTGTTCACCAGCGGCATCGAATCCTTGTTCACGTTCGGGTAGCCGAGGAAATCACTGATCGGCGCAATGACTTTCGGATCCAGCAAAGTGTTAAGGAATTCGTGGGCCTCTTCGACATTCTTCGCGCTCTTCGGAATGGCAAAGGTATCGAACCAGATCGGCGCGCCCTCCTTCGGCAAGCGCCAGTCAACCACCACACCGTTGCCCGCCTCTTTCGCACGGTTGCCGAACTGATAGAAGCTGCCGGAGTAACCGATGGCCACGCAGATGTCGCCATTGGCGATGTCGGTCATGTATTTGGCCGAGTTGAAGTAGGTCACGTACGGACGAATCTTCAGCATCAGGTCCTTGGCCTTTTCATAGTCGGCCGGGTTCTGGCTGTTCGGGTCGAGGCCGAGGTAATGCAGGGCCAACGGCAGAATTTCCGACGGCGAATCGAGCATCGCCACGCCGCAGGATTTGAGCTTCTCCATATTCTCCGGCTTGAACACCAGATCCCAGCTGTCCACCGGCGCGTTGTCGCCGAGCGCTGCCTTGACCTTGGCCGGGTTGAAACCGATCAGTACCGTGCCGTACATGTAGGGCACGCCGTACTGGTTGCCAGGGTCATTGGCGTCGAGCAGTTTGAGCAGCGCCGGATCCTGGTGACTCCAGTTCGGCAGTTTCGACTTGTCGAGTTTCTGGAACACGCCGGCCTTGATCTGAGTGTCGATGAACTGGTTCGACGGCACCACCAGGTCATAGCCGGAGTTGCCGGTGAGCAGCTTGGCTTCCAGCGATTCATTGGTGTCGAAGGTGTCCCAGGTCACTTTGATGCCGGTTTTCGCGGCGAAATCCTTGGGCACCGACGGCAGGATGTAATCCGCCCAGTTGTAGACCCGCAGCTCGCGCTGCTCGGCGTGTACCGCGCTGGCCAGCAGCGTCAGCCCACACACGGTGGCACCCAGAATGCGTTTCATCGTGACCATGGTTGTTTCCCCGGAATGCGACGTGAGATCGATGGTTTTTATGTTCTGTACACGGCAGCGGCTGTAAAGGTAGCCAAGGGCAAGCAAAGTCCAGCGTTTAGTTATGGCTTTGATTCTTGCCGACCACGCGGTCGTGGCACAGTGGGGGATGGGCCAAAAGGGGATCGAAATGGCCAATATGAATGACCGCACGAATGCACAAGGTCTTGGCAAACACCACTTGTGGCGAGGGAGCTTGCTCCCGCCGGGCCGCGCAGCGGACCTCGCTCTTCAATTCAGAAAAGCAGGGGCCTGCTGCGCAGTCCAGCGGGAGCAAGCTCCCTCGCCACGGTTATATTGAGGTTCGGGTCAGTCGGTATAACTCAACCGCGCCGCCCTGCTCTGCCGGGTCTGCCCACGTGTGGCGAGGCAGTAATACAGCGGCACCGTCACCACCAGGCCGAACAGCCACGACAGATCCGCACCGTCCACCAGATTGGCGTACGGCCCGACGTACAGCGAGGTATTGGCGAACGGCAACTGCACGATGATGCCGATGAAGTAGGCAATGATCGCGTGCAGATTGAAACGCCCGTAAATGCCGCCGTCCGCGCGGAAAATCGAGCTGATGTCATAGCTGCCGCGCTTGATCAGATAGAAGTCGATCAGGTTGATCGACGCCCACGGCACCAGCACCAGCAGCAACGCCAGAATCAGCCCGATGAACTGCGAAATGAAATCCGCCGAAGCACCCAGCGCCACCACGCAGCAAGCCGCCAGCACCACGCTCGACAACAGCACGCGCACCTTGATGCTCGGCGTCCACTGACTGGCGAAGGTCTGGATCGAGGTGATGATCGACAGCACCGCGCCGTACAGATTCAGCGCGTTGTGGCTGATGATGTTGAGCAAGAACAGCACCATCAGAATCGGTCCCAGCCACCCGGTGGACTGCTTGACCGCCACCATCGCCTCGGTGCCTTCCGGCGTCGCCAGAACCGCCACCGCGCCAAAGCTGAACGACAGAATCGTGCCCAGCGTCGCACCCAGATAAGTGGCCCAGAACGGTTTGGCGATACCGATATCCGCCGGCAAATAACGCGAATAGTCGGACACGTACGGCGAGAAGCTGATCTGCCAGATGATCCCCAGCGACACCGTCGCCAGCCAGCCCGACAGGTTGAAGCTGCCGCGCGTCAGGAAGTCCGCCGGCAAGTCATGGGCAAATATGTAGATGAATCCGGCCAGCAGCGCGCTGCCCATCACCCAGGTGCCGATGCGGTTCAGTGTGTGAATGAAGTTGTAGCCGATCACGCCAATCGCCGTGGCCGCCAGCGCGCCAATCAGAATGCTCAAAGGTGCCGGCACCGACGGCGCAATACCGACAATCGATTTACCGGCAAGCACGATGTTGGAAATGAAAAAACCGATGTAGATCAGCGCCGCAAAAAACACGATCAGCAGTGCGCCGTAACGCCCGAACTGACCACGACTCTGAACCATTTGCGGAATGCCCATGCGCGGGCCTTGCGCCGACGCCAGCGCGATCACCACCCCGCCGATCAGGTGCCCCAGCGCAATCGCCAGCAGCCCCCAGAACAAGTCGAGATGAAATACCTGAACCACCATGGCCCCGGTGACGATCGGCAGTGGCGCAATGTTGGTGCTGAACCATAAGGTGAAAAGGTCGCGGGCCTTCCCGTGGCGTTCCGCGAGTGGGACGTAGTCGACCGTGTGATTCTCGATCAACGGATCTTGCCGGGACATCTGGGACATATGCATGAACTCGAGTTTGTCTGTTCTTATCTTTGTATGAAGCCAAACCGGGGGAACTCTTTGGTCGCCCCTCAGATGCAGACCATATTATGGTATTCCAAACATTTCACAAGACTGATCCGTAGTTTACGGCGCCAGCTGATACGCCATCTTCAATGATCCTGCGGCCTGCAGGCCAGCCGAAAGCCCAATAAATGCTGAGTTTCCGACGAAAGCACCACGTTTATCGGTTCAGCCTAAAAGCCCTTGCAAAGAAAAAATACTGGTATACCATCAGACCAACAAATACATAAAAATCGCGTCATAACACCCGAGGATCACCCAATGATCGATGCTGCCATCTACAAACAAGTCATGGGCTCGTTTCCGTCCGGCGTCACTGTCATCACCACGCTGGACGATGACGGCCAGATCGTTGGCCTCACTGCCAGCGCCTTCAGTTCACTGTCGATGGACCCGGCGCTGGTGCTGTTCTGCCCCAACTACAGCTCCGACTCCTACCCTGTACTGATCAAGAACAAGCGCTTTGCGATCCACGTCCTCTCCGGTGGCCAGCAGAGCGAAGCCTATGCCTTCGCCCGCAAAGGCAAGGACAAGGCGCAAGGCATCGAGTGGACATTGAGCGAGCTGGGCAACCCGATCCTGGCCAATGCGACGGCTATCATCGAGTGTGAGTTGTGGCGCGAATACGAAGGTGGTGACCACGCGATCATGGTCGGCGCAGTGAAAAATCTGATCGTCCCGGAGCAAATCGCCGGGCCGCTGGTTTACTGCCACGGCAAGATGGGCGCCCTGCCCGTTCTGGCCTGATCGTCAGCCCTACACAAATCAACTGTGGGAGCGAGCTTGCTCGCGAAGGCGTCTTGTCAGTCGCCATAGATGCTGGCTGTTACACCGCTTTTCGCGAGCAAGCTCGCTCCCACAAGTAGCCTCAACAACAAAAGATCCGAGGAAGCGTCATGAAATTTTCCCTGTTCATCCACATGGAACGCTGGGACGAAAGCGTCAGCCACCGCCAACTGTTCGAAGACCTGACCGAACTGACCCTGATGGCCGAGGCCGGTGGTTTCAGCACCGTGTGGATCGGCGAACACCACGCGATGGAATACACCATCTCGCCGAGCCCGATGCCGCTGCTGGCCTACCTCGCCGCCAAAACCACCACCATTCACCTGGGCGCCGGCACCATCATCGCGCCGTTCTGGCACCCGCTGCGGGTGGCCGGTGAATGCGCGCTGCTCGACGTGATCAGCAACGGACGCATGGAAGTCGGCCTGGCGCGCGGCGCCTATCAGGTCGAATTCGATCGCATGGCCGGCGGCATGCCCGCCTCCAGCGGCGGCCAGGCCCTGCGTGAAATGGTCCCGGTGGTCCGCGCCCTGTGGCAAGGCGACTACGCCCACGACGGCGACATCTGGAAATTCCCGACCTCGACCAGCGTGCCGAAGCCGATCCAGAAGCCGAATCCGCCAATGTGGATCGCCGCCCGCGATCCCGATTCGCACAACTTTGCCGTGGCCAACGGCTGCAACGTGATGGTCACGCCGTTGATGAAAGGCGACGAAGAAGTCCTCGACCTGAAAAACAAATTCCAGACCGCACTGGACAACAACCCCGGCGTTCCGCGCCCGCAACTGATGGTGCTGCGCCACACCCACGTGCACTCGGCGGACGATCCGGACGGCTGGAAAGTCGGTGCAAAGGCCATCTCGCGTTTCTACCGCACCTTCGATGCCTGGTTCGGCAACAAGGAAGTACCGGTCAACGGCTTCCTCGCTCCGAGTCCGGAAGAGAAGTTTGCCGGGCGTCCGGAGTTTGAGCTGGAGAGCCTGCACAAGACGGCGATGATTGGTACGCCGGAAGAGATTATTCCGCGCATCAAGTACTACCAGGAACTGGGGGTGGATGAGTTCAGTTTCTGGTGTGACAACAGCTTGCCGCATGCAGAGAAGAAGAAGTCGCTGGAGTTGTTTATCAGGGATGTGGTGCCGGCGTTTCGCTGAGCGACTTGTAAAAAAAACCGGGCATCAGCCCGGTTTTTTGATAGGTATATCCAAAACAGTTCGAATATCAAAGAAAACTTTTCAATCAACAATTCAATACCGATAATCCGAAAAGAAAAATAGCGCATACAAAAAGAGTGCAAAAACTGCTAATGCCGCCCGCCCCGCGGGGTCAGCATCCGGGCCTAATCCACCGGGTGCAATGGCAACCGTTGCCCCTCTTGAATAGTTATAAACACCTTGAGCAAACCATAACTGAACAGCAAGTACCGTAAAAAAACGCCCCCAGCTGCCATTGAATTGAAAGTAGCCATTGAGTAGTGCTGCGAGCAATAGCCCTATCCCCACCCAATCACGGTATTTGAACAGCCAGTTGATTCTTGATTTACCTGTTACAGGCATCGACAGTTCCTTTAACGATATTGCCCCAAACGTCCTACGCGCCCAAAAAACTGGAAACTCTAACTGCGGTCACAGATATGGTTCATTCGAGCGGGACCCGCCCACCTCATCATTGAAATAATCATGAAACGCGTCAATGATTGCGTCCAAAGTGCCATCGCGACCTTTAAGGGCTTGAAACTCTTTGGAACTGATCAAGTTACGCCCTACGCCCTCAGAAAATTTTAACTGGGCATTGGCCTTACTCAGAGCCAGCACACCAAACTCTTCGTAAGCGCTTTCAAACAATAGCCAATCAAAACCCAGATTACCGACGATCATCGGATAATCCGCAGTGCCTTTGAAAAAATCCCGAAAGCCAGAATTCAAGACTTCGATACCTTCATCGACATTGTTCCCATCGAAAAGGTAGCACAAGCCAGAAGGTGCGCTGAACAAGGCGAATACGTCTGTCGAGAAAACTTCATAGTTCAAGCAAACCAATTCACTGAGAACATCAGTAGTACTTAGCATTGGCCTTTCAAAAAAATAATACTCAAGCCCTGAATCAAGAAAGACCATCGCAGGAAGATCTTTCTCCAAATCAAGGTGATTCGCTAACGCTGCCGTTATCCGATTCACTTCTTTAAATTCAACTTTTAACAGGCTCATTTACTCAATCTTGAATCGGATTTTGACAGTCGGGTTTGTAACAGGGATTGAACAATCGATGCGGTTGCGGTTTTCCGAGGTTAATCCTTGGTTCAGTGCGCAACGCCCAACTTCGTCGCCACGTCCTGCGGTGCCAGCAGGCGGCCATCCGCTGAACGCAATTCAAGTTTGCTGATCGGCTGACGCTGCTGCGCATCAACCATCACCGAACCCGGCTCACCCGGCGCATACAAATGCTCGCCACCCCACTGCGACAGCGCAACAATCACCGTCTGCAAGGCCTTGCCGCGTTCGGTCAGCACGTATTCCTTATAGGCACCGCCATCGGCGGCCGGCACGGTTTGCAGAATCCCCTGCTCGACCAGGGCCTTGAGCCGGGCGCTGAGCATGTTCTTGGCGATATCCAGATTCTTCTGAAAATCGCTGAAGCGGCGGATGCCCTCCAGCGCATCGCGGATGATCAGCAGCGACCACCAGTCGCCGATCAGGTCCAGCGTACGGGCGACCGGGCAGGCATTGCCGTGCAGGCTTTTGCGCTTCACAGGGTGTTTCTCCATCAAACCAGCGTGTGGTTGCATCTTACAACTGTGACGCTGGAAAAGAACCTCGCCGCCCGGCCCGGCAATTCAGCACTTGCGTACAAGTGACCGCCGCGATTTGCGCCGATAGTGATGGGCGGCCATTGCGGCATCCGGCCTTCCCGAACGATTGCCCACAGCAAGGAGTTTCCATGAGCACATTCACTACCGATGACGGCACACAGATCTATTTCAAGGACTGGGGCAGCGGCAAACCCGTGTTGTTCAGCCATGGCTGGCCGCTGGATGCCGACATGTGGGAATACCAGATGGAATATCTGAGCAGTCGCGGCTACCGCACGATTGCCTTCGACCGCCGTGGTTTCGGGCGCTCCGATCAACCATGGACCGGCTACGACTACGACACCTTCGCCGATGACATCGCGCAACTGATCAACCACCTCGACCTGCGCGACGTCACACTGGTCGGCTTCTCCATGGGCGGCGGCGACGTCAGCCGCTACATCGCCCGCCACGGCAGCGAGCGCGTTGCCGGGCTGGTGCTGCTCGGGGCGGTGACGCCGCTGTTCGGCAAGAAGGCCGACTACCCGCAGGGCGTCGACACCTCGGTGTTCGACGGGATCAAGGCCGGCCTGCTCAAGGATCGCGCGCAGTTCATCGCTGATTTCGCCGCGCCGTTCTACGGCACCAATCAGGGCCAGAAAGTCTCCGACGGCGTGCTCACGCAAACCCTGAACGTCGCCCTGCTCGCTTCGCTGAAAGGCACCGTGGATTGCGTCACCGCGTTCTCTGAAACCGACTTCCGCCCGGACATGGCGAAGATCGACGTGCCGACCCTGGTGATCCACGGTGACGGCGATCAGATCGTGCCGTTCGAAACCACCGGCAAACAGGCGGCGGCGTTGATCGAGGGCGCCGAGCTGAAAGTCTACGCCGGGGCACCGCACGGTTTTGCCGTGACGCACACCGAAGCGCTGAATGAAGACCTGCTGGCGTTCCTGAACCGCTAAAAACGCTGCGCTGACCAGGCGCCCACCCGGTCAGCGCACGTTGCGGTACAGCATCAGCCGCGCGCTCTCGTGCAACCCCCGCGTCAGCTCCACCAGGCGCTGGAATTCCTCGGGGTTTTGCCCGGCGACGTTATCCAGCGGGGTCTTCGACGCCAGGTCATGCAAGGTCGGCGAGCTGCCGTCATGCTGCATCTGCAGGAGGAAATCCTTGGTCACCCCGCCAATCACCGGGAACGTGCCCTCGCGCAGCACCAGCGGCACCACGCGCTCACCTTCCGGCGCCGGTTGCTGGACATCGCGGCCCATTGCGCCATTGCTGAACGGCACGCCGGCCATCCCCGCCACTGTCGGCAGCAAATCCGTCAGCCCCACCGCTTGCTCGATGACCTTCGGCGCCAGCAGCCCCGGGGCGTGAATCAGCATCGGCACATGGTTGCTCTCCAGCCCCAGTTGCTCGAACGCCGGCGGCATGTGCGGGATCTGGCTGATGCGCGTGTTGTGGTCGCCGAAAAACACAAAAATCGTGTTGTCGTAATAGCCGCCGGCCTTGGCCAATTCCATTAATTTGCCGATATTGAAATCCAGCAGGCGCACCGCATTGTATTGCTCGACGCTACGTGACCCGGCGGCCTGCACCTGTTCCAGCGACAGGTTGCTGACCTCGAAGCCGTCGTTGTCCTTGGGGATGGTGAATGGCCGATGGTTGCCCGAGGTTTGCACGTAGGCGAAGAACGGTCGGTCCTTGGGCAGGTCGCGCAGGATGCGGTCGCTCTCCTTGAACAGATCCAGATCGGAAATCCCCCACACGTCCACCAGCGGCGAACGCCAGTCGCTTTCCTGATACAGGCGCACGCCATCGATGCTCTGCTGTATCAGCGCATTGATATTGGCCCAACCGGCATTGCCGCCGATCATGTAGAGCTTCTGGTAATCGGTGAAGGCATTGATCAGTGTGTGCTGGCGGGTGATCAGCGGATGGCGCGTCGCAGTCTCGCGGCGCGTCACGTCGGGCACGCCAGTGATGCTCGCCCACACGGTTTTCGCGGTGCCGGTGACTGGCACATAGAAGTGCTTGAAAAACCAGCTTTGGGTCGCCAGTTGATCGAGGTTCGGCGTCGGGTTCAGCGGATTGCCGTAGGCGCCGACGGCGCTGGTGCCCAGTGATTCGAGCATGACGAACATCACATTCGGCGCGCCCGGCAGCCGATACGGCTGCACGGCTTGCTGCCGCTCGAAACTCAGGCTTTGCGGATCCGGTCGATCCACGTCCAGATAGCGGGCAATCACTGGATAGTGCTCGCGCACCTGCTGCTCATCGAATTGCGCCTGCCCGGTTTTCAACGTGTCGTAGAGGAACAACACCGGGTTCAGGCCGACAGCGGCGATCTGCGCGTCACCGGAGAAGAACGCATCGCTCCAGCGCAGCGGCACCGGGTTTTCCAGATTGAGATTGTCGACCCGACCGAGCAGCGCCAGCAGCACCACGACCACGCTTAGCCCGGTGCCGAATGCCAGCGACGGACGCCGGATAACCTTAGCTTCACGGGCCAGCGTCAGCCGTTCCAGCTGCAAAAGTCCGTAGAAGCAGACGCCCAGCACCGCCAACCAGCCGAGCGCGATCCACAGCACCGGATAGGTTTCCCAAACCATCTGTTGTGAGATTTGCGCATCTTCCAGATAACGCAGCACCGTGGCGTTGATCCGCACGCCGAGGTAGGCGTAATGACCGAAATCGATGATGTACAGCAGGCCGATTGCGCCGAGCGCCAGCAGCCAGTAAATCCGCGCGACCCAGCGCAACCACGGCAGACGCGTGAGGTTCCAGCGCGGCACCCAGGCCAGCAGCGCCAATGGCAGGATCAGCAACACGGCGAGGCGCAGGTCGAAGCGCAAACCGATCCCGAGGGTTTCGCGCAGTGCCGTGTTGTCGACGAACTCGCTGGGCGAGATCCCGGAAAAACCCAGTACGAACACCAGCCGGAGCACGGCAAACAACAAGAACGCCAAACCTGCCGCACCCACGCCATAGCGCAGGCGTCGCGATTGCAACCAGCCCATCATTGACCTCAGTGTCGTTGGTTCAGATAGAAGATGTCGTGCTTGTCGACTCTGGCCGCAGCAAACGCCAGACCTCGCGCAGGCACAGCGTGGTGCCGGCCACCAGGCAGTACCCCACCAGCAGCGGATCGATCAGGTAATCCCAGTAGTTTTCCGAAGCTTTGAGCCGCAGCGCAAAGGCCAGCGTTGCCAACGCGAGCATCCACACCGCCAGTGCATTGCCCAGCCACAACAGCGCCAGAGTCAGCACGCCGATGCAGACAATCAGTGGCCGGGGATTGAAGCCCCAGCGGTACGGATCGACATACGTCAGGCCCATCGTCGCCGGATACAGCAGCGCGGCCAGCACGACGAACAGCACCAGCACCTGAACCCGCGCCGACAGCGACTGCTGGTTGACCACACCGAGCCGCACAAGGCTGGCCCAGCCGAGCAACACCAATGTGGTGATCGCCAGATCGTCGGTAAAGCTGCGCAGATACGCCGCCACCGGCAGATCGTTGAGCGGAATGAAACTGACCGCCGCCAGCGCCGGCAACAGCCACGGACGCCAGCGTTGTGTGCAGTGCAGGGAACCGAGCAGGACAAAACCCAGCAGGATAAAGGTCAAATGGGCTTGCCAGAGAGACAGCATCACAGGCGCTCCGCCAGCCACGCTTCATTGAAGCTGACATGTTTGATGAAGGTGTTATTCCACGAATACACCAGGTGATAGAGGCCATCGCTGCCGCGACTGAAGTACGGATACTCGTACTCGAAATCACAGCCCTGCGGCTTGCACACCCGGTAGTCCAGATTGCTCAGAAAGCGTTGCTCCAGCGGCAAGCGCCGGGCACCACTGGAAGCGCGAAAGCCTTCGCCGATGATCGCCTTGTAGGCTTCGGGAGCGAACGGCTGGCCGAGCGGATCGGGCGACTGATCGAGTTCGATCACGTTGCGCCAGTGGTTCAGATTGGCATCGGTGCCATACAGGCTGAGCTTGAAGCGCCCGTCCTGCAGATCATTCAGCGCCACCAGCAGACCGTTGTCGCCGATGCCGACTGCCGCGAGCGATGAATTGGGGTTGGCCGGCTCCAGCGGATACGGCTCGCTCCAGGTCTGCCCGGCGTCCTCGGTGCGGCTGGCCAGCACCCGATGATGGGTCTCGCCGGCATAACGCAGCATGGCCACGGCACGTTTTCCGTCCAACGGCACAATGGTCGGCTGCAACGAATGCTTGCCACGGCTGATACGGAATTTGTCGATCACCGCGCCGTCCGCGCTCAAGTACAGGTACTCGGCAAATTTGCCCATGAACTCGTGATACACCGGCAGACCGATCGAGCCGTCAGCATGAAACACCGGCGCAGCGCGCACCAGCGTGCTGATGTTGAAAAACGGCGAAGTGATCAACTGCCGGGGCGTCGACCAGTTGCGCCCGAAATCATCCGAGACCATCACGTTGATCGCACTGGTGGCCCAGCCGCCCACAGACACCGAAACATAGAACATCCACAGACGTTGATCCGGCGCCAGGGCGATCACCGGATTGCCCAGTTTGCGGATGTAGCGGCGGGTGCCGTCGCGGGTCGATTCGCGGGTGGCCAGCACTTGCTCGGCGCCCCACTCTGCGGTGTCGGCATCGTAGCGTGCGGTGCGGATCTGCACATCGGCGGCGCCCTCGCGGGAACCGGCAAACCACACCGCCATCAGGTCGCCGCCCGGCAGCGCGGTCACCGACGACGAGTGCACGAAATCATTCAATTTCGAGGAGACGAAACGACTGCTGTACAGCGGCTCCGGTGCCTGCAGCGAAGCATCCACCGGCGGCGTCGCCACGGCAAACGGCGCCAGCACATGAGCCGGATGACTGCGCCAGGCACCAAAGAAAACCAGGCTCACGGCCAGTGCGCCGAGGACAAATTTCAAGCGATCGGGAAGCGCACGCATAGTGGACTCACGGCAAAAACAGGATGGAGGGCAATCGACAAAACATCCCTGTCAGCGCGGCGGATCGTCCGGCAAGCGCCGTCGGCGTCCGGTGAGCATCGACAACGGCAAGTTGTCTCGCAGCAGAAAACTCTCGAACAGCGCGGCGGCGATGTGCAGACACACCAGCACCAGCAAGCTGTCGACGGCGGTCTCGTGCACCTGCAACGGCCAATCGGAGCCCCACAAGGCGTCGACCTCTTCCATGGCCCAGCCGCTCAAACCGGCGATAAACATCGCCAGCAACATCAACAGCATCACCAGCGCACCCATCGGCGAATGCCCGAGGCGATGCTCGGGACGTCCGCGAATCAGGGATCGCGCATGGGCGACCAGCCGCGTCGGCGTCGGCCAGAAATCCGCCCAACGCGCACTGCGCGGCCCGACGAAGCCCCATACCAGCCGCACCAGCAGCCAGCCCATGGCGTAATAGCCGAGCCAGACATGCCAAGCGTCACCGGCTTCATTGAAGAAGTAATTGGCGACGAAGACGCCCGCGATGGACAGATGAAACAGCCGCACCACGGGGTCCCACAGGCGCACGGAGGCGCTTGGCATCAGCCCTTGATCTCGGTTTTCACCGCTTTGCCGCTGACCGGGTCGTGGTAGATTTCGACCTTGCGCTTGTCCTTGTCGAAGCCGTAGATCTCGTAGCAGTTGCCGTCGGTGACCTTGAACTTGCTGATCTCGTAGCCCTGGGCTTTAAGCTGCTCCTGAAAGGCTTTCTGGTCTTGCCATTGCGAGCGTTCGGCGGTGGTGCATTGCGGGCCGGCGACGGCCAGCGGGCTGGCAACGATGAGGGACAACAGCAGAAGTTTGCGCATGGAAACACTCTCGCTCGATGAGGAAGGCCTCACTGTGCAAAAGCAACCTTAGTCGAAGCTTAGTTGGCAACGAGTCGTTACATCTTTCCCGTCGGGTCAGCTGCCACGGCCCGCTGCACAGCGGCATGATGCGGCCCTCACCCGCCGTGTTTCCCAAGAGAATCCGCTATGCGTCTACTGCTGGTCGAAGATGATCGCGCCCTCGGCCAGGGCATTCGCGTTGCCCTCGGCAGCGAAGGCTATACGCTCGACTGGTTGCAGGATGGGGTCAGCGCCCTGCACGCCCTGCGCAGTGAGAGCTTCGACTTGCTGCTGCTCGACCTCGGCTTGCCCCGGCTCGACGGCCTCGCGCTGCTGCAACGCTTGCGTGGCGAGCAGCAGGACTTGCCGGTGCTGATCCTCACCGCCCGCGACGGCACCGCCGAACGCATTGCCGGGCTGGATGCCGGCGCCGACGACTACCTGATCAAACCGTTCGACGTCGATGAACTGAAAGCGCGGATTCGCGCGTTGCTGCGCCGCAGTCAGGGCCGTGCGCAACCGGTCCTTGAGCATGCCGGGGTGTGTCTCGATCCGGTCACGCAGCAGGTCACCTGGCGCGGCACCGACGTGGTGGTGACGCCGATGGAGTATCAACTGCTGCACCAACTGATGGCCCGCCCGGGCAAGGTGGTTACCCGCGAGCGCCTGTCGCGAGCGCTGTATGGCTGGCAAGATCGGGTCGAAAGCAACACCCTCGAAGTGCTGATCCACAACCTGCGCAAAAAACTCTCGAGCGAATTGATCCGCACCGTGCGCGGTGTCGGCTATGTGCTGGAGCTCAAACCATGATTTCCATACGTGCGCGGATTCTGGTGCCGGTGCTGATTCTGGTATTGATCGGCGACCTGCTGATCAGTTGGCTGGTGCTGCGCGACAGTCACCATGAAATCGAAGAGGTCTACGATGCCCAACTGGCGCAAAGCGCACGCCTGCTGCAAGGCGTGCTGGCCCAGCGCGCACCGGGCGACAATGACTGGAGCCGGCTCTATCAGGCCTTCGATGAAGCCATGAGCCGGGTCGGCGACGGCGAGGCCGCACACCCTTACGAAACCCGTCTGACCTTTCAGGTCTGGCGCAGCGACGGGCAATTGCTGGTGCGCTCGGCCGAAGCGCCGGAACTTGCCGCGCCGCCCACTACCCTCGGCTCCCACGACCTGATGGAGAATGGCCGCGACTGGTGCGCGTTTCTGCTCAAGGACCCGCAACAAGGGCTGCTGATCTGGGTCGGCGAGCGCGACGACATCCGTCAGGACTTGATTGAGCGCATCGTCGGCCACACATTGTGGCCGAGCCTGATCGGCGTACCGCTGCTGGCCGCGCTGATCTGGCTGACCATCGGCTGGGGCCTGCAACCGTTGCGCGCCATGGCGCAGAGCATTCGCGGCCGTGACACCGAGACCCTGAAACCGCTGCATCTGAGCCCCCTGCCGCATGATCTGGAGCCGATGCAAACCGCGCTCAATCGTCTGCTGCAACAGATCGACAATCTGCTGGCGCGTGAACGGCGCTTCATTGCCGACGCTGCCCATGAGCTGCGCACACCGCTGGCGATTCTGCGGATCCACGCGCAAAACGCGCAACTGGCGGCGACCCCGCAACAACGCGAAGAGGCGCTGGAATATCTGGTCAGTGCGGTGGATCGGGCGACGCGCATCGCCAGTCAGTTGCTGACCATGGCGCGCATCGAACCGCACCTGGCCAACCCCGAAACCCGCACTGTGGAACTGACCGAGCTGGTGCGCGAAGAACTCGCCGAACTGGCACCGCTGGCCATGGAAAAAGACGTCGAATTGATCCTCGACAGCGACCACCACTGCCCGGTCGACACCGACCCGGTCGCCCTCGCCATCGCCTTGCAGAACCTGGTGACCAACGCCCTGAATTTCGCCCCGCCGGGCAGCGAGGTACGGGTTCAGGTGCAACCGCAGGCGGGCGGCGCGGTGTATATCAGCGTCGAAGACGCCGGCCCCGGTATCAACGAGCAGGAATACGCACGACTGTTCGAGCGTTTCTACAGCCACGGCCACGACAATGGCGCCGGACTGGGGCTGGCGATCGTGCAGATGATCGTCAGCAAGATCGGCAGCTCGTTGCAGCTGTACAACCGGCCGCAGGGCGGGTTGTGTGCGCAGTTGCGGATCAATGAGCTCCCGAGTCAATAACAGCACCCGGCCCCCATTGTGGCGAGGGAGCTTGTCGAATCGTCGCACCGTCCCGCTGGACTGCGAAGCAGGCCTTCTGCTATTCGGCAAAAAAAGGGCCGCTGCGCGACCCGGCGGGAGCAAGCTCCCTCGCCACAGAGTGTTGTGTTTATTGATCGCCTCGATGCTTTTGACAAAATTTTCATGCTTACCCCAATAACATTCGCAGCCTCGTTGGGGAGTAGCCTGTTTCCGAGTCCCTCGGAAGCGTCCGTATCAACATTCTCGGCAACACGCCGTGGTACGGACACCTTTTGGTTGGTGAGACCGACGACACATCCATGCCTAATGTCGGGCGTGTGGTTGTGTCGTTGACTCATAGCCCGACTGGAAGTGTGCCCCCGTGAATCCTGTTTCCCTCATATTCCTCGCTCTGGCCATGTCCACGGACGCGTTCGCCGCGGCCATCGGCAAAGGCTCCAGCCTGCACAAACCACGTCTGAGCGAAGCCCTGCGCACCGGCCTGATCTTTGGCGTGATCGAAGCCATCACCCCGATCATCGGCTGGCTGATCGGCCAGGCCGCCACCCGTTGGGTCGCCGAATGGGACCACTGGATCGCTTTCACGCTGCTGGTCATCCTCGGTCTGCACATGATCTACAACGGTCTGAAGCACGAAGACGAGGAAGAAGAAAAACCCGGCCAGCACTCGTTCCTGATTCTCGCGGTCACCGCGTTCGCCACCAGCATTGACGCCCTCGCGGTCGGCGTCGGCCTGGCGTTTGTCGACGTGAATATCTGGGTGGCGGCAGCGGCCATCGGCGTGGCAACCATGACCATGGTGACCATCGGCGTGATGCTCGGCCGGGTGCTCGGCGCAGTGGTCGGCAAGCGTGCGGAAATCGTCGGTGGCGTGGTGCTGATGATCGTCGGCGCGACCATTCTGTACGAGCACTTGTCGGCCTGAGTCAGATATGGACAAGCGCCGCCAGTGTCATCGCGTTGCCCAACGCGGCGCCACTGGCGGTGTTGTCGAAGATGCACCAGACGCTGGCCCCCTCCGCAGCGCAGGCCTTCATGTCCTGCGCCAGCCGTTGCAGACAAGGCAACTCATAAGCACTGTGATAAATCCGTGGTGAGCCGTGCAGCCGCCAATAGCGCACACCCGGCCAGCCCTGCGCCGAACCGTCGGTACTGATCCGCGACGGATCGACCACGACTTGGGCAATCCTATACGCCTGCAACATCGGCGCAGCCGCCACCCACGATTCATGCCGTGGTTCAAACACCACGTCACCGTCGAAGCGTTGGCGCAACGCCACGAAAAACGCCTCTGCGCTTGCCGGCTCAAACACAAGCGACGGCGGCAGTTGCACCAGCAAACACCCCAACCGGTCAGCCAGTCCCTCGCACTGCCCCAGGAACTCATCCAGCGGCTGATCACTATCGCGCAAGCGCAATTCATGGGTGATCAACTTCGGCATCTTCACCGAAAACCGAAACCCGGGCGGCACCGAATCCGCCCAACGCGCATAGGTCTGACGCCGATGCGGACGATAAAACGAGCTGTTGATTTCCACGCAGTCGAACCGCGCCGCATAACGCTGCAGATGCGTGCCCTCGGCCGGAAACTCTGGCCAGTATTCACGCCCCAGACTCCAGCCTGCGCAACCGATGAACATCAAAAAAGCACCTTCGCCGCTTCACGCATGAAAATCTCCACGGTCTCGTTCACAGATTTCAGGCACAACGAAATACCTGTGGGAGCTGGCTTGCCAGCGAAGGCGTCGATACATCCACAGACGCTGTGCCTGACACAACGCTTTCGCGAGCAAGCTCGCTCCCACAGAGTTCAGCGGCGCTCACAGATTTGGAGCGCGACGAAGCGCCTACACGATTATTTTTTGCCGGGCAGGACGCTGGCCAGGGCCAGCACCTGCTTGGCGGCTTGCACGATCACGCCCGCCTCGTCCGGGTCGCCCTTGAGCAGGGTCGTGGCGAATTTCTTCGCCTGTTCGAGCTTGATGTGCGGCGGCAACGGCGGCACGTTGGGGTCGGTCTTGAACTCGATCAGCACCGGTACGTCCGAGGCCAGCGCCTGCTCCCAAGCGGCGGCGACGTCTTCTTCGCGGTCGACGAAAATTCCTTTCAGGCCGATGGAAATGGCGAACAGGTGATACGGCACGTCAGGGATGCTCTGCGAGGCTTCGAACTTCGGATCACCCTCCATCACCCGCTGCTCCCAGGTGACCTGATTCAAGTCCTCGTTGTTGAACACCGCACAGATCCATTTCGGGCTGTCCCACTGACGCCAGTATTTGGCGACGGTGATCAGCTCGGCCATGTTGTTCATCTGCATCGCGCCGTCGCCCACCAGCGCAATCACCGCGCGCTCGGGATGGGCGAACTTGGCGGCAATCGCGTACGGCACGGCAGCCCCCATCGAGGCCAGGCCACCGGACAGCGAACATTGCATGCCACGACGGATCTTCAGGTCACGGGCGTACCAGTTGGCGCACGAACCCGAGTCACTGGTAATGATCGCCTGATCCGGCAGGCGCGGTGACAGCTCGTACACCACCCGCTGCGGATTGATCGGATCGGCCTTGGACATGGCGCGTTTTTCCAGGGTCTTCTCCCAGGTGCTGCGCCAGCCTTCGATTTTCTTGCGCCACTTGTGCGAGGTTTTCTGTTCGAGCAACGGCAGCAGCGCGGCGAGGGTTTCGGCGGAGTCGCCAACCAGGTTGACCTCCATCGGATAACGCAGGCTGAGCATGTCCGGCTGTAAATCGATCTGCACGCCACGCGCCTGACCTTCCTTCGGCAGAAATTCGGCATAGGGGAAACCCGAGCCGATCATCAGCAAGGTGTCGCATTCGTTCATCATCTTGTAGCTCGGTTCGGTGCCCAGCAGGCCGATACTGCCGGTGACCCACGGCAAATCGTCCGGCAGCGCGGCCTTGCCGAGCAACGCCTTGGCTACGCCAGCACCGAGTTTTTCCGCAATGGCGATCACTTCATCCGTTGCCTGCAACGCGCCGGCGCCCACCAGAATCGCAACCTTTTCACCGCTGTTCAAAACGTCGGCGGCGCGTTGCAGATCGGCCTCGTAGGGCAGCACTTTCGGCTTGGTATAACCGACGCCAGAGTGCGCGGTGCCATGCGCCCGCGCCGGTGGCTCGTACTCAAGATCCTGCAGGTCATTGGGCAGGATGATCGCCGTCACCCGCCGTTCGCCAACCGCCGTGCGCACGGCGCGATCGAGCAAATGCCGCACTTGCGATGGCGCCGACGCCTGCTGCACAAACGCCCCGGCCACATCCTTGAACATCGACACCAGGTCCAGCTCCTGCTGGTAATGACTGCCGAGCGCCGTCCGCGCCTGCTGGCCGACAATCGCCAGCACCGGCTGATGATCCATGCGGGCGTCGTACAACCCGGTGATCAGGTGCGAAGCACCCGGCCCCGAAGTGGCGATGCACACACCCAACTCGCCCGTGAACTTGGCGTGGGCCGAGGCCATGAATGCGGCCATTTCTTCGTGTCGGGCCTGAACGAATTCGATCTTGCCATTGGCTCGGGCGAGCGCGCCGAACACGCCGTTGATGCCATCGCCCGGATAACCAAAAATCCGCGTGACGCCCCATTGGCTGAGCCGCTCAACCAGAAAATCTCCCACTGTCGTCGTCATCTCGTTCCTCGCCTGTCACCGATGCATGAAGCCGTCCCGGCGGATTAGCCGCCGGGCGGTACAAGGGTCTGGACAGTCGGGACGCGCGCGAAGTTTCGATTGTTTTTATTGCCGAGCCGCTTCATGTAGGAGCTGCCGCAGGCTGCGATCTTTTGATCTTGAAAAACACCATCAAAAGATCGCAGCCTTCGGCAGCTCCTACAGAGTCGAATGGTTCAACCGGTAGCGGGCATGGGTGAAGGCCAATCGGCCTCGTCGATCTGTTCAAGGCTCAGGTACGCCGTTTCTTTGAGCAGCAACGAACACAACGCGACGATGCCCAGCGCAACCGCGCCGTAAACCGCCACCCCGAACGCGTTGTGGTTGTTGGCGATAAGAATCGCCGTGGCCGCACTGGATGCCGTCCCGCCGCCCAGCGCCGCGCCGATCTGATAGGCCGCCGACATTCCCGAATAGCGCATGTGCCGGGGAAACTGCTCGGCGAGGAACGCCGGAATCGGCCCCTGCGTCGCGCCCATGAATGCACCGATGACGATGTACGCAGCGGTGGAAACCAGCAGGCTCTTGAGGCCGACCAGCGGAAAGAATGCGAAGAAGCCGAGGGCCATGATCACCGCGCCGAGGACCATCACCTTGCGACGGCCGATGCGATCGGACAACAAGGCAAACAACGGCGCGGTGATGACGATGGCGATCGACAGCGACAAGTCGAAGATCAGCGCGTCGGTGCTGCCGTACCCCAGTTGCGTGGCGTATGACAGAAAGAACGTGCTGCCGATGTAGGCGATGGTCACGTAGCCGAAAGCAATGCCGGTGCACAGCAGCATGGCTCGGGGCCGTGCGCGCAATGCTTCGAGCAATGGCATGCGCACCGGTGCCTGCGGTTCAGCGGGCGGTTCGAGGGGTTTCTGCAAGCGCGCATACAGACCGATCAGCACCAGCACACCGCCGAGCCAGAACGGAATGCGCCAGGCGAATCCGGCCAGGTCATCGTGCGCCGCGACGCTGACGATGGCGAACACCCCGGCACCGAGAATCCCGCCGATACCGATGCCCATGCTGGTGAAGCTGCCCCACAACCCACGTCGTCCGGGCGGCGCCGACTCGATGCCGAACAGCGCCGCACCGCCCCACTCGCCACCGGCGGCGAATCCCTGCACCAGCCTGAGCAACACCAGCAACACCGGTGCGCCCGCACCGAAGGTGGCATAGTCCGGCAGGCACCCGATCAGCAGCGTGCTCAGGCCCATCAGCAGCAGCGTGATCACTAGCATTTTCTGCCGGCCGAGTTTGTCGCCGTAATGCCCGAACACCATGCCGCCCAAAGGGCGGGCGAAAAACCCGGCGCCGAAAGCACCGAACGCCACCAGGGTCGCGGTCAGCGGGTCCATCTGCGGAAAGAATACCTTGGGAAACACCAGCGCGGCGGCGGTGCCGTAGATTACAAAGTCATAGAACTCCAGCGCGGTGCCCATGCCGGAGACGAAAAACGTCCTCAGCGCAGACGGCGAAGCGCTCGTGCGATCAATGTCGGTAGCCATGTGCAATGCTCGTTTTGTTTTTATTGGAGGCAGCGGTTCAGAAGCGCAGATAGCCGTTTCGGGCCAGTTGTTTGGGGTTGCCGGCGGCGTATTCAAGCACGCTGTTTTCAGTGTCGATGCCGATGGTCAGCAGGGTTTCCCAGCGTTCGGTGGCCGGCATGCTCAGGTCCGGATGGAAGCAGATCGGCGCGTCTTCGCCCGCCTCGCCACACATGGCGTCAGCCCGCTGACTGAGGTTGCCGCTGGTCATGTTCGGCCGCGCCGTGTTGACGTGGGCAATACGCGCGTAGGTCGTGGACGCATCAGGGGTGCGCTCGCCCAGACTCAGTTCGGGATCGAGAAAATGGTTGGTGTGAGTGATCCAGCCGTCGGCGTCGGGCCGCACCACGGCGGTGAAGGCCGGCGACATTTCAATGCTCACCGCACGCGGGTTCGAATCCTCGCGGGAGAACACGGTCAGCACCGTGGAGGCACTGACTCGCGCCGAACGCGCCAGCGCAATCGCCTCCTCAACACTGCTGGCTTCCTCGAGGATGCGCCGGGCAATCGCATGCACCGGCACCCCGGCCGACCCGTTGTCGCTGGCGTGATGCAGTATGTTGAAGTGCAGCCCCAGCCCCGCGCTGTTGACGCCGATCTTGCCGAGCATGCCGAACTCGGTGAACAGCTTGACCGTCATGCCCTTGGCCGTGGTCAGTTGCAGAATCAATCCGTTAGGCACCAGCGAATCGTGCCAGTCCCAGGTCTGAATAGTGCGCGGCGCCAATGCGCCGTTGGGCGCAAACACCGCGGTGGAACACTCGCCTTCGGTGGACGCCGGCATCACCGCGAGAATCTCGGTGCGGGCATTCAGGCTGGCGAGCTGCCAGAGTGGTACTCCGGCGCCTTCAGCGGTGGCGACGATTTCTTCGGCGAGGCTCGGGCACCAGCCTTGCAGGGTGTGCAGACTGGCTTCGCCGATGGCCCGCACTTGTGCCTCAGGCACGCCGACCTGAGAGAAGAAATCCAGATAAAGCGCCACTGTCTGGCGGATCTGCGCAGCCCAGGTGACGCCAATCTGTTGCCCGCGAATCTGCGAGTTGCGGGTGTCGGTGACAAAGCAATGAACATTCACGAAAAGGTTTCCTTGGTTACGTTACACAGAGAGGCCGTCAAGGCTTGCGGCGGTAGATTTCGCGCCCGGCAAACCAGGTATTGAGCACTTGGGTGTCGCGCAGGGCTTCGGGCTTTACGCTAAACACATCGCGGTCGAGGACGATCATGTCGGCCTGCTTGCCGGGTTTGAGCGAACCGATCCGGTCTTCCAGGCGCAGCACTTTGGCCGCGTTGAGGGTGTAGGCCTGGAACATGGTCTGGCGGTCGATGTCTTCGGCGGCGTTGAGCACGCCTTTCGGGCCTTTGCGGCTGACCGCCTGATAGATCGCCTTCCACGGTTCGGGAGTGGTGATCGGCCAGTCACTGGCACCGGCGATGGTCGCGCCATTCTTCAACAGCTTACGCGCCGGATAGGTGTACATGAAGGCCATGGCACTGACGTAGGGCTTGACCAGATCCATGCTCGACTCGTCGGCAGCGGCCCAGAACATCTGCATCGAGGCGATCACATTCAGTGCCTTGAAGCGTGCGAATTCCTTGGGATTGACCATTTGCAGGTGGGTGATCGAGTGGGCGATGCCGCTCTGCCGATCCTTGCGCGCCTGCTCGATGCCGTTAAGCGATTCACGCACCGCACGGTCGCCGATGGCGTGGATGTGCACCAGCCAGCCGCGCGCATCGGCAGCACTGACCAGATCGCCGAAATGCGCCGGGTCGATCAGCAGTTCACCGGTTTTTTTCGAGTTGCGGTACGGCTCAAGCATCGCCGCGCTCTGCGCCGGCACTTCGGCCACGCCGTCGGCGAAGATCTTGATCCCCGGCAAGGTCAGGTTGCTGACACCGAGAAACTGCTGGCGCACCTTGTCCAGCTCATCAAGGTCGGCCGGCGTAGCCTTGGAGTCCGCCATCAGCAGCGCCGCGACGTGTGCGGTGAGTTCGCCGTTTTCCGAGAGTTTTTTGTAGGTCGGCAACACACCGAGCGAGGTGTTGGTAACGTCACTGCCCGGGACTTCGTTGGCGATCGGGTCCATCCATCCGGTGATCCCCAGGCTCTTGTAATAGCTCAACGCCGCGCGCCCTGCGGCCAGCAAGGTGTCAGCGGTCGGCGGCGGCAACAAGGCCTGCACCGGGTACAGTCCGGCATCGACGAGGAAGCCATCCGGGCTGCCGTCGGGGTGATGGCCGATGGTCGCCTGCTCTTCGCCCTTGAGCGTTTTAACTTTCTCTGCCGTGACGCCAGCGCGTTCGAGCATGGCCCGATTGGCCCAGCCGGTGTGCAGATCCCAGCCCAGCAGCAGGATCGGCTGGTTCGCCCATTCGCCTTGATTGAAGCGCTGTTCGAGGCCGGCGATGTCACTCCAGAAAGTCGAATGCAACCCGCCGACACTGAGGAATTCTCCGCGCTGCGCCTTGCCATCCTGACGCCATTGGCGCAGGCGTTGTTCCAGTTGATCGAGCGGCAACAACTGGCCGTCGAGGTTGGCCTGCAACAGCTGCAGCCCACCCTTGATGGTGTGGGAATGCGAGTCGATGAAACCCGGCATCAGCACTTTGCCGTGCAGGTCGATCACTTGCGTGGCGGCCGTCTTCAGGCGCAATACCTGCGCATCCGCACCCACAGCGAGGATCTTGCCATTCTCCACCGCCACCGCCTGCTGCAAGGGCTGGCCGGGTTCGGCGGTGTAGACCCTGGCGTTGTGCAGGATCAGATCGGCAGATGCCAGACTTTCCAGCGAGGCACAGGCCAGCGCCGATGACACCATCAGGGTCAGTAGCTGCTTCATGAGGTTTCTCGTTATTTTTGTTAGGCTGCGAGCAAGCCTATCCAAGCCTTGGCGATAACTGAATGCCACCTCGCGCACAACTTTTGTGCCCAGCAGGAATAGATCAATGGACAAGATGAGCGCCCTGACCATGTTCGTCGCCACCGCCGAACACGGCAATTTCAGCCGCGCCGCCGAGGTGCTCGGCAAGACCCCGTCGGCCCTGACCAAAGCCGTGGCGCAGCTGGAGGACGAACTCGGCACGCGCCTGTTCGACCGCACGACCAGACGCATGGCGCTGACCGAAGCCGGGCGGATTTATCTGGACGGCGCGCGGCAGGCGCTGATGCAACTGCAACTGGCCTGCGAAGGCGTCGAGCAGCTCAAGCACGAATTGAGCGGCGGTTTGCGCATCACCGCCCCGCCCTCCTTCGCCCCGGCGTTCCTCAACGAGGTCTGTTGCCGTTTTCTCGACGCCCATCCGCAAGTGCATCTGGAAGTCGACTTGAGCGACAGCTATGACGACCCGGTGGACGGCGGGTACGATCTGGCACTGCGTGACGGCCCGATCGATCTGCCGGGGGTGATCGCCCAACCCATCGTCGAGAATCAGGTGGTGTTGTGCGCCAGCCCGGCGTACCTGGCGCGCAAGGGCAAAGAGGTGTCACTGGACAACTATCAGCAGCACGACTGGCTGATCTTCCGTCATCCGCTGCTCAACCGGCATTTCTGGTGGGTCAAGCAAGGGGACCGGCGGATTCGCCTGACCCAGCCGAATCCACGGGTGGCCAGCGACAATTACGACTTCCTGCTGGCCTGCCTGCTGAAGGGCCAGGGCCTGCAGTTTCTGCCGCAATGGAGCGCCGCGCCGTATCTGGCGCGCGGCGAGCTGGTAGAGGTGATGCCCGAGTACTGGCGTGAGCCAAGCGCATTCGGCCCGTGGATTTACGTGCTGTACCTGGCGCACCGGCGCAGCACGCGCAAGGTCAAAGTGTTTATCGAATTCTTGAAGGCGCACTGGCGCCCACTGGCACCTGGGGTGAATCCCGACCTGCCTGCCGCTGACGGCCGCTGTTTTTCCGAGTTGTGAATCAACGATGCGGATGCACCGTCATCGCTACCAGTTTGATCACGATCGGCCGCACCACGAGGATGCAAAGGAAAGCCACCGGCATCGCCAGCTTGTAGGCGTGCAGCGCATTACTCAGGTAGTCGTTATCAATCCCGGAGTTGGCGGCGGTGATCACCAGCGACATCAGGAATGCCATGATCGTCGCCATGTACAGCGCAAACACATACGGCGTCGCCCGTGCAGAAAGCTTGCGTCGGCCGAGATACAAGGCATCGGTATCTGTTCTTTGATTCATATGGCTTTTCCATCCATTGACAGGGAGCCGGCACCTTAGCAAAGCCCCCTGCCCTCAACTAGACGGCCCGCCGCAGGTACTTTATAAAGCATAACTTACGAATCAAACCCATACGGCGGGACACGGATGAATCTGTTGGCGGCGATTGCCAGTTTTATCAAAGTGGTCGAGGCCGGCTCGATCGTCGGCGCCGCCAAGACGTTGGGCGTCAGTGCGGCCGCCGTGAGCCAGACCCTCAATCGCCTCGAAACCCACCTCGGCGTTCGCCTGCTGCAACGCACCACACGCAGCATGGCGCTGACCGAAAACGGCGCGTTGTATTACGAAAAGGTGCGACGTATTGCGGCTGATCTGGAGTCGGCTCAAAGCGCGATCATCGGCGACGAAGGCGAGCTGCAAGGCCGCTTGAGCATCGCCTCCACCAGCGCCTTCGGCCGTCACGTATTGGCGCCGTTACTCGCCAGTTTCGCCGCACTGCATCCGCGCCTGCTGGTCGAGCTGTCGACCACCAACGGCAAGATCAATCACATTCAGAACGGCATCGATCTGAGCCTGCGGATCAAGCCGCAACTGGAAGATGGCATCGTCGCGCGCAGGATCGTGTCCCTGCCCTTCGTCTTCTGCGCCGCTCCCGCCTACCTTGCGCGCGCCGGCGTACCGCAGTCACCGCAAGACCTGCAACATCACGCCTGCCTCGCATTCCGCTATCCACTGGATGGCCGCTTTCTGCGCTGGGGTTTGATCCGCGACGGCCAGCCCTACGACGCACCGATCAATGCCACCGCCATCAGCGACGACATTGATGCGCTGGCGCAAATGGCAGTCCACGGCGCGGGCATCACGCGCCTGGCCGAATTCGTCGCCGCGCCCTATCTTGAGAGCGGTCAACTGGTGCCGCTGTTTGAAAATCTCCCGGGTGAAAGCCACGCCTATGTCGAACCGATGGACATCTACGCCTGCGTGCAGGAGCGTGCGGCGATGACGCCGAAGGTTCGAGCTTTCATGGATTATTTGACGGAGCACCTGAACAGGCGCTGGCCGATGCAAGTTCGTTGATCATGCCTGGCGGATGAATGCAGCGCTCTGTCTTCAACGCTTCAGATCAGCACCGAGCCGTTGACTGCACGCGCTCATCTGCCGGGTAATCCATTCGCGAAAAAGCATGGCATTTGCACTCTGTTCGAAGGGTCGCGGTGATAACAGGCAATAACTCGAACCGTCGCGAACGAAGCCGAACGGCGCGATCAATTGGCCGGACTTGAGTTCGTCCTGCACCATCAGAAACGACGCCATACCGACGCCCAGTCCGGCCAGCGCGGCCTGAATGCACAGGTAGAAATGCTCGTAATCGACCCGACTGACCTCCGCCACGCTAATCCCGGCCTGTCGCACCCAGTTATCCCACGCCTGCGGGCGCGTCTTGCTGTGCAGCAGGCAGGCACCGCGCAAATGATCGCTTGCAGGACGACTGGACGGCACGCAAACCGGGCCGATCCACTCCTCGCAAATGCTCACCCCATGCACGGTCTCGTTCCAATGAAAATCGTCGCGCCGGATTGCCAGATCCACCCCTGAACGAGCGAAGTCGATGGGTCCGCCGGCCGTCAGCAATTGCACCTGCAGCTGTGGGTGTGCGCTGTGGAAGTCAGGCAAGCGCGGGATCAACCATTTCATGGCGATGGTCGGCTCGCAGGACACCACCAGCACGTCATCGTGGACTTCGCGTTGCAGACGATAAACAGCGCTTTCCAACTGCTCGAACATCGGCGCGGTGACATTGAACAGCAAGCGCCCGGCGTGATTGAGAAAGATCGCCCGATTGCGCCGCTCGAACAATTCCACGCCGATCGCCTCCTCCAGCAAGCGCACCTGACGACTGACCGCACCGTGGGTGACGTGCAGCAGTTCGGCAGCCTTGACGAAGCTCTGGGTCTGGGCGGCGGTGTTGAAGAAGCGAAAGGCAGCCAGCGGAGGCAGGTTCATATAGGCGATGATTTCTCACAGATTTTCGCGACTATAAATCGTTTTTTTTGCCGAGGACACTTCTTCATCATGGCGCCGCTCGTAGACGCTAGAGCATTCGCATCAACGATGTTGGTCGTTGGTACAGATCGAAGCTCGACATCTGTGAATTTTAGTAGCGCAAATAACGTCATGGAGAGCAGGAATGAACGAGTTGTTTCTGGTAATCGCCATCACCATTTTGGCGGTGATCAGTCCTGGGCCGGACTTTGCCATGGTCACCCGCAACAGTTACGCCTACGGCCGGCGCAGCGGTTTGCTGGCTGCGCTGGGCATCGCCTGTGGCGTGCAGGTTCATGTGTTCTACACGGTGTTCGGGGTGGCGCTGATCATCACCCAATCACCACTGCTGTTCTGGATGATGAAGCTGCTGGGCGCCGGCTACCTGGTCTATCTGGGCATCAAATCCTTTACCAAGAAATCGGTGCTGACATTTGCCGATGCGAGCGCTTCGGCACCCCGTGCCTGGAAGGTGTTCTGCTCGGGATTTCTGACCAATGCACTGAATCCGAAAACCATGTTGTTCGTGGTAGCGGCGTACAGTCAGGTGGTGGAGCCAGGCAGTTCACTGACGGTGAACTTCGCCGATGGCCTGTTCATGTCGGTCATTCATTGGGCATGGTTCAGCCTGGTCGCGCTGTTTTTCTCCACTGAACGGTTGCGCCGGCGCCTGCTGGAAAAACAGCGGCTCCTGGACAAGGCCATCGGGATCGCATTGATAGGTCTGGCGGCGTGTTTGATCATTCCGGGGGTTGCGCAGTCTTGAGCTAGAGCGTTTATGCTGTCGTGTCTGATACCCGTCAGCTCATTCTCGGCAAGTTCACCATGAGGCCCATTTCATGAGTAAAGCGCCCTACGTACCGCCCAAGGTCTGGAAACACGAAGCCCCCTCCGGCGGCCAGTTCGCCAGCATCAACCGCCCGATTGCCGGGCCGACGCATGAAAAGACCCTGCCAGTGGGCAAACACCCGCTGCAGCTGTATTCGCTGGCGACGCCCAACGGCGTGAAGGTGACCATCCTGCTGGAAGAGTTGCTCGCACTGGGGCACACCGAGGCCGAGTACGACGCGTGGCTGATCCGCATCAACGAGGGCGATCAGTTCTCCAGCGGCTTTGTCGAGATCAACCCGAACTCGAAGATTCCGGCGCTGCTCGACCGCAGCGCGCAGCCGCCGATTCGGGTGTTCGAATCCGGTTCGATCCTGCTGTATCTGGCGGAGAAATTTGGCGCCTTCCTGCCCCAAGACCCGGCCGGCCGCACGGAAACCCTGAACTGGCTGTTCTGGCAGATGGGCGCCGCGCCTTATCTGGGCGGCGGCTTCGGGCACTTCTACGCGTATGCGCCGGAGAAGCTCGAATACCCGATCAACCGCTTCACCATGGAAGCCAAGCGTCAGCTTGATGTGCTCGATCGACGCCTGGCTGAAAGCCGCTATCTGGCCGGCGACAGCTATACCATCGCCGACATCGCGGTCTGGCCGTGGTACGGGCAACTGGTGCGCAACAACGTGTATTCGGCGGCCGAATTCCTCGCAGCCCAGGAGTACACCCACGTGCAACGCTGGGCAGAAGAAATCGCCGAGCGCCCGGCAGTCAAGCGTGGCCAGCGGGTCAACCGCACCTGGGGTGACGAGGCGAGCCAGGTTGCGGAGCGACATCAGGCCAGCGATCTGTACTGACGTCACACTCCCACAAAGACTTGTGCTGGACATGGGAATCCACAATCACCAGCAACCTTTGTGGGAGCGAGCTTGCTCGCGAAGGCGCCGGGTCAGTCAACACTGACATAACAGACCTACCGCTTTCGCGAGCAAGCTCGCTCCCAAAGGGAATTCGGGTTGGACATGAGGATTTTTGAACCTCAGCAATTACAGTGAGACCACACCACCACTGTCGTCAAAGGATCTGCAATGCCCCCTGGAAAACGTGAACTGGCGCGGATCGAGCGGCGCTTGATTGCCACGCTCACCGACGCGTGTGAAACCGCAAAAAGCGAAATCAAAGGCTTCACCTGGCTGACCCACACCGCTGACCTGAACGCACTGGCGGCAACCCTGAGCGTCATCTGGGTGTTCAACACTGAAGCCGACAAAAACCTCGCCCTGACTGACGCCAAGGCACGTCTCTTCGAACTGACGGCCACTGCGCTAAAGGAGGGCGATATCGATCTGTCCCCTTCAGAGCGCAATGTGCGTTTCGACTCCGAGGAGGAATGCCAACGCACTCACGGAGGCAACTGGCGCGAGCGTCTGGCGCGGTATTCCTAGCCCTTGCGTTGCTGCTGATACTGCGCCATCAGCTTGTCGAGGAACTCGAACAGCTTGAGGTTCATCTGCTCATACGCGTTGGTGCGAAGTGCCGCCGGCTGCTGAACGAAACGACGATCGACCGCTGCCGCCAACTCTTCAGGGGAAGCGGCAATCAAGCGCTCCACGACCTCCGCCGTGAACTCCATGTGGCACTGGAAACCGTAGACCAGATCGCCGTATTCGATTATCTGACGCGGGCAGCCCTCACTGACGGCGAGGACCTTCGCCTGCGCCGTCAGCCCCGGCATGTCGTTGTGCCAATGCCCGACTTCCAGCACATCGCCGAAGTGCGCCACCTTGGCATTGCCCTTGCCTGCCTCGGTCAAGGTGATCGGAAAATTGCCGATCTCTTTTTCCGGACTGTGGCCATGCGCAGCACCCAGCGCTTCGCCGAGCAATTGCGCACCCAGGCAAACGCCGACCACTGCCTTGTTCGCGTTGATCGCCCGGACGATCAGATCGCGCTCGGCGGCCGCGTCGAAGTGCGCGCATTCGTCTTTGCTCGTCGCCGGCGATTGTGGACCGCCCAACACCACCAACAGGTCGATGTTCTCGACGCTCGCGGGCAAGGCTTCAAACGCATGAACGCGCGAATAGCTCGCTTCATGGCCACGCTCGCGCACCCAGGTCTCATAGGCGCCGGGTGATTCGAATGCTTCGTGGACGACGAAATGAACGTTCATTGAAAATCCTTGGTGAGGGGCTGAGAGAGTGATGCGCGAAAGACTATATGACACTTGGTGTCATTTGCAAATCCGTTGCTGGAGCCGAGCTGCCCGCTCAACGAACACTCTCTCACTTCTCTCAACCGGTCACGTTCGACTCGACCAGATGCACTTGCTCAGCACTGCGACCGGCAAGCCAGGCGAGCGCAGACGCCACCACCAACACCGCAGCGCTCAGCTCGAAGGTGGCTTTATAACCGCTCAGGTCAAACGCCAGCCCACCGACGATGGCCCCTGCTGCGATAGCCAGTTGCACGATGGCCACGAGCAAGCCTCCGCCGGCTTCGGCATCCTCCGGGAGGGTCTGTGCCAGCCAGGTCCACCAGCCAACCGGAGCAGCGGTGGCCACCAGACCCCATAGCCCGAGCAGCACCGCGGTCAGCAACGGCGATGCGCCAAAGTTCACAAGGGCCAGCGCAATCACCGCCATGATCAGCGGAATAACCGTCAGCGTGCGGTACAGGCCAGTGCCGAGGAATCTTTCGATCACAAAGGTCCCGATGAGGCCGGCAAGCCCCAGCCCCAGCAGCATCAACGACAGGGTTGCAACGCTGACCCCGGTGACGACCTCCAGAAAGGGCCGCAGGTAAGTGAATAGCATGAACTGCCCCATGAAAAATACGCTGACGGCGACCATCCCCAAGGCGACCGGCCATTGCTTTATCAACCGCAGGGCATTACCGCTACCTGCCTGACGCTCGAGCTTGAAGGACGGCAGGCTGATCAGCAGCCACACGGCCGCCAGCGCGGCGACCGGAACCACACAGAAGAACGCGCCGCGCCAGCCTATCAGCGAGCCGAGGAAGCTTCCCGCCGGAGCGGCGATGACCGTCGCCAGTGCGTTGCCGCCGTTGACGATCGCCAGCGCCCGGGATACTTGATCAGGCGGCACCAGACGCATTGCGGTCGCCGCCGACAACGACCAGAAACCGCCGATGGCGATGCCGATCAAGGCCCGCCCGAACATGAACGACGGGTAGCCCGGTGCGAACGCGACAACCGTCCCCGAGACGATCATCAGCAAGGTCAGACCCAACAGCAGCTTCTTGCGCTCGACACGCGCGGCGACCGCTGCAATCACCAGACTGGTCACCAGGGCGAATGCACCGGACACGGAAATCCCCTGCCCGGCCTGGCCTTCGCTGATGTGCAGATCGGCGGCAATCGGCGTCAGCAGGCTGACCGGCATGAATTCTGAGGCGACCAAAGCGAAGGCGGCCAACGACATGGCCAACACCGCGCTCCAGCCGCGTTGTTCTGTAGAAAGGGAAGTCATTGGAACTACCTGTATTGCGAGAGGCGTCCGGGCGATTGCCCGGACGCACTGTTTTTCACGGTGCCAGCGTCGCGTTATCGATCACGAAACGGTATTTGACGTCACCTTTGAGCATGCGCTCGTACGCCTCATTGATCTGCTCGGCACGGATCAGCTCAATGTCCGAGACGATGCCGTGTTCGGCACAGAAATCGAGCATCTCCTGAGTCTCCGGAATGCCGCCGATCATCGATCCCGCGAGGGTGCGACGCTTCATGATCAGGTTGAACACGTTCGGCGATGGATGCGGCGACGCCGGAGCGCCCACCAGTGTCATCGCGCCGTCACGCTTGAGCAGCACCAGCAAAGCGTCGAGGTCGTGGGGGGCGGCCACGGTGTTGATGATCAGGTCGAAGCTTTTCAGGTGCGCGGCCATTTGCTGCGCATCGCTTGAAACCACCACTTCATCGGCGCCAAGGCTTTTCGCGGCCTCGCGTTTCGATTCGGACGTGGTGAACGCCACGACGTGCGCGCCCAACGCGTGCGCCAGTTTGATGCCCATGTGCCCCAGACCTCCGATGCCCACCACGCCGACTTTCTTGCCGGGGCCGGCGTTCCAGTGCCGCAGCGGCGACCAGGTGGTGATGCCCGCGCACAGCAGCGGCGCCACCGCAGCCAGTTGAGCCTCGGGGTGGCGAATGCGCAGGGCGTAGCGCTGATGCACGACGATCGCTTGCGAGTAGCCGCCGAGGGTCCAGCCGGGGGCGTCCGGGGTCGGAAAATTGTAGGTGCCGATCATGCCGTCGCAGTAGTTTTCGAGGCCTTCGGCACACTCCTCGCAATGCTTGCAGCTGTCGACAATGCAGCCGACGCCGACCAGATCACCCGGAGCGAAGCCGCTGACCTGTTGGCCTACGGCGGTGACCCGACCGACGATCTCGTGACCGGGCACGCAAGGATATTGTGTGCCCTCCCATTCGGCCCGCACCTGGTGCAGATCAGAGTGGCAGATACCGCAATAGGCAATCTCGATCTGCACGTCTTCCGGGCCGGGATCGCGACGGGTGATGCGCAGAGGTTCAAGCGGTTTGTCGCCCGCATGGGCGCCATAAGCGAAGACTTGCATGGTGGCTCTCCTGTAATGGTTTGACACATTCTCCCGGTCGATTCGCCTCTGCCCTAGTGCATTCCTCTTGAATGCTTGCCTGATCCTCTGAGGTTGCAGGGCGGTATATAGGAAACCTCTGCTGGGCGGACTAGAGTTCGAGCAACAGGAGCGACCCGACATGATCCCTACCCCCGCGCGCCACGAATCACCTTTGGCGTTGAACATTGACCCGCGCGTGAGTGTGCCGGGTGACTTCGCCACGTCCGTACCCGGCCTGTCGCTGTTTCGCCGCGATCAGCCGGCGCCACCGAGCGTGTGCATGATCGAGCCGAGCCTGATTCTGGTGGGCCGTGGGGAAAAGCGCTTGTGGGTCGGCGGTGAGGGTTACCGCTACGACCCCTCGCGGTTTCTGGTCACCTCGCTGGATCTGCCCGCCATTTCCGAAGTGATGCTCGCCAGCCCCGAACAGCCCTGTGTCGGGCTGGTGCTGAAACTGGATGTCGGCATGCTCGCCGAGATCCTCAGCAAAGGTGGCTTGCCTGCGAAACGGCAGCCGTCGATGAACACCGGCGCTGGCATTGGCAACCTGTCGTGCGCGCTGGAAGGCGCGCTTGAGCGCCTGCTGGCATTGCTCGACGAGCCTGAGGCGATCCCGGTGCTGGCACCGCTGGTGCTGCGGGAAATCCACTATCGGCTGCTCCATACCGATCAAGGCGCGCGGCTGCGGCAGATCACGGCCGTCGATGGCCAGGGTTATCGCATCGCCAAAGCCATTGACTGGCTCAAGGTCAACTACACCGCAGCGCTGCGCATCGATGAGCTGGCGGCGCGGGTGCAGATGAGCGCACCGACCTTTCACCACCACTTCCGCCAACTCACCGGCATGAGCCCGCTGCAGTACCAGAAATGGCTGCGCTTGAACGAGGCCCGCCGGCTGATGTTGATGGAGCGTCTGGACGTTTCGCGAGCGGCGTTTGCGGTCGGGTATGAAAGTCCCTCGCAGTTCAGCCGCGAATACGCACGCCTGTACGGCACCGCACCCAGTCGTGACATCGCGCTGCTGCGTGGCGACCCCTTCGCCGCAGAAGCACTGGGCAATACGGCCAGTTGAGCAAAAGAACACGCTTTACCGGTGAGGCGCCACGCTGCGTTTCACCGCTTATAAAAATGCACGTCAACCGATGATCGAGCGGGTGAACCATGGAACTACGAATCAACCAGAAAACCTATCAGGTCGATGCCGACGCCGATACGCCCTTGCTGTGGGTGATCCGCGATGATCTGGGCATGACCGGCACCAAGTACGGCTGTGGACTGGCGCAATGTGGCGCCTGCTCCGTGTTGGTGGACGGCAACGTGGTGCGCTCGTGCGTCACGCCGGTGGCCGGTGTGGTCGGCCGTGAGGTCACCACCATTGAGGCGATCGAGGCCGATGACGTCGGCAAACGCGTGGTCTCGACCTGGGTTGATCTGCAGGTCGCCCAGTGCGGCTACTGCCAGTCCGGCCAGGTGATGGCTGCCACGGCGCTGCTCAAGCAAAACCCAAAACCGAGTGACGCGCAGATCGAGGCGGCGATGGTCAATCTGTGCCGTTGCGGCACGTACAATGCCATTCATGCCGCCGTGCATGAGCTGGCCGGCAAGGGAGACGCCTGATGAACGTGCGTATCGATCCTGCTCAGGAAGCATCAGCACTGGCGCTGCACGAACCAATCAACGTGTCGCGCAGACGTTTCCTGGCCGGCACCGCTGTCGGCGCACTGGTGCTCGGTTTCGGCCTGCCGCTGGGCACGACTCGCGTGCAAGCCGCAGTGGCGGCAGCAACTGCCGAGCGCGGCACGCAAGTCCCGGCGTTTCTAGAAATCCGCCCGGACAACCGCGTGCGCCTGCTCTGCCCGTTCATGGAAGGCGGACAGGGTACGTTCACCGCGATGGCGCAGATCGTCGGTGAAGAACTGGATGCCGACCCGTCGACATTCCTGGTCGAAGCCGCGCCGCCCGGCGAAGCCTATGTGGTGATGGAAAACGGTATGCGCATCACCGGCGGCAGCATGTCGGTGCGCATGAGTTACCCGGTGATGCGCCGTCTCGGCGCCCTAGCCCGCGCCATGCTGCTGCAGGCCGGTGCGCAGCAACTGGGGGTGCCGGTGAGCGAACTGAGTACCGAACCCGGCAAAGTCGTGCACGCCAGGTCGGGCCGCTCGCTGGCCTACGGCGAACTGGCCGAACACGCCATGGATCTGCCGGTTCCCGATCCGGCCTCGGTGCAACTGCGTGATTCGAGCCAGTTCCGCTGGATCGGCAAACCGGTCAAGCGCGTCGATGCCTATGACAAGTCCACGGGCAAGGCGCTGTACAGCATCGACCTGAAGGTCGACGACATGCTCCACGCCGCCGTTCAGCATGCCCCGCGTTTGGGCATGACCGTGGGCAACTTGCGCAACGAAGAGCAGGTCAAGGCGATGAAAGGCGTGCATTCCGTGCATCGCCTGCCGGGTGCCGTGGCGGTGGTCGCCGAGCGCTGGTGGCACGCCAAACGTGCAGTGGAAGCGATTCAGGTCGACTGGCAGGAACCCACGGCCGACAGCCAGGTACGCTCGATGCCCGCGGATTTTTCCAGCGACGCCTGGCTCAAGCGCCTGGCTGACGACAAAGGCCCGGCCAGGGATGATGAAAATGAGGGCGACGTGGCTGCAGTTCTGGCCAACGCCAAAACCCGGATTGACGCCACTTACCACAACCAGTACCTGAACCACGGCCAGTTGGAGCCGCCGTCGGCGCTGGCCCGATTCAATCCCGACGGTTCGCTGGAGGTCTGGTTGCCGAATCAGGCGCCGGACATGTTCCGAGCGGACATCGCCAAACGCACCGGGCTGGACCCGTCGCGCATCACCTTGCATTCGCCGTTGCTCGGGGGCTTCTTCGGTCGGCATTTCCTCTACGACGCCGCCAGTCCCTACCCGCAGGCGATCGAGTTATCGAAAGCGGTTGGCCGCCCGGTGAAACTGATCTGGAGCCGCGAGGAAGAGTTCCTGCGCGATGTGCTGCGTCCGGTGGCGGCGGTGAATTTCCGCGCCGCGCTGGACAATGACGGCTGGCCGCTGGCAATCGAAGCAATCAGCGCCACCGAAGGCCCGACCGAGGCGCTGGCCGGCAAGCAGGGAGAAAAGCTCGACCCGACGGCGCTTGAAGGCTTGTCGGGCAAGTCCTACGCGATCCCCAACAAGCGAATCGCGCAGATTTACGCCAAAGGCCCGGCAATGCTCGGTTACTGGCGTTCGGTGGGCAATTCGCTCAACGACTTCTTCTATGAATCGTTCCTTGACGAACTGGCCGACAAGGGCGGCAAGGACCCGTTCGAGTTGCGCCTGCATCTGCTGCGTGACAACCAGCGACTGACCACGCTGCTGCAAGCAGTGGGCGAGCTGTCGGGTGGCTGGAAGCGTGGACCGTTTACCGCGGCGGACGGCAGCAAACGTGCGCGAGGCGTGGCGATGGCGTCGCCGTTCGGTACCCAGACGGCGGTGATCGCCGAGGTCTCTATCGAGAACGGCCAAGTCAAGGTGCACGACATCTGGCAGGCAATCGACCCCGGCAGCATCGTCAATCCGGCAATTGTCGAGGCGCAGGTCAATGGCGCAGTGGCACTGGGGCTGTCGCAGACGCTGGTGGAGGAAGCTGTGTGGATTGATGGCAAGCCGCGCGCGCGCAACTACGACTTGTATCCGATCCTGCCACCTTCACGGATGGCCCGGGTCCACGTGCGTGTTGTCGAGAGTGGAGAAAAAATGGGCGGCATCGGTGAACCACCGTTGCCCGCTGTCGCGCCCGCCGTCGCCAATGCGGTGGCAACGCTGACCGGGCAACGGGTGCGCAGCCTGCCCATGAGCCGCCACACCTTCAGTTAATCAGCGCCGGAGCGTCCATGAATAACCGCCGATTCGCAAGAACCGCTGGCTGGCTGGCAGTGCCGTGCCTGGTCGCGGCAGGCCTGCTGGCCTGGTATGTCACCCGCGAGCCTGTCTCGCGCCTTGAACACAACCAAACCGCCGTGGCCGATATCGACCCGGCGCTGGTCGCGCGTGGCGAATACGTCGCCCGCCTCAGCGATTGCGTGGCGTGCCACAGCGTGCCGGGCGGTGCGCCGTTCGCCGGCGGCCTGGAAATGGCCACACCGCTGGGCGCGATCCACGCGACCAACATCACCCCGGAGCCGGAAACCGGCATCGGTCGCTACAGCCTCGCGGACTTCGATCGTGCGGTACGCCACGGCGTGGCACCCGACAGCCGTCGTCTGTACCCGGCGATGCCCTACCCGTCCTACGCCAAGCTCAGTGACGACGATGTGCGAGCGCTGTACGCGTTCTTCATGAAAGGCGTGGCACCGGTCAAGCACGCGAATATCCCGAGTGCGATTCCTTTCCCGTTGAACCTGCGCTGGCCGATTGCGTTGTGGAACGGTGTCTTCGCCGATACCGAACCTTACGTGGCCAAACCGTCGCAGGATGACGTGTGGAATCGCGGCGCTTATCTCGTTCAAGGCGCCGGGCACTGCGGCAGTTGCCATACGCCGCGCGGTCTGGCGTTCAACGAGAAGGCTCTGGATGAATCCGCCACGCCGTACCTCGCTGGCGCCTTGCTCGATGGCTGGTACGCGCCGAGCCTGCGTGATGATCACAACACCGGCCTGGGCCGCTGGAGTGAGCCGGAGATCGTGCAGTTCCTCAAGACCGGGCGCAACAAACACGCGGTGGTTTACGGCTCGATGACCGAGGCGTTCAACAACTCGACGCAGTTCATGAGCGATGACGATCTGACCGCCATTGCCCGTTATCTCAAGTCATTGCCCGGGGACCGTCAGCGCGACGGCCAGCCATGGCAGTACCAAGCGGTTTCGGCAACGGAACGTCTGGACGCACCCGGTGCTCATACCTACGTCACACGCTGTGCTTCGTGCCACGGCCTCGACGGCAAGGGCCAGTCGCAATGGATGCCGCCGCTGGCCGGCGCCACTTCGGCACTGGCCAAGGAAAGTGCCTCGGCGATCAACATCACCCTCAACGGTTCGCAGCGGGTGGTGGCCGCCGGAGTACCGGACGCCTATCGCATGCCGGCATTCCGTGAACAGTTATCGGATCAACAGATCGCCGAAGTGCTGAGCTTCATGCGCAGCACCTGGGGCAATCAGGGTGGTGCCGTTGAAGCGCAGGCGGTCAACAAACTGCGTGAACGCACGGATCCGGCCAGCAGCAGCCCGATCATCCTGCAAATGCGTTAGAGGAACGTTTGATGGAAAGCATCGACTTGCTGGTCCTGCGCACTGCCCGGGACTGGCTCGCCGCCGGAGAGCAAGTATTGCTCGCCACGGTGGCGCGCACATGGGGCTCTTCGCCGCGCCCGACAGGGTCGATGATGGCCTTGCGTAACGACGGGCGCGTGATCGGCAGCGTGTCCGGCGGCTGCATCGAGGACGACCTGATCGATCGCTACACCACCGCCCATGGCGGTAGCGGCCTCAAGGACAGTGCGCCCGAGGTGGTGCGCTACGGCGTCAGCGCCGACGAGGCACATCGTTTCGGTTTGCCCTGTGGCGGCACGCTGGAGTTGATTCTGGAATTCAACCCATCGTGGCAGGTGCTGGACGAACTGCTGGTGCAACTGGATGCCGGGCAACTGGTGCGCCGCTGCCTGGCACTGGACAGCGGTCGCGTCACGCTGGACGCCACGGCAACTCCTGAGCAATTCAGTTTCGACGGCCAACAGATGCTCAATACCCTCGGGCCGGGGTATCGGCTGCTGATGATCGGTGCCGGCGCGCTGGCCGAGTACCTGGCGACCATGGCGCTGTTCAACGGCTTCAAGGTCGCGGTGTGCGATCCGCGTGCCGAATACATCGAAACCTGGGCGGTGAACGGCGTGGAGCGGATTATCGGCATGCCCGATGACGTGGTCCGCGACTTCGCGGTCGATCTGCGCACCTGCATCGTCGCCTTGAGTCATGATCCGCGACTCGACGATCTGGCACTGCTCGAAGCCCTGCACAGCCCGGCGTTTTATATTGGCGCCATCGGTTCGAGGCGCAACAGTCAGCTGCGCCGCGAACGTCTGATCGAGCATTTTGGTGAGACCCAGGCGTCACTCGAACGGCTGCACGGGCCGATCGGCATCTACATTGGCAGCAAGACACCGGCGGAAATCGCTGTCAGCGTGATGGCCGAGATCTTGGCCGCGAAGAATGGCGCCCACCTGCCGAAGGCGTTTTCGATTGCCAGCGCCAAGGCGCAGGTAGCCTGACTGGCTGGAACAATAGCGATCTGCAAGGCCTTTCGCGGCTTACGCGTAATCCCCCAGCCGCATCGACAACTCGATGTCATCCGCAAATGGCACCGACAGGTAACCGTTGTGTGGCGCACGCACATGGGCCAGATATTCCGGGCAATAGTTGGTGTTGTCCGCCACCACCAGCGCGCCCGGCTTCAGGTGTTTTTCCACTAGGCTCAACACGTCGCCGTACAACGCCTTGGCCCCATCGAGCAGGAGCAAGTCGACTGACGGCGGCAGGTTGCTGGCGAGCGTGACGAGCGCATCGCCTTCGCGGATTTCCACCAGGTCACTGACGCCGCCCTCGATGAAGTGATGGCGGGCCAGGGCGATTTTCGACGGTTCGAATTCGCTGCCGATCAGCACGCCGCCACCGTTGTCGCGCAGTGCCGCCGCCAGGTGCAGGGTGGACAGGCCGAACGAGGTGCCGAACTCGACAATCGCTTTGGCCCTGGTATTGCGCGCCAGCATGTACAGCAGTTTGCCGGTGTCGCGCGAGACCGGCAGCCACAGGTCCTTGAGCATGGCGTAGAGTTGCAGGTACTCGGTCTTGCTGTGCATCAGGCGCTCGCGCTCCGCGCCCGACACCGTTTCCAGCACCGGGCTGGTGGCGGCGCTGGCCTGGCCGTAGAGGCGTTCGATCAGGCTGGCCAATGGTTCAGAAGTCAGGGTGGTCATGATTGCTTTCCGTCAATGGAGGATTAAGATGCGAGTGATTCGTCGCATTTAAATGATGCGAGTGATTCACTCGATCCGCTATTCGCGTTTCCCCCGAGGCCCGAGCCACCCATGAGCAATCGTCAGACCGCCCGTATTTCCTCGCGTAAACAGCCGCAGCAGGCACGCTCGGCTGACTTGGTCGCGGCGATTCTGCAGGCGGCTATTCAGGTTTTGACCGAACATGGCGCGACCCGATTCACCACCGCACGGGTCGCGGAAAAGGCTGGCGTGAGCATCGGCTCGCTGTACCAGTACTTCCCCAACAAGGCGGCGATCCTGTTCCGCCTTCAGAGCGATGAGTGGCTGCACACCACGCAGATGCTGCAGCGAATTCTGGAAAATCCCGAGCATCCGCCACTGACACGCCTGCGCACGCTGGTGCAGGCGTTCATCCGCTCGGAGTGCGAGGAAGCGCAGATGCGTGGTGCACTGAACGACGCGGCGCCGCTGTATCGCGATGCGCCCGAGGCCCACGAGGTGCATGCTGCAGGACGGCAGATCTTCGCCACGTTCATCCTGCATTTGCTGCCGGAATCCGATGAGCCAACCCGCGTCGCGGCCTGCGATCTGATCCTGACCACGCTCAGTTCGGTGGGCAAAGACTTTTCCGGCACTGCGCGCAGCGACCTGGAGATCACGGCCTTCGCCGATCGGCTGGCGGACATGTTCAGCGCCTACGTAATGACGCTGAATCAACCTTCAATGTGAGTCAGCGACTACGCTGGGTATCGGCGAACCGTATCCGGTCGACAAACCTCCCGCCAGGTTTCACCATGGCCCCTTTCCCTGAAATGACAGCGAGGCGTCGTAATGAGCCAATCCACCATCCGCGCGTTGATCCTTGATGACTATGCTGAAAACAGCTTTCGCGAAGCGCAGATCGAGCGCCCGGTACCGCAAGCCAACGAAGTATTGGTGCGCATCATCGCCAGTGGCGTAAACCCCATCGACTACAAGATCCGCACCGGCAACGCGCCGTACGCGATGCCGGAACTGCCGGCGATTCTCGGTACTGACATGGCCGGGGTGATCGAAGCGGTCGGCGCCGACGTTACCCATCTGGCGGTGGGCGATGAGGTGTTCGGCATGGTCGGTGGCGTGCGCGGCTTGCCCGGTTCGCTGGCCGAGTACCTGGCGGTGGATGCGGATCTGGTGGCACGCAAGCCGAAAAATCTCGACTTCCGTGAGGCCGCTGCGGTGCCACTGGTGTTCCTCACCGCGTGGGAAGGTCTGGTCGACCGCGCGCATGTCAAGGCCGGTCAGAAGGTGCTGGTGCACGGCGGCGCGGGCGGTGTCGGCCACATGGCGGTGCAAATTGCCGCCGCGCTGGGCGCTGAAGTGTTCGCCACGGTCTCGTCGGGCAAACGTTCGATTGTCGAGGGCTACGGCGCCACGGCCATCGACTACCAGAGCGTGCCGGTGGAGCAGTACGTGAATCAGTTCACCGACGGCAAGGGTTTTGACGTGATCTACGACACCGTCGGCGGCCAGAGTCTGGATGACTCGTTCGCGGCGATCCGGCTCTACGGCCACGTCACCAGTTGCGCGGCGTTCGGCACCCACAACCTGGCCACCGGGTCGCTGCGCAGTGCCACGCTGTCGGGGATTTTCGTGTTGCTGCCGATGCTCACCGGTGTCGGGCGCAAGCACCACGCGGAAATCCTCGGTTACGCCACGCGGCTGATCGAAGAAGGCAAGGTCAAGCCGTTGATGCATGCCGATCGCTTCAATCTCAGCCAGGCGCGCCAGGCGCATGACGCGGTGCAACAAGGCACGGCGATTGGCAAGGTGGTGATCGACGTCGCCTGAAGCGCAAAAACTCCGGCGAAAAAAAGCCCCGCAACCGAATGAGGTGCGGGGCAAAGGATTGGTTGGTTGCGGCCAACCAAAGGAGCTCGGTTAAAACGGTTTGTGCAGCCGGGTCAGATGCAGTCCTGGGCAGCGCGTTCAAAGCTTGAAGGCAGGAAGTTGGAGGCCAGCAAGTGGCGCTCGTAGATGAACACCTTGCCGCCGTTGCCGGCCTTGTAGGCCTCGAGTACGTTGTCGGCCGACACTTTGCTCGGCACCACGATCCGATAGCTGCGCTGGGTCTGCGAGACGGTCGGGTTCAGCGCGCTCTTCTGCAGCTTCGGCACCACGCAGTCGGCGTATTGCGCCGGGGTCTTGCTGGTGTGCAAGGTCAGCGTCGGGTCGTTCGGTGCGGAGGCGCAACCGGCGAGCAGCAAGGAAGCAACGGCCAGGGTCGGGGCAAACAAAGCACGCATCGGGGTAATCCTGAAAATAAAGGTTCGGTTCAACTGGCAGCGATTCAGCGTCACGGCGCCGCCGCTGCCCTTTTGGTTTTGAGTGTTCAGCTGGAAGCCACCAGTGCCTTGAGCGAGGCATCGAACTGCTTCAAGGCATTGAGTTGCAGGTCACGTTGCTGCTCGATCTGCGCGGCAATCTCCTGCGCCGCTTTGTCGTGTACCCAGACCGACGGAATCTGTTTCTCCACCGCGCCTTCGGCCTTGCCGATGTACTGCAGGTCGGCATCGTAGAAACGCGCAATGAAGTGCGCTTCGTACAGGCTGTTCTGCTGGGTCAGCAGGCGGTTGAAGGTGTCGAGTTTCACCACGATGTCCGGATGCGCCAGAATCAGCGTATCGAGGTTGTCGTAAACGGTCACCGACACGAACTGACGCTGCAACGAGCTGAGCAACCAGTCGATCGCCAGTTCCGGGTCGGAGCTGCTGACAAACGCGGCACGGATTCGCGAATCCAGTGCATCCTTGGCCCCGTGCAGCGCCATATCGTGGTAACGCGTCAGGTACTGCAGGTTTTCCCGGGTGTCTTCGCTGTACAACACACCCACGCTCTGCGAATGCTGCAAAGTCGCGCTGCTGCCGGCGATGGGCTGAAGATGACAGGCACAAGCGTCTTCGGCGTAAGACGGTGCCGTGGCTACCATGCCGCTCATCAGCAGAGCGGTCAGCGCCAGTCGGGTCAGTGTCTTCATCGCGCAATTTCCTTGAGCTGCGTGTTCAATGAAGGCGATTTTCCGCCTATTGCCTGCAAAGCTGAACTTGCGTTTCGTGATGGTCACTATTACTTCTAGCGATAGTTACCGACGATAAAGTTTGATAGATGCTCATCTCTAATGACTAAAACAACAGTGAGGACGCCGATTTGAGAACCTTTGACCTGATCCGCGACGCGGTTTTGCAGGACTTTCGCGAGCGGGTAGCCGAATACCTGGTGCAGTACGAAAACGTGTTGCTGGACAAGGACATCACCGACGCGCAGCTCAAACGCGATACCGCCAATCAGTTGCGTGGCTATCTGCGCGGGTTGAACACCACCCGGGTGCTGGGCATGGCTTATTGGGAAGAACTGGATCGGCGGGTCGTCGACACCTGGCTCGCGCCGCAGCGATGACCGACTAGACTTGCCGGGCTGCCAATGTCCCGTCAGTCGAACCGGAGGTGTCCCCATGAGCAACAGCGAACCTGCAACTTTCAACGGCTGGGCCGCCACCGCCGCCGGCGCCCCGCTGGAGCGCTATAGCTACGATCCCGGCCCCTTGGGCGAAGAGGACGTTGAGGTCGCCGTGGAATACTGCGGTGTATGCCACTCCGATCAGTCGCTGATCGATAACGATTGGGGCATCAGCCGCTACCCGTTCGTGCCGGGCCACGAGGTGGTCGGCAAAATCGTGCGCATGGGCCCGCAGGTGCGCGGCCTCGAACTCGGCCAGCGCGTCGGCATCGGCTGGTACAAGGGCAGTTGCATGCACTGTTCGTCCTGCATCAGCGGCTCGCAACAACTGTGCGGCACTGCGCAACCGACCATCATCGGCAGCAACGGCGGTTTCGCCGATCGGGTGCGTTCGCACTGGGCGTGGGCGATTGCGGTGCCCGCCAATCTTGATCCGGCGATGGTCGGCCCGCTGTTCTGCGCCGGTTCCACCGTGTTCAACCCGCTGCTGCAGTTTGGCGTCAAACCCACCGACCGCGTCGGCGTTGTCGGCATCGGCGGCCTCGGTCATCTGGCGCTGCGTTTTCTCAATGCGTGGGGTTGTGAGGTCACCGCGTTTACTTCTTCACTGAACAAGCAGGACGAAGCCAGGCGTCTGGGCGCGCACAACGTCGTGGCCTCGACCGACAGCAGTGCGCTGAAAGCGATTGCCGGCACCCTGGACTTTTTGCTGATCAGCGCCAACGCCGACCTCGACTGGACAGCGATGCTCGCCACCCTGCGCGGCAATGGCCGGCTGCATTTCGTCGGCATCGTGCCCAGCGCGATTCCGGTGCATGTGTTCGATCTGATCCCGCAGCAGAAATCCCTGTCCGCCTCCCCGGTCGGCTCGCCCGGCACCATGGCGACCATGCTCGAATTCTGCGCCCGGCATCAGATTCTGCCGCAGGTCGAGATGTTTCCCATGAGCAAGGTCAACGAGGCGGTCGACCATCTGCGTAGCGGCAAGGCGCGCTACCGCGTGGTGCTGGACGCCAGCCAGTGACGATTGCGTGCGGCGTCTGCCTGCGCAGATGCCGCACCTCCTGCCAAAACGCCCCCAAACGCTTACAATCGCCCGTCTAACCGACCTTCAGACAGGCTCCCCAAGAAATGCCGCTCGACCCACCAACGATGCTGACCATCTCGATCGCTCTCGCAGCTGCTGCCGCGCTGTACCTGGCGGTCGAGTGGCGCAGCATTCGTGAGCCTTCGCTGCTGTTCTGGAGCGCCGGTTTCGCCACGATCACCATCGGCTCCACCCTGGCCTTGCTGCGCAGCAACGGTTTTCTGCTGATCGGCATCTGGTTCGCCAACGGCTTGTTGGTGACCGCGCACTTTCTGTTTCTGCTGGGGGTGGCGCGCTTCACGCAGATCCGCCTGTCCCCGGCCTGGTATCTGATCTTCGTCAGTTGGCTGGTCATGCTGTTATTGCCGGACGGGCCGCTGTGGTCGAAAGTCATGCTGGCCGCCAACTCGCTGCTGGTGGCCGCCTCGACGCTCAAGGCCAGTCTGCTGCTGCGCCCACACGGCAAGTCGCTGAGCGTCGGCGCCGTGCAACTGCGCTACGTGCTGTTGGGCCACGGCATTTTCTATGTGGCCAAAGCCATGACGGTGATGATCCCGGGCACACTGATCGACCTGGCCGCGTTCCGTGGCGAAATCATCCAGATCTCGCTGGTCGAGGGTGCGATGGCGATCATGCTGATCGCGCTGTCGATGACCGGCACCGAACGCTATCGACGCGAAGAGCAGATCGCCCGACTGGCCGCCCGAGACCCGCTGACCGCCCTCTTCAACCGCCGCGCCCTTGAAGTGCGCGCCCCGCGCCTGCTGCGGGAGGTCTGTGCAGAGCAACCCGGAGCGCTGCTGCTGATCGATATCGACAATTTCAAACTGGTCAACGACCACTACGGCCACACGGCCGGCGACCGTTTGCTGGTGGCGTTGAGCGAGATGATCCGCGCCGAATCTCCCGAGGGTGGGCTGGCCGCGCGTCTGGGCGGTGACGAATTTGTCATTCTGCTGAGCAACGCGCCCAGTGAACAGATCGTCCGACTGGGCGACACCCTGCGCGATCAGTTTCAGCGCATTGCGCTCCAGACATTTCCCACTGCCGAGCCGGTGACGCTAAGCATCGGCGCCACCCTGTTCAACAAGCCGCCGGCCAGTCTGGCGGCGCTGATCGAACAAGGCGATGCCGCACTCTACGAATCCAAGCGCGGCGGCCGCAATCGCCTGCGCCTGACCGGGCTCACCACTTCAGGATGATCAGACCCATGAGCCGTTCCGAAACTCCCCTGCAAGACCTCGCCGCCCCCGAGGGCGTCTGCTACGGCTGTGGCGGCCGCAACCCACATGGGCTGCACGTCAAAAGCTACTGGCACGAGGACGGCGTGCACGTTATGGCCGATCATCTGCCGGACGACAAATACTGCGGCTGGCCGGACCTGGTGTACGGCGGCCTGCTGGCGATGCTGGTCGACTGCCATTCAAACTGGACCGCGATGGCTTACCACTATCGCCACGAACAACGCGAACCAGGCAGCCTGCCGCGCATCGACTGCGTCACCGGCAACCTCGGCCTCAAGTTCATCAAACCCACGCCGATGGGCGTCACCCTGACCTTGCGCGCCAGGGTCAAGGGCGAGGTCGGGCGCAAGACGCGGGTGATCTGCGAGGTGTATGCCGGGGATGTGCTGACGGCAATTGGCGATTCAGTGTTCGTACGGGTCGACACCCACCAACTGGCGGATGCAGCGCACGGCCGCTGACTCCCCCCTCCCCTGTAGGAGCTGCCGCAGGCTGCGATCTTTTGATTCTGCTTTTGAGGGTCAAAGTCAAAAGATCGCAGCCTGCGGCAGCTCCTACAGGTGCGACACTTGAGCAAACCCGGCTAGGCGCACCTGCCCCGAAATCGTCGAGGCTATAGCAGACCGCACTTCCAGGAGTCTTTACCCAGTGTCCGAACTGCCGACCCACTTCGCCTACATCCGACGTTTCAACGCCGTACTCGCCTACATCGACGCCCATCTCGAGGGCGACCTGTCGGTGAGCACGTTGAGTCAGGTGGCGAACTTTTCGGCGTATCACTTCCATCGGCAATTCAGCGCGTTCGTGGGCGTGCCGGTGTCGCGCTACGTGCAACTGATGCGCTTGCGCAAGGCAGCCCATCGGCTGGCCGCGCAGCCGGATCATTCGATACTGGACGCCGCGTCCGACGCCGGTTTCGAGAGCCCGGAAGCCTTCAGCCGCGCATTTCGGCGCGACTTCGGCATGACGCCGAGCGCCTTCAGGAAGCAACCGAACTGGCAGATCTGGAATGCGGTATTCGCCATCCCTCACTTTTCCAGGAGCGTCATCATGCAAACCAGAATCGTCGATTTCCCCACCGTACGGGTCGCCGCGCTTGAGCACTGCGGCGCGCCGGCGCAGGTTCAACAAAGCGTGCAGACATTCATTGCCTGGCGCATGCATAGCGGGCAGTCGCCCGTGGCCTCGAGCCGCACCTTCGGCATTCCCTACAACAACCCCGACACCACAGCGGCGGCGGATTTTCGCTTCGCCATCTGTGGCGAGATTGATGAGCCGGTGGCACCCAATACGTTCGGCGTGGGGGAACTGGTGATTCCCGGGGGGCGTTGCGTGGTGGTGCGGCATGTGGGTTCACCGGATCACATTGGCGAAACCATCTATCCCGTCTACCGCGACTGGCTGCCGGCCAGCGGTGAGGAATTACGTGATCATCCGCTGTTTTTCCATTACCTGAGCGTCTATCCCGAGACCCCACAGGATCAGTGGCAGACAGACGTCTACGTACCTCTGCAATCGTAAGATTCACTTACATGTTTTTCCGCTTGTGGTGCGCAATGCCAACCCCTTATAAGAGCGACTCTCACTCGCGAATTTAAGGATGCACCCATGAGCAATGCCTGGAACGAAGGGTATTTCACCGATGAGGGTTACACCTATTCGTACAGCCGGGAAATCAACCCGGTGTTCCAGCGTTTTTGTTTGTTGTTGCGCGGTTTTGCCACCCTCGAAAGCGCGGGTGGCTACCACTGCGAACTCGGCTTTGGCCAGGGTGTCTCGATCAACATCCACGCCGCCGCCAACCCGGGCAACTACGTCGGCACCGACTTCACGCCGTCCCAGGCCGCGCATGCCATGGCGCTGGCGAACGACTGGAACAGCCAGGCCCGCCTGTATGACGACAGCTTCGAGCAACTGCTGGCCCGCGATGATCTGCCGGCCTTCGACAGCATCAGCCTGCATGGCATCTGGTCCTGGGTCAGCCGCGACAATCAGCAACTGATCGTCGAGTTCGCCCGTCGCCACCTCAAGCCCGGAGGCATGTTGTACGTCAGCTACAACTGTTTCCCGGGCTGGTCGCCGTCGGCGCCACTGCGCAATCTGTTCAGCCTGCACAATCGCTTTGCCAGCCAGGCCTCGACCAGCCCGGCCAAACGCATCGATGCTGCGATGGAGTTTTCCGAAACGCTGTTGGCAGCCAATCCGAAGTACGCCAGAACGGCGCCGGCCCTCGGTGCCCAGTTGCAGAGCATCAAGGGCCAGAACCGTCAGTACGTGGCCCATGAGTATTTCAATCGCAACTGGGACTGCATGTATTTCATTGATGTGGTCGACGCCATGACCGCGGCCAAACTCGACTTTGCCACCACGGCCGTACCGCTGGACACCGTGGCCGCGCTGAACCTGAGTGCAGAAGGCATGGACTTTCTGCAAGGTATCGAGCACCCGATCATGCGCGAACAGGCGCGCGACTATTTCATCAATCAGAACTTCCGCCGGGATCTGTACGTACGCGGCGCCAATCGGCTGTCTGCCGCCGAGCAACGCGATGGCCTGCTGAGAAGCCGTTTTGTCCTCTTGCAAGCCATTGAAAGCATTCCCGACACAGTCACAGGTCCTGCAGGCGCAGCTTCGCTGCAGGCGGAGATTTACCGCCCGGTACTCGCAGCGCTCGCCGCCAATGCCTACACCCCGAAAACCTTGCAGCAATTGTCGATGGCCGTCGGCGCCGTTGCTTATGACGACCTGGTGCAGGCTGTCACCGTGCTGATCGGTATGGGCGTCGCCGCGCCGTGCCAGAGTGAATCCGCCGAAAGGCAGGTGCAGGAACGTTGCGACACCCTCAACCTGCAACTGTGCAAGCGCGCACTGTTCAACAGCAACATTCAGGTACTGGCCAGCCCGGTCACCGGCGGTGGCGTGCCGATCAGCCGCGTACAGCAGCTGTTCCTGATTTCGATCAAGCAAGGCATGACCGACCCGCAAGACTGGGCGCAGTTGGCGTGGGCCGTCATCGGTGATCAGGGCGAAGTGCTGCACAAGGGTGACCAGCCGCTGCTCACGGCCGAAGAAAATCTTGCCGAGATGACCGAACAGGCCCGGGCATTTGCCCAGACACCGCTGGACATTCTCATGGCGTTGAAGATTGCTTGATCCTGATACACGCCGGACGACTGGCCGCGATCGAAAGCGACCAGTCGTCTGCGTGTATGGCCCTGACTGCCGCCTCCTGAGCAATCCTGTCCCCGCCTGCCACGCAGCGCCCCGTTAAAAAAGCAAAATTGCCATGTGTTTCCGTCGTTCCTTCTTGCGTCGCACTGTTCATTGCCCGTCTCTGTCTGCCTGGAGTTTCTTCGATGCCGTCGCCCAAATCCCTGCCCTCTGCCCTGCTGGGCCTGGCCCTCGCCTGCCCGGTCATGGCCGAGGAACCCAAAAGCATGGAGTTGGGACAGGTGCTGATTTCGGCTGAAGCACAAAGCAGCGCCGATGCCTCTGTGGCCGACGCCCAAGCGCGTCTGGCGCAGGTGCCAGGCGGCAGCAACGTGGTCGACATGCGCCAACCGTTGCAGGGTCGTGTGGCGAGCAATCAGGACGTGCTGGCGTATCAGCCGGGGGTTTACGCGCAATCGGCGGGCAACGAAGGGGTGAAGATTTCGATTCGTGGTTCGGGGATCAACCGCGCACCGGGCGCGCACGCCTCGGGGTTGTACACGATGCTCGACGGCCTGCCGCTGACCGGCCCCGGTGGCACGCCCTACGAATTGCTCGAACCGCTGTGGCTCGACCATGTGGAAGTGCTGCGCGGCGCCAACGGTTTTGATCGTGGTGCGCTGGCGCTGGGCGGCGCTGTCGATTACGTCAGCCACACCGGCTACGACGCACCGAAACTGCAAGTGCGTTACGCCACCGGCAGCCACGGCTACCAGCAGCGTCAGGTGAGTTCCGGGCAGGTGCTGGGCGACTTCGATTACTACGTGTCGCTGACCGACTCGAACGCCGACGGCTATCAGGATCACACCGCCAGCGAGAGCAAAGGCGTGATCGCCAACTTCGGTTATCGCTTCAATCCGAACCTGGAAACCCGCTTCTACTTCCGCTATCGCGAGACCGACAACGACCTCGCCGGCCGCGTAACCAAACACTCGATCGAGCACGACCCACGGGCGGCCAACCCGGCCTACGTGGCGCGCGATGACAGCCGCAAACAACCGGGCAGCACCTTCATCGGCAACAAGACCACCTACTACATCGACGACGATTCGAGCATCCAGACCGGCCTGGTCTATCACGATTACCCGATGGACCTGCGCGAAGGCCCGAACCGTCTGAAAGTGGCCTACACCGATGTCAGCGGCACCTTCGACTACAAGCGCCGCGACACCGTGTTCGGCATGGAAAGCCGCAGCACCGTGGGCCTGCGCACCACCAAACACTTGCCCAATGACGGCGCCAGTGAATTCGTGCGTATCCCCAGCGGCAACACCGCCGGTTATGCGCCGGGCACGCGCATGCGCAACTTCACCTATCAGGGTTCGGACACCGTTCTGCACGTGGGCAACGACCTGGAAATCGCCGACGACTTGTGGCTGACCACCGGCCTCGCCGCCATCTACACCCGCCGCGAAAGTGCCGTCACCTACCCGCAGGGCGGCGGCAAGACCAGCCTGAACGACTGGGACTACGCGCCGCGTCTGGGCCTGCGCTATCAGGTCACACCGGACCTGCAACTGTTCGGCAACCTCAGCCGTTCGGTCGAGGCACCGCACCCGTGGTCGCTGATCTACAGCTCGAACATCCGCTTCCCGGCCGGCAACGGCGCGGCGACCGGTACCCAGAGCGATCCGATCAAACTGCAGAACCAGACCGCGACCACCCTCGAACTCGGCGGTCGCGGCGACAGCGCACTCGGCCAGTGGAGCCTGGCGTGGTACTACGCCCAGGTGCGCCATGAATTGCTGTCGGTACTGCCGGACGCCAACGCCGTCACCCCGTACGAACTCAATGCCAGCCCCACCGCGCACCAAGGCGTGGAAGCCAGTCTGCAGAGTACGCTGTGGTCAGCCGGAGACGGACGTAAATTGAGCCTGCGCCAGGCCTACACCTTCAGCGACTTCCACTACCGCGACGACCAGCGTTTCGGCGACAACCGCCTGCCCGGCCTGCCGATGCACTACTACCAGGGCGAACTGCGCCACGACTGGCCGCAAGGCTTCTTCGCGGCGGTCAACACGCAACTGGTGTCCAAAGTCGCCGTGGATTACGCCAACAGCTACTACGCCGATCCCTACGCACTGTTCGGCGCCACCGTCGGCTACAACGGGCCGAAAAACGACTGGCAGACCTGGCTCGACCTGCGCAACCTGACCAACCAGCACTACGCCGCAACGGTCACGCCGGGGTATGACGACAAAGGTCTGGATGCGGCGCGGTCTACTCCGGGTGAAGGGCTCGGGGTTTATGTCGGAGTGTCATGGAGTCTGCTCTGACGGCATGTCCTGACCAGACAAACGCAGCGGGTCAAAACGGCCCCTGCGTCATCACCCGCGTCTCGATGATATTGCGTAGCGCAACGACGCGCTTCTGATACAGCTCAGTCAAGCAACCGACCTTGGCGCCACAAGCCTTGCGGCTTTTCAGAAAGGCCTGTTGTTCGCCGATCAGCGCGTCGCGCCCGCCCATCGGCAGCAGGCGTTTGTCGAGGCTGAACAGCTCGCCCATGGTCACGTCCAGATCGTTCAGCGTGCGGTTGGCGCAGACGGCTTTTTCGTCCGCTGTCCGGGCTTTGGCGCAGTCGAAACTGGCGGCGCAGGCCGAATCGGCGGCCAGGCATAATCCGGCGCCGACTAGCGCGCCAATCACCGATGAAATTTCTCGAACTCGTGTCATGTCGTCGTATCCAACGTTGTAAGCCAATGGAGGTATGAAAAATGAAAAACACTGACGACCGCAAGCCTGCAACCCCTCATAACGCGCCTCCGCTTGACGCTGCGGGCAAACCGGTGGATGTGGTTCGCCGCGATCTGCAGGACAGCGACGACGATACCAAGGTTGTGGACGAGGTGCTGACGCCGACCTCGATCCGTACCAAAGAACAGGAGGCCGAGGAACTCAAGCGCAAGACCGATGCGATCGAACGCAAGGTCGCCGACGGCAATTGATTCGCCAGCCACAGGGCAGCGCTGACGAGATATGCCGGGCGGAAGGATTGCTTATTGCCAATCAATCCATCCGGCTCTGCGCTGGTCTTGGCCTTTCTCCCCCTGGAAATATCCTCGTCCGCTCAACGGTTTGCCGCCCTTGAGCGGATACCTCCTGCGAGCCGTCAATCTCTCGCCCACGACCGTTCGGCGCTTTCTCTGGCAAGGCCGCAAATTCGCATCTAGGGTTGCATCGCTGGCGATATGCCAGCCATCCAGCGAATGTCGAATCGGCACTCGCCCGTAGCGGCACCGGAAAAGCAATCAGGGATGGTTTTTGTGCTTGCGGTTCTCCTGCGCTCTTGCCGAGCGCGCTACTGATCCCTGCGTTTCGTTGTGTTCTATCAAGGACAGAAAGATGAACAACGTATCGGTCAATTCTCTGCATCTGCCACTCAGGCAGGCCACACGCGACGCTCCCGACATCCCGCCCGGCGGATTCGGCTGAGAACGCTGGCGCCGGCCCGGGCGTATTGACGCCTGCACTGCGCGCACTGAACCCCGCACTCGATCAGATCCCGACAGATCAGGTAACCCGCTCGTGGAGAACAGCGCCTGCCGCTGCTCTTGCTGGTCGCGGCTGCCTGGCTGTCAGGTACGGCGCCCCTTGTCCGCAAGGGGCGGTTTTGCAGCACCGATGAGGAACCTCGCTATGTCCCGTTCAACGGCCAGCATCCCGCCTTACGGGGTCGCCATTCAAAGTGCGATCAAGCAAGGCGATGTGCAGCACATGAAAACGTTGTTGCAGCAGCGCGACACCAGCAAGCCTGAAGCGCAAGACCTGAAAGACGCGTACGAAAAACTGGCCAGGGAAGTTTCCAGGCACGAAAAGTCCTGAAGCCATCAATCACATTGCAACGGAGGCAAACAACATGTCCGGTTCTACTGAAAATGTCGGCCTGTTCCCGGTGAGCTATCGCATCGGCACCGGCGCACCCGGCGCGCAGTCGCTGGCCCTGCACCTGCTGGTCTCTACACCCGATACGAAAGTCAACGGCACCGCCGCGGTCACCCAGGCGACCAATCCGCCACTCGACGTGCATTCCGACGTCTGGGGCGAGTACACCTACCTCACCGTGATGTCGCCCGGCGTCAGCAAAATCCTCGTGACCGCCCAAGGCAATCACGGCGGCCCAGGCGCCAACTCAATCGTTAATTTCAAAGTAAAACTGGTGGTGGGTACCGACTGGCTTAAAGGCGATGCCGATTACAGTTACTTCGATGGTCAACGCTGGCATGAGGTCAACAACGCCCCGGCGCATCTGGTGGAGTCGATACCTTCACCGTTCAATCCCGGCCCGGTGATCAACCCGCATCCACCGATCCTGCCGCTGTATGCCGCGCCGATTCAGAGCGCCATCGCCAGCGGTGATCTGGCGCAGATGAAGAACCTGGCCAGGCTCGCCGAACAGCAACTGGAGCAACTGCCGAAATTGCGCGACGCACTGGACACCGCGAAGAAAGAGGTCAGCCGGCTGCAGAGCCACTGAGTCAGGCCACTTGATCCGCCATTCACTTAGGGAGTAGCACCATGTCGATTGGACTTTTTCACACCCGTCTCAGCATCAGCAATGCACTGCCCGGCGCACCGGTTCTGAACCTTGATCTGCTGGTCGATACCGTGAACAAACGTGTCAGCGGGATTGCCAGCGTGTTTCAGGCCACCTGGCCGACGGTCAATTTCCGGACTCAGGTCTGGGGCAGTTTTTCCGAAACCAAGCTGACTGCAAACGTCGAAAATCACATCATCCTCACCCTCGACGGTGGTCCGAGCGGCCCGCTCAGCCAGATCGCGCAGACCTTCCACCTCAGAGGCATTCTGGGAGGCGACTGGGCCAGCGGATTTGTCGATTATCGCTACGAAGAACAGGGCCAGTGGCACGACGTCAAGCACGTCGCGGTGCATCAGGCGCCCAGCGAGCAACCACACCCCACGCCGCATCCGCAGCCACTGTACGCCGTGGCCGTGCAGCAGGCGCAGACCGGCGGCAATCTGGCGCAACTCAAAACCGTGGTGCAACAGGCCGAGCAACAGGTGGCGCACGAGGGCGCCTTGCGCAGTGCCCTTGAGCATCTGAAAGCGGAAATCGCGCGTCTGGAAACGCGCTAACCGACAGACCCCGGGCGCGATTGCAAAGGATCTCGCCCGGGGCTTGTTCAACTGCGGTCAATCCCTTCGTCGCGCGCACCGGATTGTGCGCAAGGATTTCCCATGTCAGACGTGCGCCCTGCCCGTTATCTCAGCGACACCGATCTCAAACGCTACGTGCCGGTGCATGTGGTCTGGGAGATCACCCTGGCCTGCGACTTGAAATGCCTGCATTGCGGCTCCCGCGCAGGGCATCGCCGGCCTGACGAACTCAACACCCGCGAATGCCTCGACGTCATCGATTCGCTGGCCGCGCTTGGCACCCGCGAGATCACCCTGATCGGCGGCGAAGCCTATCTGCGCAAGGACTGGACACAACTGATCAAGGCCATTCACGACCACGGCATGTACTGCGCAATCCAGACCGGCGGGCGCAACCTGACGCCGGCGAAAATGCAGGCAGCGGTCGATGCCGGGCTAGACGGCGTGGGCATTTCCCTCGATGGTCTCGCGCCGCTGCATGACGCGGTGCGCAACGTCCCCGGCTCGTTCGACAAGGCCGTGGACACCTTGCGCCGGGCCAAGGCTGCGGGGCTGGCGGTGAGCGTCAACACCCAGATCGGCGCGGCCACCTTGCCCGACTTGCCGGCGCTGATGGACACGATCATCGAACTCGGCGCCACCCACTGGCAGATCCAGATCACCGTCGCCATGGGCAACGCGGTGGACCATCCGGAACTGTTGCTGCAACCCTATCAACTGCTGGACGTGATGCCGCTGCTCGCGCGGCTGTACCGCGAAGGCGTCGACCGTGGCCTGCTGATGAACGTCGGCAACAACATCGGCTATTACGGCCCTTTTGAGCATTTATGGCGCGGCTTCGGCGACGAGCGCGTGCACTGGACCGGTTGCGCCGCCGGCCAGACTGTTCTGGCGCTGGAGGCCGACGGTACGGTCAAGGGCTGCCCGTCATTGGCGACCGTCGGTTTCTCCGGGGGCAACGTGCGCAACATGAGCCTGCACGACATCTGGCACTACAGCGAAGGTATGCATTTCGGTCGCCTGCGCTCGGTGGATGACATGTGGGGTTACTGCCGTGGCTGTTACTACAACGATGTCTGTCGCGGCGGATGCACCTGGACTTCGCACTCGCTGCTCGGCAAACCCGGCAACAACCCTTACTGCCATTACCGCACCCTGGAGTTGCACAAGCGCGGGCTGCGCGAGCGCATCGTCAAGGTCGAGGACGCGGCGCAGAAGTCGTTTGCGGTCGGCCGCTTCGATCTGATCACCGAACGCATCGACACCGGCGAAAAAGTCAGCAGCGTCAGCGACAGCGGTCAGGTGATCAAACTGGCGTGGATCAATCAGGGCCAGCAATCGCCGGAACAAGGCCGGATCGCCCCGCAACTGAGCCTGTGCCGCAGCTGCTTGCAGTACATCTATCCGCACGAGGTGATCTGTCCGCATTGCGCCGCCGATGTCGCCGCCGCCGAAGCCGAACACCAGACCATTCGCGTGCGGCAGCAGGCGATCATGAACACGCTGACCGGGCTGTTGGGCATCGCGCCCAGTCACTTGAACTGAGCGCTTGCTGCCCCTGCAGTCGATATTTTCCAACTCTGTCCCGGGTTTTCCTGCCCGGGGCAACTCTCCCCCCGCCCTGCAAGCCGCGGTTTTACTGGCTTTGTCCTTTCTGCTTCAGCAATTTGTATTCACATCCCAGCTTAATAATATTTTACCGATACCCCCCTCCTGCCTAGTCTGACCGCAAGCAAAACGGACCAGCCTGAAGCGATCCGAATCCACTTGCCTTGCCAGGAAGGATGTAGAAATGACCACTGAAATAATAAAAACAGACACGCTTGTCGTGGGGGCCGGACAGGCGGGTGTGGCGATGAGCGAGCACCTGAGCAAACTCGGTGTGCCGCACCTGGTGCTGGAGCGCAGTCGCATTGCCGAACGCTGGCGCACCGGGCGCTGGGACTCGTTGGTAGCCAACGGTCCGGCGTGGCACGACCGCTTTCCGGGGCTGGAATTCGATGATGTCGATCCCGATGGTTTCGCCCCCAAGGAGCGAGTCGCCGACTACTTCGAAGCCTATGCGAAGAAATTCAACGCGCCGATCCGCACCGGGGTCGAGGTCAAAAGCGTGGTGCGCAATGTCGGGCGTCCGGGCTTTACCATCGAGACTTCCGAAGGCGTGATCGAAGCCAGCCGCGTGGTCGCGGCGACCGGGCCGTTCCAGCGTCCGGTGATCCCGCCGATCGCCCCGCAAGACCCACGCCTGCTGCAGATCCACTCCGCTGACTATCGCAATCCGCAGCAACTGCCCGACGGCGCGGTGCTGGTGGTCGGTGCCGGTTCGTCCGGCGTACAGATCGCCGATGAACTGCAGCGCTCCGGCAAGCAGGTTTACCTTTCGGTCGGTGCTCACGACCGTCCGCCGCGTGCCTATCGCAACCGTGATTTCTGCTGGTGGCTGGGGGTGCTCGGCGAGTGGGATCAGGCAGCGATGAAACCCGGCCGCGAGCACGTGACCATCGCGGTCAGCGGCGCGCATGGCGGGCGCACCATCGACTTCCGTGGTCTGGCCCATCGCGGCATGACCCTGGTTGGCGTCACCGAGTCGTTCAATAACGGCGTGGTGACCTTCAAGCAGGACCTGGTGGACAACCTCAAACGTGGCGATGACAACTACCTCGCCCTGCTGGATGCCGCCGATGCCTACATCGAGCGCAACGGTCTGGATCTGCCCGAAGAGCCCGAGGCACGCGAAACCTACCCGGATCCCGACTGCGTGAAAAATCCGCTGGTGGATCTGGATCTGGCCAAAGCCGGGATCACTTCGATCATCTGGGCCACCGGGTTCGCCGTGGATTATTCCTGGCTGCAGGTCGCAGCGTTTGACGACAAGGGCAAACCGCAGCATCAGCGCGGCGTGTCCAGCGAGCCGGGGGTGTATTTCCTCGGGCTGCCATGGCAGTCGCGGCGCGGTTCGTCGTTCATCTGGGGCGTGTGGCATGACGCCAAGCACGTAGCCGACCACATCGCCACCCAGCGCAAATACCTTGACTACAAGGATGCCGAGCAGCGTGAAGCGGCCCTGCATTCGAGCGCCAACACCAAAGCCGCCGACACCGTCGACGCTTGATTGCCCACTTTCGCGGCGGTGCCCGGTGCGCCGCTGATTACCCAGTCTGGAGCTGTACATGAGCAAGCCAACCCACACCCGCATCCGTATGTTCAACACCAAGGACACCTACCCGAACCAGACCCTGGACAACGATCTGTGCCAAGCCGTGCGCGCCGGCAACACCGTGTATGTCCGGGGTCAGGTCGGCACCGATTTCGACGGCAATCTGGTGGGCCTCGGTGATCCGCGCGCGCAGGCCGAACAGGCCATGCGCAACGTCAAGCAACTGCTCGAAGAAGCCGGCAGCGACATGAGCCACATCGTCAAGACCACCACTTACCTGATCGACCCGCGCTACCGCGAGCCGGTGTACCAGGAAGTCGGCAAATGGCTCAAAGGCGTGTTCCCGATTTCCACCGGGCTGGTGGTGTCGGCACTGGGGCAGCCGCAGTGGCTGATGGAGATTGATGTGGTGGCGGTGATTCCCGAGTAATCAGGCAGACCGAGTCGCGGCCATCGCTGGCAAGCCAGCTCCCACAGGTATTTGAGGTGCCTTCAAGTTTTGTGATCACCCCAATTACTGTGGGAGATTGATGTGGTGGCGGTGATTCCCGAGTAAGTCGGCAGACCGAGTCGCGGCCTTCGCTGGCAAGCCAGCTCCCACAGGTATTTGAGGTGCCTTCAAGTTTTGTGAGCAACCCAATTACTGTGGGAGCTGGCTTGCCAGCGATGAGGCCCGCAAGGACAACAAATTCCTCGAAAGGAGTTAGACCATGACCTTTTCAATCGCAGCCCGTTGCCCCGAAACCGGCCAGTTCGGTGTCGCCATCAGTTCCTCCAGCATCGCCGTCGGCGCACGGTGCCCGTGGCTGCTGCCAGGCGTCGGCGCGGTGTCGAGCCAGAACATCACCCTGCCGTCCCTCGGCCCGGAAGTCCTCGCGCTGATGGAGCAAGGCCACGCGCCCGGCGCGGCGCTGGACCAGGTGCTGACCCGCAACGGCTACAGCCAGTACCGGCAGATCACCGCGATCAACCACCTCGGCCAGACCGCACATTTCAGCGGCGCGCAAACCCTCGGCGTACACAACGCGGTCTGCGGCGAACAATGCGTGGCGGCCGGCAACATGCTCGCCGGGCGTGCGGTGATCGAGGCAATGGTCAGCGCCTTTGAGGATGGCGAAGGCCAATTGGCCGACCGCTTGCTCAAGGCCTTGCACGCCGCACAGGCCCTCGGAGGCGAAGCCGGGCCGGTGCATTCGGCAGCCGTGGTGGTGGTCGGCGAGCAGACCTGGCCGATCGTCAATTTGCGCGTCGATTGGGCGGACGAAGACCCGATCGGCCAGTTGCAAAAACTCTGGGACGCTTATCAGCCACAGTTGCAGGACTACATCGATCGCGCCCTCGATCCGGCCAAGGCGCCGGGTTATGGCGTTGCCGGAGACGATCGATGAGCAGCATCGCGTTGCTCAGGACGCTGGTTGGGTTCGACACCACCAGCCGCGAATCCAATCTGCAACTGATCGAGTTCGTGCGTGATTACCTCGCAGGCTTCGATGTGCCGTGCGAGCTGATCTACAACGCCGAGCGCAGCAAGGCCAATCTGTTCGCCACGATTGGCCCGGCCGAGCAACCGGGCATTGTGCTCTCGGGGCACACCGATGTGGTGCCGGTCGACGGCCAACCGTGGACGGTGGCGCCATTCGAACTCAGCGAGCACGATGGCAAGCTGTTCGGGCGCGGCACCGCCGACATGAAGGGCTACATCGCCTGCGTGTTGGCCCTGGTGCCGGCGTTGGTCGCTGCAGACCTGCGCATGCCGGTGCACATCGCCCTGTCCTACGACGAAGAAGTCGGCTGCCTCGGGGTGCGTTCGTTGCTCGCCGAGCTGGAGCAGCGTCCGGTCAAACCGCTGCTGTGCATCATCGGTGAACCCACCGAACTCAAACCGGTGCTCGGCCACAAAGGCAAACTGGCGATGCGCTGCGACGTGCACGGGCATCCGTGCCATTCGGCCTACGCGCCGCTGGGGGTCAACGCCATCGAGTACGCCGCCGAGTTGATCGGCGAGCTGGGGCGCATCGGCCAGCAACTGAAGGCGCCCGAGCATCACGACAGCCGTTTCGACCCGCCCTACAGCACGGTGCAGACCGGGGTGATCAGCGGCGGCAAGGCCTTGAACATCGTGCCCGCCGACTGCCGCTTCGACTTCGAAATCCGCGCCCTGCCCTCGCAGGATCCGACCTTGGTCGCGCAGCAGTTGCAGGCTTACGCCGAGCAGCAAGTGCTGCCGCGCATGCGGGCAGTGAGTGAGCACAGCGCGATTCGTTTCAGTGAGCTGTCAGCCTATCCGGGCCTGGCCACCGATGCGCAGAGTCAGGCGGCGGAATTGATCGCGGCGTTCTGCGGCTCACAGGAATTCGGCACCGTGGCGTTCGGCACCGAGGGTGGGCTGTTCAATGCGGCGGGGATTCCCACCGTGGTCTGCGGTCCCGGCAGCATGGACCAGGGGCACAAGCCCGATGAGTTCGTCAGTCGTGCGCAAATCGATGCCTGCGATGCGATGCTGCAACGGATGCTGGCCTTTATCCGCGCTTGAGACACGGCTCGATGTACGCTCAGGCGTACAGTCGAGCCAACTCCTCCCGGCAATGATCGACGAACAACTGCACCGGTTTGGTCAGTTGCACCCGGCGCAGCCAGGCTGCCGACAAACCCGAGCCGGTCACGGTTTCCGCCAGCGGCACGCACACCACTTTCTGCCCGTCGTAGGTGTACTCGCCGAACGGTCGGGTCACCAGAATCGAAAAACCGAAACCGCGCCCGACCATGCCGCGCACCATCTCGATCGACGGTGAGCTGAAGACGATGTGCGGGGTCAGCCCACGCTCCTCGAAAATGCTCACGAAGTAGGTGCGGCTGGGCACCACGTCGAGCAGGATCATCGGTTCCAGCACCAGATCGTGCAACGAGACTTTCGCCTGTTGCGCAAAGCGGTGGTCGGCGGGCAGCAAGGCGTAAGGCTGCTGCGGCGGCATCAGCGAGGTGGTTTCGATGGTGCTGTCGAGGTCGTGCTCGAACAGCATCGCCAGATCGATGCTGCCGGCGGTCAGCGCCTGCACCAGTTCCTGTTGTTCGCCATCGCGAATACGGATTTCCACCCCCGGCCAGCGCTGCTTGAAACCGGCGATCAGGCGCGGCAGGTACAACGGCGCGACCGTTTCGAAACAGCCGATATCGATCTGTCCCGAGACCACGTCGTTGTCCGCCAGCGCGTTCTGCTCGAACTCATGCGCCACCCGCAGCAACTCCAGCGCCTTGCGATAGAAGCGCGAGCCACTGGGCGTCAACGACACGCCCTGGGCGTGATGGCGGATGAACAGCTGCACGCCGAAGCTTTCTTCCAGATGCTTGATTGCGGTGGAGACCGACGGCTGGGCGATGTAGAGCTTGCGCGAAGCTTCGGCGACGCTGCCGCAATCGGCGGTGGTGACGAAGTATTTGAGCTGGCGCAGGTTGTAGGCGGCCATGGAAAACCTCTGCAAGTAAGACGACGCGTCTGTGGCGAGGGAGCTTGCTCCCGCTTGAGTGCGCAGCACTCACAATATCGGGGGAGTGACGCCGTTTTTGGGGCCGCTGCGCAGCCCAGCGGGAGCAAGCTCCCTCGCCACAGGAAAGGGTTCGCCTCTGAAATTTTTGTTGTTGATCACGGTTGAACATACCGGACAGCCTCCAAACCCCGGGCATATATTTTTTAAGGTCTGAAGCAACAAACTTACTAATTTATCTATCCCGGGCCTTTGCACATGATCGCTTCAACAAGAAATGCGCCGTCCGTGTCGGCGCTTACCGAAGTACGTCCACGTACTCATCCTTGCCTTGGAGTTCGTCATGTCCACCTCTGCAACAACGTCCGCCCCGCTCATTGAAAAACACACGATAGGATACGTGCCCCCCGAAGATCGCCACGGAAAGGTCAGGGATCTGTTCACGCTGTGGTTCGGCGGCAACATCGCGCCGTTGCCCATCGTCACTGGCGCGCTGGGCGTGCAGTTGTTCCACCTGAATCTGGTGTGGGGCATCGTCGCGATTCTGGTCGGGCATCTGGTCGGCGGCGTGCTGATGGCGCTGCACTCGGCGCAAGGCCCGCAGATGGGCATTCCGCAGATGATCCAGAGCCGCGCGCAGTTCGGTTCGCTCGGCGCGCTGTTGGTGGTGCTGATTGCCGGGGTCATGTACATCGGCTTCTTCGCCTCCAACATCGTGCTGGCCGGCAAGTCGCTGCACGGCGTGGTCGACAGCGTCCCGGTGCCGGTCGGCATCGTCATCGGTGCCCTCGGTTCGGGAATCATCGGCATCATCGGCTACCGTTTCATCCACGTGCTCAACCGCATCGGCACCTGGGTGTTGGGGATCGGCATCGTCGTCGGTTTCGGCTACATCTTCACCCACATTCAGACCGATGACTTCCTCACCCGCGGCAGCTTCAACCTCTCCGGCTGGCTCGCCACTGTGTCGCTCGCCGCGCTGTGGCAGATCGCATTTGCGCCGTACGTGTCCGACTATTCGCGTTATCTGCCGGCGGACGTGAAAGTCTCGTCGACGTTCTGGACCACCTATCTGGGCTCGGCGCTGGGTTCAAGTCTGGCGTTCATCTTCGGTGCTGTCGCCGTGCTGGCGACCCCCGTGGGCATGGACACGATGGACGCGGTCAAACTCGCCACCGGCTCGATCGGGCCGCTGATGCTGGTGCTGTTCCTGCTCAGCGTGATCAGCCACAACGCCCTCAACCTGTACGGCGCGGTGCTGTCGCTGATCACTCTGGTGCAGACCTTCGCCTACCGCTGGATCCCGACTGCCAAAAGCCGTGCGGTGATCTCGATCATCGTTCTGCTGGCCTGCTGCTTCGCCGCCGTCGGCGCGTCGAAGGACTTCATCGGCCACTTCGTCGACATGGTGCTGGTGCTGTTGGTGGTTTTGGTGCCGTGGACGGCGATCAACCTGATCGACTTCTATGCCATCCACAAGGGCCAGTACGACATCCAATCGATCTTTCAGGTCGATGGCGGCATCTACGGGCGCTACAACCCGCAGGCATTGCTGGCCTACGCGATCGGCATCGCGGTGCAGATTCCGTTCATGAATACCCCGCTGTACGTCGGCCCAGTGTCGGCGCACATCAACGGCGCGGATCTGTCGTGGCTGGTGGGGCTGCTGGTGACCTCGCCGCTGTACTTCTGGCTGGCCAATCGTGACAGCGCTTATCGGCGGCGGATGATGGGCGGCAAATTGGTGGGCAGTCTCTGAGATTGACTCGCTGTAAACACAAGGCCCGCCACTGTGCGGGCCTTGTGCATTGCAATGTGGTATTTCTTGTGGCTGGACAGCCAGCCACAACACAGGGAATCCCATGCTGCGAATACTGGGCAAGGCCTCATCGATCAACGTGCGCAAAGTGCTGTGGACCTGCGCCGAACTGCAGATCCCGTTCGAGCGTGAGGATTGGGGCTCGGGCTTCAAACCCACCGACACGGCGGAGTTTCTCGCCCTCAACCCCTGCGCCATGGTGCCGGTGATTCAGGATGGCGATTTCACCCTGTGGGAATCCAATACGATCATTCGTTATCTGGCAGGCGCCTATGGCGGCGCCGCCCTCTACCCCGCCGAGCCACGAGTTCGCGCGCGGGTCGATCAGTGGATCGACTGGCAGGCGTCGGAGCTGAACCGGTCGTGGTCGTATGCGTTCATGTCGCTGGTGCGACAGTCAGCGGATCATCAGAACAGTGCCGCATTGCTCAACGGCGTCGAGCAATGGTCGAAGACCATGGGCATCCTTGATCAGCAGTTGCAGAAAACCGGCGCCTACGTCAGTGGCGAAGCGTTTTCGCTGGCAGATATTCCCATCGGGCTGTCGGTCAATCGCTGGTTCGAAACGCCGCTCACGCATCCGGACTATCCCGCCGTCAGGGCGTATTACGAGCGTTTGAGTCAACGCGAAGGCTTTCGCCTGTACGGCCGAAACGGTACGCCATAACGAAAAAACCTCTGATTCCGGATAACGGAACCAGAGGTTTTTTATTCGCCGCAGCCTCGATCAGGCTGGCACGCCCAGAATGATGTGCGAAGCCTTGATCACCGCCGTGGCGCTGACGCCTTTGGCCAGACCCAGCTCGGCAACGGCATCACGGGTAACGATCGAATAAACCTTCGAGCCGCCGGCCAACTCGATCACCACTTCAGCGTTGACCGCTCCGTCGGTGACGCTCAGCACTTTGCCTTCCAGGCAGTTGCGCGCCGACAGGCGAATGTCGCTGGATTCGGTCATCAGCATCACCCACGGTGCCTTGACCAGCGCAACAGCTTCCTTGCCAACAGCGATGCCCAGGTTCTTGATGCTTTCCATGGTCACGACAGCAACCAGTTGCTCGCCCCCGGCCAGGGTCAGAACCACTTCGGCGTTGACCGCGCCGGCTTGAACCTGGCTGACTTTGCCTTTGAATACGTTGCGTGCGCTGACTTTCATGACGGGCTTCCTTTTTTGACTTTAGAGTTAGGAAAAACGGCCTGCATCATCGGAGTAAGCGCTATGTAGAAACAACTACAGCGCTGCGCTCTGTTGTCACACTTCAGATCTGCCGAACAACAATAGATCAGATCAGCAGATCTTCATAAAACGCGCCGAACGGTCGCTGCGGGTGGGCGATCTGGATTTCCAGGATCCATACACCGGCGTTCGGCGCCTGGTCGAAATCGCCGAGATTGCCGCCGCGATGGATCGCGTGAGGGAAATCGCTGACGCGGTGGCCCTTGATGTCGAAATTGAGTTTCCAGCCCATGGCTTCAGCCTGATCGCTGGCATAGCGGTACAGCTCGACACCGCTCACGCCTTGGCGCCACAGCGCCTCGACCCGCTTGAACAGCTCCCTGGAGGCCGCCGCGCAGGCGATCATTTCCGGATCGGAGCCGGTGGTGAAGGTTTCGCCGGCATCGCCTTCGTGCCCCTGCCAGACCACGCCCATGTCGATGAAGAAAATATCGTTTTCACCGAGCACCGGATCGCCTTCGGAACGTTCCTTGAATGCCTTCAGCGTGTTGGCGCCGAAGCGAATCAGCAGCGGATGCCAGATGCGATCCATGCCCAGTCCGGCAAGGATCTGCTTGCCCAGTTCCTGGGCTTCGGATTCACGCATGCCGGGCTTGATCACCTTGGCAATGGCATCAACGGCGTTCCAGGTCAGTTCCTGCGCATGACGCATCGTCTCCAGCACAAACCGTTCTCCGACGGCTTCTTTACCGCTCAGGGCTGCACTCATTTGCTTGTTCCTCATGGCTACGCTGTATAGTTTTTTATATTGCGAAACGCCGATCAAGATACAACCATGACACAACGTGTCAATTACTCTTCTGCACGCACCACGCCGCGCTCCTCCAGCAAACGCACGAACATGCTCAAGCTGCGCGACACCGTGCCTCGGCGCCACACCAGCCACGTAGTCAGATAACGAAAATCCGCCGCCAGCGGCCACACGCTCACGGTTGCGCTGCCGGGCATGCTCTGCAGCATTTTGCGCGGCATCAGCGCCAGCCCGGCACCGGCGCTGACGCAGGCGAGCATGCCGTGGTAGGACTCCATCTCGAAAATCTTCCCCGGCACCGCAGCGTCGGCGCTGAACCATTTTTCAAAGTGGTGACGATAGGAGCAGTTGGAGCGGAACGCATAGATGTTCTCGCCGTTCACATCCGCTGCGCGCTGCACCGGGGCGTGATTGAGCGGCGCGATGATGACCATTTCTTCCTCGAACGCCGGCACGCCTTCCAGCGTCGGGTGCAGCACCGGGCCATCGACGAAGGCCGCCGCCAGGCGCCCGGCGAGGACGCCGTCGATCATCGTCCCGGACGGGCCGGTGGACAGGTCCAGATCGACTTTGGGATGCAACTGGTTGTACGCCGCCAGCAGTTCGGGAATGCGCACTGCGGCCGTGCTTTCCAGCGAACCGAGGGGGAATGCGCCCTGCGGTTCTTCGCCAGCGACGGTGGCCCGCGCCTCCTGCACCAGATCGAGAATGCGCCGCGCGTACTCGAGAAAACTCCAGCCGGCGGGCGACAGGCGCAACCGGCTTTTCTCGCGAATGAACAGGTCGACGCCCAGATCCTGCTCCAGTTGCTTGATCCGCGTGGTCAGGTTCGACGGCACGCGATGGATCTGCGCCGCGGCGGCGCTGATGCTGCCGTGCTCGGCGACGGCTTTGAAGATTTCCAGCTGCACCAGATCCACAGTCATTCTCCAATCGTGAAAGAAACGATCTTTATTATTCAGTTTCCAGAAAACAAACGCCACCCTACTCTAGACCCATCCACTGAACACGCAGGACGACGCCATGAGCCAGATTTCCAGCCAGACCCACGCCATCTCGATCAACCCCACTACCGGCGAGCAGGTCGGTCACTACGCCTTTGAATCGGCACAAGCTCTCGACGCAGCGCTGACCCGCGCCGCATTCGGTTTCTCGAAATGGAAACGCAAGCCGCTGCAGGATCGCTCCCGCGCCCTGACCGCCCTCGCCGGCGCTCTGCGCGACAGCGCCGAAGCCATGGCGACCATGATCACCCTGGAAATGGGCAAGCCGATCGCCCAGGCCCGTGGCGAAATCGAAAAATGCGCCAAGCTCTGCGAGTGGTACGCCGAAAACGGTCCGGCCATGCTCAGCGCCGAAGCGACCCAGGTCGAAGGCGGCAAGGCGCGCATCGAATACCGACCACTCGGGCCGATCCTCGCGGTGATGCCGTGGAACTTCCCGATCTGGCAAGTGCTGCGCGGCGCGGTTCCGGCGCTGATCGCCGGCAACACCTACGTGCTCAAGCATGCGCCGAACGTGATGGGCAGCGCCTACCTGCTGCGCGACGCCTTCAAGAACGCCGGTTTCGCTGACGGCGTGTTTGAAGTGATCAACGTCACCCCTGAAGGCGTTTCGACCGCCATTGCCGACCCGCGCATCGCCGCTGTGACCCTGACCGGCAGCGTACGCGCCGGCATGGCCATCGGCGCTCAGGCCGGTGCCGCACTGAAGAAATGCGTGCTGGAGCTGGGTGGTTCCGACCCGTTCATCGTGCTCAACGATGCGGATCTGGATGAGGCGGTGCAGGCTGCCGTCATCGGTCGCTACCAGAACTCCGGTCAGGTTTGCGCAGCGGCCAAGCGTCTGATCATCGAAGAAGGCGTGGTCGAGGAATTCACCCGCAAATTCGTCGAGGCCACCCGCAAGCTGAAGGTCGGCGATCCGCTGTCCGCCGACACTTACATCGGCCCGATGGCGCGTTTCGACCTGCGTGACGAACTCGATCAGCAAGTTCGCGATACCCTTGAAGAAGGCGCCACCCTGCTGCTGGGCGGTGGCAAAGCCGAAGGCCCGGGCAACTACTACGAACCGACCGTACTGGCGGACGTCACCGACCGCATGACCTCGTTCAAACAGGAACTGTTCGGCCCGGTCGCCTCGATCATCACCGCCCGCGATTGCGCCCACGCCATCGCCCTGGCCAACGACAGCGAGTTCGGCCTGACCGCGACGATCTACACCGCCAACGTGCAACTGGCCCAGCAACTGACCAGCGAACTGGAAACCGGTGGCGTGTTCATCAATGGGTATTCGGCCAGTGACCCGCGCGTGACCTTCGGCGGCGTGAAGAAAAGCGGTTTTGGCCGCGAGCTGTCGCACTTCGGCGTGCGTGAGTTCTGCAACGCACAGACCGTGTGGCTGGACCGCAAATAACCCGCGACATCACCGCCCCCTGTAGGAGCTGCGGCACGCTGCGATCTTTTGATTTTGATTTTGCAGATCAGGATCAAAAGATCGCAGCCTCGTTTCACTCGACAGCTCCTACAGAGTGTTAAGCAGCACAGTTGCCTTCGGGGCTTACAGATATTTCAGCCAGGCGATGTCACGGCGCCGCGATTTCAGTGCGGAAAACCAGCGTACCGCCGGGTACAGTGCCAGCGCCAACAGCAGCGACACCAGCCAGATTGCCGCTACTGAATCGAAGCCGAAATAGCTACCGTGGTTAAGGCCGAACAGCGCCACGGCAATCAGATACAGCACCTTCAGCACGTACAGATGCAGCAGATAGAAGAACATCGGTGCCGATCCGAAAACCGTCAGCCAGTGAATCCAGCGGCGCGTCTGCAACCGCTCGAACACCAGCAACAACAGCAATCCGATGCTCACCGTCAGGGTGATGAACAGCAGCGATGGCGGGTACTTGGTGATGTTGAAAAACGCCATCAGCGTTTGCACGGTCGTGTCTTCAACCGCCCAAGGCTTTTCGCCGTATCCGTTGAGCAGCCGCAGCCCGACGAAACCCAGCAGTCCGGCGATACCAGCCAGCAACAGGCACTGCTGACGAACTCCGGCGTCGGCCGCACGGGCAAACCACGGGCACAGCGCATAACCCAGACCGATCACGCCGATCCACGGCAACAGCGGATACGAAGTGCGCAAGCGCAGACTGTCACCAACTTCGATCCAGCCCCGATCATGCAGAATCGCCCATGGCACATGCAGTGCCGACTCCGGCGCGAAATGCAGCCCATCCAGCAGGTTATGCCCGGCAATGATCGCCAGACTCAGCGCCAACAACAGCCAGCGCGGCAACCAGACCAGCAGCGACAAGGCGATCATGCTCAAGCCAATCGCCCAGATCACCTGCAGATAGATCACGCTCGGCGGCAACTGAAACGTCCATGCAAAATTCACCAAGGTGAATTCCAGCACCACCAGAAACAGCCCTCGCTTGAACAGGAAGGCACTGACATCGGCCTTGCCCGCGTACTTCTCGCCGAACAACCACGCGGACAATCCGCTCAGCAACACGAACACCGGTGCGCACAGATGCGCCAACGTGCGACTGAAAAACAACGCCGGCTCGGTGTTGGCGATGTCCATCGGGTCGGACACCTGACGATGCAACAGGTACGTCTCGCGCACGTGATCCAGCAGCATGAACAGGATCACCAGACCTCGCAACGCATCAATGGACAGCAAGCGGCCGGTCGGCGGCAGGTTGGAACGGGCACACGCAATCGTCATGGACATTTCGCCATTGAGTCTATGAATCGGGAGGTCGCAACGGCGAGCCTTACAAAAAATTCGCGTTACTCTATAACATAAAAAGTCGATTCCCAAGCCAAACGCCATTTGCCCAATCACGCCAGACTTCTATAGTGATCAGGCGCCCCCTGCCCTTTGCGCCTGCTGTCGAGCGTTGCCCATGACCTCAACCGAACACCTGATCATCTGCGAGCATTGCGATTGCGTGTACGAAAAAGTCGTGCTCGGCAAACACCAGAAAACCCTCTGCGTACGTTGCGGCGGCGTGCTGCAGCGCTATAACGGTTTGACCGTCGAGCAGCGGCTGGCCTTGAGTTTCACCGCGGCGATGCTGTGGCTGTTCGCCAATTTCTATCCGGTGATGAGCATCAGCATGAAGGGTCTGAAGAACAGCGCGACGCTGTGGGATTCGGTGCTGGCACTGAGTCAGGGGCCGATCACGTTCATGGCGATGATCGCAGCGATCTCGATCATCATCGCCCCGGCGTTTCAACTGGTGCTGCTGATCTGGGTGCTGAGTTTCGCCCTGTCATCGCGCCGGGCGCCGGGCTTCAAGCTGTGCATGCGCTGGCTGGAAACGCTGCGCCCGTGGAGCATGCTCGAGGTGTGTCTGCTGGGGGCGATGGTGGCGGTGTTCAAACTGGCCGGGCTGCTCGATGTGCTGCCGGGGATCGGCCTGTTCGCCCTGGCGGTGCTGAGCCTGATGATGATCCGCATTGCCGGCCGCGACATTCGTGACCTGTGGGACATTCTATGAAGCGACCCGCGACCGCCAGCGAACTGAATCTGTGCCTGTGCCACAGCTGCGGGCTGGCCTGCGACATGACCGACGAGCCGCACCAGTGCCCGCGCTGCGATGCGCCGCTGCATCGGCGCAAGACCAATTCCCTGACGCGCACCTGGGCCTATCTGTTCGCCGCGCTGGCGTTCTACGTGCCGGCCAATCTGCTGCCGGTGATGAACACCATGATGCTCGGCAACGGCGCCGACAGCACGATCATGAGCGGCGTGCTGGAGTTCTGGGAAGGCGGCGCATGGGACATCGCACTGATCATTTTCATCGCCAGCATCGCGGTGCCGGGGATCAAATTCGTCGCCCTGTCGTTGCTGCTGATCACCGTGCAGCGCGACAGCGACTGGGCGCGCCGTGAGCGTTCGAAGCTGTACCGTTTCGTCGAGTTGATCGGCTACTGGTCGATGCTCGATGTGCTGGTGGTCGCACTGGTCGCGGCGCTGGTGAAGTTCCAGGCGCTGGGCGATATCGAACCACGCCCGGGCATCCTGTTTTTCGGCATGGTGGTAGTGTTCACCATGCTCTCGGCGATGAGTTTCGACCCACGGCTGATCTGGGACAACGCCGCGGACGACGAAGCGCTCAGCGACGTACCACCTCAAGCAGCACCTGCAACGGATGGCGCAGCGCCCGATCCGACTGGCGCTTGACCTGACTGCGGCACGAATAGCCGGTGGCCAGTGCTTCGCCCTGCTCCGCCGGTGCCTCGACCTGCCGCGCCCAGGATTGCTCGTAGATCACCACCGAGGTTTCGCGGTTGCGCGCTTCATGGCCGTAGGTACCGGACATGCCGCAGCAACCGGTGGCCTGCGTCGCCAGTTTCAGACCGACCCGCTCGAACACCTGCTCCCACTGCCGGGTGGCGGCCGGCGCGTTGGTTTTCTCGGTGCAATGCGCCAGGAGCCTGAATGCATTTGCCGATTGGTTATTCACCTGCTCCGGCATCACCTTGAGCAACCATTCCTGCACCAGCGCCACTTCCGGGCATTGGTCCATGCCGGGCACTTTCAGGTATTCCTGGCGATAGACCAGCGTCATCGCCGGATCCAGCCCCAGCAGCGGCACGCCAACGTCGGCCAGCTCGCGCAGTTGCCGGGCATTGCGCAACGCCGCGCGGTTGAACGCTGACAGAAAGCCCTGTACATGCAACGGCTTGCCGTTGGCACTGAATGGCGCCAGATACACCTGATAGCCCAGCCGCGAAATCAGCTCGGCCAGATCCGCCAGCAGCGGCGCTTCGAAATAACGGGTGAACGCATCCTGCACCAGCACCACACTGCGCTCGCGCTGGGCCTGAGTCAGCGCCGACAGCGTGGAAACCGTCGCCGGCCGCACATTCCAGCGGCGCATGGCGGCATGGAAATCGAAGCGGCTGAGCAACGGCACATCGACCATTCCACCGAGACGCTCCAACTGTTTGCGCACGAATGTTGCGCCCATCAAACCGTTGTACAGCGCCGGAACTCGCGCCATGTACGGGATGCTGTACTCCAGCGAAGCAATCAGATAATCCCGCGCCGGGCGCAGATAACGGCTGTGATACAGCTCAAGGAAGCGCGATCGGAATTCCGGCACGTTGACCTTGACCGGGCACTGCCCCGCGCAGGACTTGCACGCCAGACAGCCGGCCATGGCGTCATACACCTCGTGGGAAAAGTCTGCGCCCTGCGCGCGGCTGTTGCGCCAGCGCGTCCACAGGTTGCGGAAAAACGCCGGACGGCGGATCGCATCGGACAGCACATCCACCCCCGCCTCGCCCTGCAAACGCAGCCACTCGCGGATCAATGACGCACGACCCTTGGGCGACTGGGCACGCTCGCGGGTGGCTTTCCACGACGGACACATGGCGTCGTCGGGATCGAAGTTGTAGCAGGCGCCGTTGCCGTTGCAGTGCATGGCCGCGCCGTAGCTTTGCCAGACCTTTTCATCGATCTGCCGATCGAGTTCGCCGCGCAGGGTCACTTCGTCGATTTTCAGCAACGCCGCGCCGGTGTTAGCCGGGGTGGCGATCTTGCCCGGGTTGAACTGGTTGCACGGGTCGAACGCGGCTTTCAGTGCCTGCAACGCCGGGTACAGCTCACCGAAAAATGCCGGCGCGTACTCCGAGCGCAGACCTTTGCCGTGTTCACCCCACAACAGACCGCCGTAGCGCTGGGTCAGCGCGGCGACGCCATCGGACACCGGACGCACCAGCGCCGCTTGCTGCGGATCCTTCATGTCGAGAATCGGCCGTACGTGCAACACGCCGGCATCGACGTGGCCGAACATGCCGTACTGCAAACCGTGGCTGTCGAGCAGTTCGCGCAGTTCGGCGATGTACTCGGCCAGGTGCTGCGGCGGCACCGCGGTGTCTTCGACAAACGGCTGCGGCCGCGCTTCACCGGCAACGTTACCGAGCAGGCCGACTGCGCGTTTGCGCATGCCATAGACCTTGTTCACCGCCGCCTGACCGACCGCCAGCGTATGGCCGAGACGTTCGACCGTGGTGTCGCTGCTCAAGTGTTCGAGGAAAGCTTCGACCCGGCGTTGCAGATCTTCAGCATCGTCACCGCAAAACTCCACCAGGTTGATCCCCAGTGTCGGCCGTTCGGCACTTTCCGGGAAGTACTCGGCGACGCCATGCCAGACGATGTCCTGCATCGCCAGCAGCAATACTTTCGAGTCGACGGTTTCTATCGACAACGGCTTGAGCGCCATCAGCGCCCGGGCATCGCGCAACGCATCCATGAACCCGGCGTAGCGAATGTTCACCAGCATCGTGTGTTTGGGGATCGGCAGTACGTTGAGTTTCGCCTCGACCACAAACCCCAGCGAGCCTTCGGCGCCGCAGAGCACGCTGTTGAGGTTGAAACGCTTGTCCGCCTCGCGCAGGTGCGCCAGGTCGTAGCCGGTCAGGCAGCGGTTGAGGTCAGGGAAGCGTTGCTTGATCAGTTCGCCCTGCTCATCAATGATCTGCCGCGCACAGCGATAGACTTCACCGACCCGATCTTCACGGGCACACAGCGCTGTCAGATCTTCTTCCGCCAGCGCTGCGCCGTGCAGGCGTTCGCCGCCGCGCAGAACCATGTCGAGTTCTAGCACATGGTCGCGGGTCTTGCCGTAGGTGCAACTGCCCTGGCCGCTGGCATCGGTGTTGATCATGCCGCCGACAGTGGCGCGGTTGGAGGTCGACAGCTCCGGGGCGAAGAACAGCCCGGCGGACTTCAGTGCGGCGTTGAGCTGATCCTTGACCACCCCGGCCTGCACCCGCACCCAGCGCTGCTCGACGTTGATTTCCAGAATGCGGTTCATGTGCCGCGACAGGTCGACGACGATGCCGTCAGTCAGCGACTGACCGTTGGTGCCGGTGCCACCGCCACGCGGCGTGATCACCACCTGCTGATAGGCCGGCTCGGCAATCAGTCGTGCGACTCGCGCCACATCCTCCGCATCCACCGGAAACACCGCCGCTTGCGGCAGACGCTGGTAGATCGAGTTGTCGGTGGCAAGCACTACGCGGCTGGCGTAATCGGCGCTGATCTCGCCACGAAAACCGCTGGCCTTCAAGGCTTTGAGGAATTGCTGGTAATCGGCGGTCAATGCCGGGGCGGGTTTCAGCTGGGCAATCATCGGTGAGGAAATCTCGGTCAAAATCGGGTCGTGTGGCGGTGAACAGTTGTGCGCAATGAATGATTGCGTCACGCTCCCGCCATCTCATGGTGCTTATGTTCATTGCTTGGCGCCGTCGGGACAAACGTAAAATCGACCCGCAATCCATGACTAAAACGAATGAATCCGCGAACCCTCACCCCTTCCATGTCGTTATTGCTGGCCTTCGAGGCCGCCGCACGCCATGAAAGCTACACCCGCGCCGCCCACGAACTGTCGCTGACGCAGAGCGCGGTCAGCCGTCAGGTGCAGATTCTGGAAAAGATGCTTGGCATGCGCCTGTTCAGCCGCGAAGGCCGGCAAGTGGTGCTCACCGATGTCGGGCGCATGTATCAGCGCGAACTGGCCGAAGCCCTCGGGCAGATCCGCAGCGCGACCCTGCAGGCCATGGCGTTCGGTTCCGGCATTCACAGTTTGCGTCTGGCGACGCTGCCAACTTTCGGCTCGAAATGGCTGCTGCCGCGACTCAAGGACTTCTACACCGCGCACCCCGGTATGACCGTGCACTTGCATTCGCGTATCGAAGCGATCGACTTCGACACCAGCGAAATCGATGCGGCGATCTGCGTCGGTGCGGGGGACTGGCCGGGCTTGAGCGCCCTGCCCCTGCACACTGAAGAACTGGTGGTGATTGCCAGTGCGCAGTTGTCATTGGCCGAACGCGACGAAGCCGAACAGCACATCGCCGGGCAGTTACTGCTCAATGTCAGCAGCAATGCCCAGGCCTGGGCGGAATGGTTCACCCATCATGGTTTGCCGCACCGCAGCATGCGCATCGGGCCGAGCTTTGAAATGACCTCGCACCTGATTCAGGCGGTGCGGGCGAATATTGGCGTGGGGCTGGTGCCACGGATTCTGGTGGAGGATGAATTGCTTAACGGCGAGCTGCTGCAACTGGGGGAGCCGATCACCAGCCGGCGCAGCTATTACCTGGTGTATCCGCCGCGTAATGAGGCGTTGCCGTCACTGAAAGCGTTCAGGGACTGGTTGGTGGATACGCTCTGACTGGAGATCTCACAATGCCAAACATAACGAAACGCCGCTCGATGAGCGGCGTTCAGTCAGTCCCGATACTGGCGCTTCAGCGGTGGCGGCGCACTCGGCCCTTTGACCAGGGGCTTGGCTAACAGCTTGCCGTCCGGACCATAAAAGAGGCGCCTGACGCTGGGCGGCATGGGAGTAGGCTCTTTTGCGCTCATGATGAAACCTCTTCGACAGAACTGAATTCGACCCACTGAACTTTCGAGGAATCTATCACTAATAGTTCGGCGCCAAAAGGCAACGCCACGCCGTCCGCCCCCAGCCAGCCTGGATTCAGCATGATGAATTGTCCCTCCAGCGGGCCGGAAGGCCACTCGACGGGCCAGCCAAACAATCGTCTTTCATCCGTCAAATGCAGCGTTACCAGGCGATTGTGCCGGGCAAAAGTGCTGTACCACTCGCTGGGGTAAGAGTTTTTATTGGTTACATTTTTACTTCGTAACCATTTGTGCAGTTTGTCATTCGAAGCCAGAGCACACGACAACAAACCGAGTCCCATTGAAACCATGAACGCCCATGTCGCCTGGGCCTTGCCATCCCATTTCCCTACAGAAAAGCCCTTCGAGCCTATCCATAAGCCAATAGCCCCGATCCCCAGCACCACCCCATGAATCACAAACGTAAAGATCAACGCCTGCACAATCTGCCCGAACGTATCAGGCCGCTTGAATGAAGTGAGCGTGTAGAAAATCCAGGTAGAAACGAATCCGGGAATCAAATACTGCAACAACGGGATAACTTCCTTGACCAGATCATCCATGATCCGTGGCTCCTTGAAAGACTTGCCGGCCTGATAAGTGACCGGCAATCAAAGCCTAGTGCACACTGGAATACGCCTCGTGCCGATCTGTCACAGCGCATTTCGCAAAGCAAAAAAAAGCAGAAACCGGTGATCTGGTTTCTGCTTTTTTTGCGGTGGGCTTTTGCATCTGAGGCTGGGCTTTACAGGCAGTCACGCACCGATTTGCGCAACGACCCGGACTTGGCCCATGGCGGTCCCTGATACAGGGAAACGCGGCTGCCGTCCTTGTATTTGATGATGTCGAGAATCTCGTCGGCGGTGACGAGGCTCGGTGCCTTGATCCGGTAGCCGTTGGAAATGGAGGCCTGCGTGGTCTTCGGAATGTCCTGCTGCCACAACGGCAACAAGCACGCGGCATAGTCTTTAGGCGCTTTGGTGGTGGTCTTGCTGAGGTTTGGCTCGCCCGGTACCAGCGATGCTGGCAATGAGCAACCCGCCAGCAATGCCAACGCCAAACTCCCGATCCATATCCGCATGGTGTTTCCCTGATCTGAAAAAAAGCGAATGTAACGTGTAACCGGTTGTACATCCATCCCGACGCCCCGCTACAAGGGCATTTGGACAAATATTTACATCCATTCACCCGGTGACAGACGAGTTGCACATCGGCGATGAAAAATGCGGCTACTCTGTTTTACCGAGAATGACCGGAGGTGATCATGCGGCTCAATGAATACGAACACGAACTTCAGCGCGACCTGCAAGCCGTTGCATCGGATTTGAGATGGTCGGCGGTCGACCTCAAGCGCATCGCCGAACAACTGCGCAAAAGCGGCAATGAAGCGGATGCCCAGGCGGTACTCAGGTCCTGCGAGGTGCTGCAAAGTGATGAAGAACGATTGCAGTCCTATGCCAAGGAAGTGAAAACGCGCTCCATCAGCCGAAGCAAGGTTCACTGATAGCGACCCTGCCCTCAACAAGAGCCCCGGCAATTACCGGGGCTCATTCGTTACATCTGCTTCAACTCGCAGTGTGACTTCGAGCCCGCGCCGAGCGTTGTCTGTAACTTGGCAACGCAGCGGCATAGGCCAGCGCTTCTTCTCTGCTACCAAACGACGCAAGCCGATCGCCTTGGGTACAAACCCGCCATGGGCCGTTGTTTACACTGAGTACGTCGTAGCCGTTCATGTGCATCTTGTTCAGGACAGGAATGCTCATGGGGACCTCCTTTTTGCTGACAGTGGATTCAGCTCTGCTTTTTTACCTTACACCCTGTTGCCGGAGATGTGGCCGACCGGATGTCGCGGATAGCCATGTGCCAAGGCTCTGGCACTTTCAACCTTGCCAAACACTCAAAACCCCAACGGAACCTCTGAATCCGGGCCCGGCTCGAATATTGCAGTTTTATTTCATTTATGTGACACGCGATAAACAGGTAACAGATGAAAGTACGCGCAACCGTTATTTGCGAGCAGGATCGACACGTTCTCCTGGTGCGCAAACCTCGCTGTCGCTGGACCTTGCCCGGCGGCAAGGTCGAGCCTGGGGAAACCAAAGCAGGGGCGGCGACGCGCGAGCTGCAGGAAGAAACGGCACTGGATGCCGAGCAGATGTTGTATCTGATGGAACTGCACAGCGGCAGCACCCAGCATCATGTCTACGAGGCGTCGGTGCTGGATCTTGAGCAGTTACGCCCGCAAAACGAGATCATCGAATGCATCTGGCATCCGCTGGACGCGGTGCAGAATCTGCCCACCAGCGACGCGACATTACGCATCGTGCAGGCGTTTCAGCGGCGTTTGTGAGGTATCAGCCGGCGAATGCCCGGCGCCCGGCGCTCATTTCCGTGCGCAATTCACCGATGAAATTAGAAATATCGCGGATGGTCACCAGGTGTTCCGGTGAGACGCCATTGAGCAACAACTCGACTCGCCCGGAGTCAGGCTCATAAACCTTGATCCGCAGCAGTCCCTGCTCCACTTGTGTGCATTCGCATTCAAGCGACGGAAAGCCGGATTCGACAATCCGGCAGATGTCGGCAATGGCTAGCATGGGCGCACGCCTCGCAGGCGATGAGTCGGTCGACCGATTCAGCATAGATGAGCGATCAATAATCTGCCGCCCCGACGACTGCCAACCCGATCACATTTCCAGCGCGGCCTCAGTGCGCGTCATGATCCCAGATCCAGTTCCACATCCCCGGTAATTGCACCGGCTGCGAACTCTGCTGAACGGTGCGCGCCAGTGCCGCTTTCTGCAGTGCCGCTTGATCATCGTAAAACGGCTTGTCCGCCAGCCTCACGCCCGTGGCGGCAGCACTGTCGAGGAGAATCTGCAGGTATTCGCGGGTATGCCGCGCGGTATAGCGATTGAGGTCATGAAACGTCACCACCACCGGAATCACCCCGTCCACGGTGGGAAATTCGCCGAGGGCAATGCGCTCGCGCACCTCCGATAGCTGGCGCAGCATGTTCGCCCGACGTCGGGGACTGGCGTTGAAGCCCCAGATCTTGCCGTCGTTGGCGCTCAGATCGGTCAACAACACATGTAAGCCATGCTGCTGATAGGCGGCAAAGGTTCGCTTGTCGTAATTCCAGAATGGCGGACGCAGCAGAATCGGCGCAGCTCCGGTGATCGCGGCGATATCCGCCGTGCCGTTGCGCAACGACTGCTCCAGTTCTTGCGGATCGAGCGAGCGATGGTTGGTGTGCCAATGGGTCGCGGTGTGGAATCCGAGGATGTGCCCTTCTGCGTGCTCACGCCGCATGACGCCGCGACCAATGTCACTGTTGCCCGCACGCGGCGCACGGGTCTGGACGAAGAACACCGCTTTGATGGCCGGTTGCACCGGGTTGACCTTGAGGCTGTCGAGGACCGTCGCCGAAGGGTTCCACAAACTCGACGCGCTGGGGCCGTCATCGAAGGTCAGCAAAAAGCGCACCGGCGCCTGGGCCTTGAGCCGGGTTTCGGTTTGCGCGGTCATCTCGATCGGCGCGGCAATGCAGCCGGCCAGCCCAAGCGCGATGGCCGCTGCACAGAGAAGATTGAACGCGTATTTCATGTTTTGCCTTGCGCCTGACCGTTGCGGCCCTGTTGTCGACTGGCAAAACTCCCTCGCCCTGATCCATCCCTGCACCCGGCTTCGCGAGCCAGGTCTGGATAGGGTACACAGGCTTTGGTTCCGGCGCTCGCTCAGTCAGCCAGTGCCTGTTGAAACGAGGTATCGATAACCCCGGCGGTGGCCAGCGGCGCCGGCAGTGCCTTGACCTTGAACAGGAAGTCCGCGGTGCCCTGCAGGTCGACCGCCGCCTGTTGGTCCACCGGCCCGACAGTCATGTGCGCGTGGCGCAACCAGTGCCGCGAGACCTGCTGATCGAGATTGGCTTTCTTCGCCCACAGGTCCGCGTATTCGTCGGTGTGGCTGTCGACCCAGGCCCGCGCCTGTTTCAAACGCCCGAGAAAATCGGCAATCGCGGCACGCTTGCTGTCGATCGACTGCGCCGACGCGGCAATCGCGCTAAGGCCCGGCATCAGGTTTTTCGCGGTGAGAATCGGCCGCGCACCGGAGAACACGATTTGTTGGGAGATATACGGTTCCCACACCGGAAAAGCGTCGATGCTGCCCTGTGGCAACGCGGCCGCCGCATCAATCGGCATCAACTTGACGAAGTCGACGTAGTTTTCCGGCAAACCACCCTGCTCCAGGGCGCGCAAGGTCAGTTGCTGGCTCCAGGCACCGGGCCAGTAGGCGACTTTCTTGCCCTTCAGATCAGCGATGGTTTTCACCGGCGAATCTTTCGGCACCAGCAAGGCGATGGTGTCCGGGTTCTGCCGCGACACACCGATCAGTTTCACCGGCGCCTGTTTGGCGGCGAGAAACAGAAAACCCGAATCGCCGAGAAAGCCCAGATCCAGCGAACCGGTCTGCAACGCCTCGGCCAGTGGCGCGGCGGCCTGGAAGTGCTTCCAGTCGACGCTGTAAGGCGCGTCTTTCAGCACGCCAGAGGCTTCGACCGAGGCGCGGATGTTGTAGTAGTTCTGGTCACCGACATGCAGGACCAACGGCTCGGTAGCGTAGGCAAACGGAGCGGCGAACAAGGCGGTGATCAGTGTGCTGCGGAGCAAACGGGAGAGCTTCATGGCGGGTCCTGCGAGGGGATTTTGCATAGACCATAACGCTGTTGATTGGCGGTTTTTAAATTCGATTAATGCATAAGCTCAGCACCCTGAATGTTCACTGTTCGCTGCGCAACAGTGCCATGCCACAGTGTTGCCCAAGCAACAGTTGAGAGACGCTCAAACCGGTGAAAACCCCGTAAACATGGGTCGACACGCGCATGGCACAGAGCCTGCAATATTCCAATCATGCAGGATGCAGTCGTTAAAAATATATTTTTGGACATAAAAAACAGTGCCTCTGCCGGAGCGTCGCCATGACATCGTTTTCACCCTTATCCCGCCTCAAAACACTGCTGGTCGCCAGCGCCATGGCGCTGAGTCTGCAACCGCTGGCCCAGGCCGCCGAAGCGCCGCCTCCGGAAGTCCATCTGGATTACGCCTACTACTCACCCGTGAGCCTGGTACTCAAGCATTTCGGCTTCCTCGAAAAAGCCCTGTCGCAGACCAAAGTCAGTTGGGTGCTGAGTCAGGGCAGCAACCGTTCGCTGGAATATCTGAACAGCGGTGGCGTCGATTTCGCCTCCAGCGCCAGCCTCGCTGCGGTACTCAGTCGGGCCAACGGCAGCCCGATCAAATCGGTGTACGTCTACAGTCGCGCCGAATGGACCGCGCTGGTGGTGCGCAAGGATTCGCCGTACCAGAGCGTCGCCGACCTCAAGGGCAAAAAAATCGCCGCCACCAAAGGCACCGACCCGTACCTGTTCACCCTGCGCAGCCTGCAACAGGCCGGGTTGAAGAAAGACGACGTGGAACTGGTGCACCTGCAACACCCGGACGGCCGCACCGCGCTGGAAAAAGGCGATGTCGACGCCTGGGCCGGACTCGATCCGCACATGGCCGCCAGTCAGGTACAGGCCGGTTCGCGTCTGCTGTATCGCAACCCGGCATTCAATAGCTACGGTGTGGTCAGCGTCACCGAGCAGTACGCCAAGGAGCATCCGCAAACCATCGACACGGTGATCAAAGCCTACGAGCAGGCGCGGCAATGGGCGCTGAAAAATCCCGACGAGTTCGCCGCGTTGCTGGCCAAGGAATCCGGTCTGCCGCTGGACGTGGCCAAACTGCAGCTGTCGCGCACCGATCTGAGCAGCCCGCAACTGACCGCCAACGACGTGCAGGCGTCCAAGGCTGCGGCACCGATTCTGGTGTCTGAGGAACTGGTGCGGCGTGGGGTGAATGTCGATCAGGTCATTGATCAATTGCTCGACAGCGGTGTGCAGCAAGCCGTCGCCCGCCAGTAACCGACCAGACTCACAGCCCATCCGCGCCCGACGCGGATTCGCTGTGAGTGGAGCCCACGTATGACCACTCGCAGTAACGAATTGCCTGCGCCGCCTCAGAGCTTGTCGAGGCCGCGTCCTTCATCCCTCAATCCGACATGGCGCCGACGCCTGAAAGGTCTGGCCCTGCCGCTGCTGATCGTGGTCGCCCTGGAATGCATCGTGCGCCTCGGCTGGCTGCCGTCCTACCAAATGCCGGCGCCCAGCGAGATCGCCCTGACCCTCACCGACCTCGCCGAAGGCGCCCTGTGGAAACACATCGGCGCCAGCCTGCTGCGGGTGTTGCTCGGGTTTGCAATTGGCGCCAGCCTGGCGCTGGTGTTCGCCGCCTGGGTCGGTTTGAGCCGCGAGGCCGAGGCGTATCTGGAACCGACGTTCGCCGCGCTGCGTTCGATTCCGAGCCTGGCCTGGGTGCCGCTGTTGCTGCTGTGGCTGGGCATCGATGAAACCTCGAAGATCGTGCTGATCGCCATCGGCGCGTTTTTTCCGGTGTACGTCAACGTGGTCGCGGCGATTCGCAACATCGACCGCAAACTGGTCGAGGTCGGGCACATCTATGGCTTCAGCCGCTGGCAACTGGTGCGGCGAATTCTACTGCCCGCCGCCCTGCCCGGCCTGTTCACCGGGTTACGCAGCGGCATGAGTCTGGCGTGGATGTTTCTGGTGGCCGCCGAGCTGATCGCCGCGACCAAGGGCCTGGGTTATCTGCTCAGCGACGGCCGCGAAACCTCGCGCCCGGACATCGTGCTGGCGGCAATCATCGTGCTCGCCGTGCTCGGCAAACTCAGCGACGGCCTGCTCGCGGCGCTGGAACGCCGCTGGCTGGCCTGGCGCGACACGTTCACCGGTCAGGAGGCGCAGGATTGATTGACCGCAGCCGACTAAGCTGAAAGCGTCCAACCGGAGATTCGGCGCATGTGCGGAAGACTCTCGCAGTACCGCGGCATTCACGACTTCGTCACGGTGCTGAGCATTCCCGATGCGCTGATCAATCACGTCGGCGACGCCGCGCTGGAGCGCTACAACGCGGCGCCTACCACCTCACTCGCGGTGCTCCATCAACATGATCAACAGCTGTATGCCGACAACCTGCGCTGGGGCTGGCGCCCGCACTGGGCCAAGGACCGCGCGGCGCCGATCAACGCCCGCGTGGAAAAGGTCGCGCATGGCCCATTCTTCCGGGCGATCTGGCGGCATCGGCTGATCGTGCCGGTCGACAACTGGTTCGAATGGGTCGACGGCCCGGATAAAACCCGCCAGCCGTGGCTGATCCGTCGGGCCGATCACGGGCCGGTTTTCTGTGCGGCCATCGGACAGTTTCCGACACCCGGCAGGGATGCTCGGGAGGACGATGGTTTTGTGATCATCACCGCCGACAGCGTCGGAGGCATGCTGGACATCCATGACCGGCGCCCGGTGGTTTTTGCTGCAGAATTGGCGCGCGAATGGCTCGACAGTGCCACGCCGGTGGAACGTGCAGAACAGATGCTGCTGTTCGAAGGGGAACCCAGCGTCGCCTTCACCTGGCACAAAGTCGGCAAAGCCGTCGGCAACTCCCGCAATCAGGGCGCCGGACTGATTGACGAAGTGGCTTAA